>NZ_CP026102.1:2248190-2569360 GCF_002902945.1 Paraburkholderia caribensis
CGCCGTTGAACACCTGCGCCTGGTAGTGCACGAGCAACTGGTCTTCGTCGATCGCTCGGCGCAGCGCCGCCTCCAGCGCCGCGCGCTCCATCACCACCGTCTGCATGGCCGGATCGAAAAAGCAGATCGCGTTGCGCCCGCTTTCCTTCGACTTGTACATCGCCAGATCCGACTGTTTCAGCAACTCGTCGATCGACGTTTCGTGGCCCGTGAACAGCGTCGCGCCGATGCTCGCGGTGGTGCGGAAGTCCGTGCCGTCGAGATAGTAAGGGCTCGACAGCGCGGCCAGCACCTTTTCGGCGGCGCTCTCGGTCTCGCTCGCCGCTTCTTCGCGGATACGGCTGAGGTCGCCCAGCACGATCACGAACTCGTCGCCGCCCATGCGCGCGACCGTGTCGCCCTCGCGCACGCTCGCCAGCAGGCGTTGCGCGACCTGGCTCAGCAGCAGATCGCCCTTGTCGTGGCCGAGCGTGTCGTTGAGCGTCTTGAAGTTGTCGAGATCGACGAACAGCAGCGCGCCGTGCGTATGGTTCTGCGCGCTCAGCGCGATCACCTGCCTGAGCCGGTCGCGCAGCAGCGTGCGGTTCGGCAGATGCGTGAGCGCGTCGAAAAACGCCAGTTCCTTGATCTGCTCTTCGGCGAGCTTGCGCTCGGTGATGTCGTAGTGCGTGCCGACATAGTGCGTGACGCGGCCGTCGTCCGCCTTGACGGCCGTGATGGTTAGCCACTTCGGATAGATCTCGCCGTTCTTGCGGCGGTCCCAGATTTCGCCCTGCCATCCGCCCACGCGCCGGATCGTGTCCCACATGTCGCGAAAGAACGCGGCATCGTGACGGCCCGAACTGAGGATGCGCGGGTTCCTGCCGATCACGTCTTCGGCCGTATAGCCGGTGCACTCGGTGAACGCCGAATTGACGCGCAGGATGGTGCCGTCGGCGTCCGTGACCATCATGCCTTCGAGCGAATCGAACGCGACGGCGGCAATGCGCAGTTCGGCCTCGCTCTCCCGCACTTCCGCCGTCATCTTCGACGCGAGCCGCATCGCGCGGCTGCGGCCGCTCGCGAGGCTCCATGCAAGCAACGCGAGCAGCAAGCTCAAGCCCGCGCCCGTGCACGCGATCAGCAGCTTCGCGTTGCGGCCGAAGCGCGCCTTGAAGTCGGGCTGCGCGGTCATCGACAGCGTCCAGTCGTGGCCGCCCACCACGAGGTATTCGTTGGCGGAGATCACCTCGACGTTCTTCGGCTCCGACGAACGGTACAGCAGCGATTCGGACGACGGGTGCGTGCCGTCGTAGATCGACAGATAGAGACCGGGCGGCTGCTCGCCGTAGAGGCTCGCCAGCACGTCGCGCATACGGAACGCCGCGTACACCCAGCCCAGCAGATGCGCGCGGCGGTCGGCGACGTTCTCCTGCGGCTCGCCGCGCGCGTAGATGGGCAGATACATCACGAAGCCGGCAACGGGCGGCGCGCCCGCGTCCGATGCCAGTTGCACCTTGCCCGACACGACGGCAAGGCCGGAATCGCGTGACTTCTCCATTGCCAGCCGCCGCGCGGCATGGACCCACGAGTCGAAGCCAAGCAGCCCATTACCCGCGCCGGAGATCGGCTCGCGTGCGATCAAGGGCGCGTAGCCGTTGCGCTCGCCGGGCGGATCGATCGCGTAGCGGCGGCCCGCGCGGGTACGCATGTCGGCCATGTGCGCGTCCCGCCGCTGCGCAGGCACCCATTGCACGACGCCGATCGCCTGCACGCCCGCGAAGTTCGCGTCCGCGTTGATCGCGCCCAGGTAGCCGTGAAACGCGTCGAGATCGAGCGCGCCGCGCGCCGCGAACATGCCCTGCACGCCGCGCAGCATCTGCTCGTAGGTCGCCATGCGCTGCTCGATGCGGCTGACGGCATCGCCGAGTGCGAAATTGAACTCGGAAAGCAGTTCGCGCCGCGCGGCCTGGCGCTCGTGATCCCACACTGACCAGGTGATGCTCAACCCGGTCAGGAGGATCAGCAGCGGCAACAGGACGAGGCGCGCGCGGTTCATCTGGGTAGCGTGAAGTCGACCATCGAGTCCGCGAGTTCAGGTTTGAAGTACTTCCTGAAGATGCGGCGCACCGTGCCGTCCGTGCGCATCTCCTCGACAAGGCCGCGCCATTTCTCCCGCTCCTGCGGCGACAGCGCCCTCTTCGACATGATGAGGCCGTGCGGCACGGCGGCGTCGTTGAATT
Source organism: Paraburkholderia caribensis (assembly GCF_002902945.1). NCBI lineage: Bacteria > Pseudomonadati > Pseudomonadota > Betaproteobacteria > Burkholderiales > Burkholderiaceae > Paraburkholderia > Paraburkholderia caribensis. Next base: position 2,250,413 of record NZ_CP026102.1, read on the forward strand.
CGATGATGGTGGTGATGTCGCGGATGCGCTTCTCATCCAGCGCCGGATAGTCGAACGGCTCGATGATCATCCCCTGAATGGTGCCGCGCATCAGCGCCTGGTAGAGCGGCTCCAGCCCGCCCGCCTGACTGACGCGATTGGCTGCGGCGAGCGTATCGACCAGTTCGTTGGCGGACTGACTATACCGGAAGCTTCTTATGACGCCGAGTTGAAACTGGTCGTTGTGTTCGAAATCGGACAACTGCCGAATGCCGGCGTCCTTGCGCACGAGCAGATAGAACTTGTCGCTGAAGTACCACGCGAACTGCGCGTAGCCGTCGCGCTCGTCGTTGGTGATGCCGGACAGGCTGAAATCGAGCGCACCCGACTCGATCAGCTTCCAGATGCGCGCCCGCGACATCAGGCTCACGCGGATATCGCAGCCGCTGCGGCGGCTCAGTTCGTCGGCGAAATCCTTGTCGATGCCCGCGTTGGTGTCCTGCGAATACAGCAGGCCGTGGTCGTGCAGCGCGAGGGTGAATGGACGCGTGCAATCGGGGCCGCCCGCCAATGCGCGCGTGCTGGTGGCACCCAGTGCCGCGAGCACGACCAGCAAGCCTATGAATCCGCGGTGAATCACGCTGATGCTCCCCGTTGTTCTTTGGTGAGTGGTGCCTGCGCCCGCTGCGCGCGGAGGACTCGCTCGCGAGACGATGGCGAGCCTACGCGAAAACGGACCATTCGGGTTAACGGCAAAAAAGACAGCTGACTTGACCTGGGTTTTGCCTGGTGTCTTGCGAAGATGATCGAACCGCTCGACAGCGCAGGCTCACCTGCCTGCTAATTTCAGTTCGCCAACGAATGACGCAACCTGCCGGTGGACGCGCCTCGTAGCTGGAACCGCAAGTCGACTGCGAACAGCTCCGCTACGTTGCCGTTGATCGCGCAATGACAGCCTGTCCCGACGTTATGGAGCGTGACAGACGAACGTTTCAGTTCTTCGCGCGTGCGTTTCGGGTTCGCGATTGACGTCAGGTTCCGGTGATGCGGCGAATGTCGCCACCAGGCCGGCAGCAGGCCTGAATGTGAATGTGCGGGGCGAGCTGCGAGTTTCACCGGCCCGCCCGCGCGAAGCCTGGCGCTCGCCATCACGCGCAAAAATGGCATGTCGCTCGAACATGGTTACGGCAACCCGCCACGGAAACCTTAGAAGCGGGAACAGAGTGTTGTCGCTTGCCGAGCCATTTGACAATTCGAATCCGAAGGCTCGAACGCAACGCGCCCACGATCTCGACGATCGTGGGCGCGAACGAAGTCCCAACCCGCTTTGAACGAAGAAAACCCGCGTGCTCAGTGGCCCAGCGATTCCAGCTTCGCTCCCGCCACCTGGCTAACCTGCGGCCTCGCCATCTGCTTGATCAGCAGCGCGACGCACGCAACCAGACCGGCAATCGCGATGGTGGCGAACACGCCGGAAAACGTGAAGTGACGGCGCGTCAATTCAGCGACGAGGAACGAGCCCGCAATGCCGCCGAAACGCCCCACGCCGAGCATCCACGCGACCCCCGTGCCGCGCCCTTCCGTCGGATAGAACGCAGCCGCAAGCGCGGGCATCGACGATTGCGCGGTGTTCATCAATACACCTGCAATGAACACGATCGCCACGAGCGCGCCGACATTGCCCGCCGCCTGCCCGATGCAGTACACGCTGACGGCCGTCAGCGCATAGCACACGGCAATCACGCGGTTCGCATTGAAGCGATCCATCAGCACGCCTGCCAGCACCGCGCCGACGCCGCCGAGCGGGAACAGCGCCGAGATCAGCGTCGCGCTCTTCGGCGTGAGGCCTGCGTCCTTCAAGAGAATCGGCATCCAGTTGATCGACGCATAGAAGATCACGAGGCCCATGAAATACGTGAGCCACAGCATCACCGAGCCGACAATGTAAGAGCGCGACAGCACCACGCCGAGCCCTTTGCTGCCCGTTTGCGGGGCCGTCTCCGTCATCACGAACGAGCCTGCGTTCAGCGCTTCTGACGAGATGCGCGCGAGCGTCGCGCGAATCCGTTCGACGGGCTGACTGCTCGCCACCATGAAGCGCACCGACTCGGGCATCTTGAGCAGCAGCACCACGCCGAGCAACAACGGCGTCACGCCGCCGAGCATCAGCACGCTGCGCCAGCCGAAATGCGGGATCATCCACGCCGCGAGAAAGCCCCCGAACGCCGCGCCCAGCGGAAAGCCGCAGAACATCAGGTTGATCACCGTCGCGCGCCGGCGGTCCGGGCAGAACTCGCCCATCATGGTCACGGCATTCGGCATCGCGGCGCCGAGGCCGACGCCCGTGATGAAGCGCAGCACGGTCAATTGCCCGATGCTCGACGAGAACGCCGACGCAAGACACGCAACGCCGAACAGGAAGACGGACGTGAGCAGCAGCGAGCGGCGTCCGAGCCGGTCGGACAGCGGACCCGAGCCGAGCGCGCCGCATGCGAGGCCGAACAGCGCGGCGCTCAGCACGGGCGCGAGATCGGGCCGCGACAGGCCCCACTCGGTCAGCAGCGACGGCGCGATAAAGCCGATCGCCGCCGTATCGAAACCGTCCAGCAGGACGATCACGAAGCACATGAAAAACACGAGCCATTGAAAGCCACCGAATGGCTGCTCGTTGATGAACGTCTGGACGTTCACGACGGAAGGGCGGTTCATCGACTGTCTCCTGCTACGCGCGGCGCAATGCTGCGCCTGTGATCCTATATTGCCTCAGAAGCGAGGCGCGATACCCATGCTCATTACGAACACGCTGCGCGGCGTGACGCGATGGCGTCAGGCAACGTTGTTCGTATATCGCACAATCTTTCAGATTGCGAACACTTTAGCGTTTTGCATCGGCGAGCGTCAATGAAGGGTTATCACTGATGGATGGGTGTCGGGACCGCGGAAGCAGCACGCCGGGCGTCTCGCGACAGCGAACGTGCTTCGCGCGACATCGACTTGGCATCGAGCATGTCTGTGACGTTTTAGCCCGAAAAAAAAGGCAAAAAATGAAACATCAATAGTTTTGGATACCTTATCAAATGCGTTTTGACGCTACGAAAACGGACAGCATCCACACCGGCGAACACTTCACGAACGTGGCGGCGAAGAACGCGCCGCCAGCCAGACCGTCGAGGTGAAAGGCGGTAGCCGTCTCATTTCGACCTCGATCGACACGTTTTCACCACGCCCACTTACTTACAAACAAAAAACTTTCCTTACTTTTTACTTTCATATATAACGGCAGGGCATGTCGCGAACACGCCTGTCTCGCACATGTCCTCAGCCCACCCGTGCTAGCCGGTGGGCTTTTTTTTGGTGTATCCGCTTAATCGCAGGATACATACAAATTCCTTTCATCAGTCCATACGCCTCGGTGAAAACCCCCTCACGCTTTCACTTGACTTACTTGATATATCACATATCGTATGGAATCTATCAGCGTCGCATTTTTAGCGCCGATGATCGGAAGAGCCGCTCAGGCCCCCGCAAAACTCAACAGGCAAGTTTCGCAACTATCGTGCACGCGACGTGAGGGGCGCCAAGGCGCTCACTCCCGTCGTCAAAGGAGACAGCGATGAAGACAGAGCATCAGGATGGGCCGTCGTCGTGGTATGCATCCCCATGGGTACAACTCGTATTCGGCGTCATCTGCATGGCGATGATCGCCAACATGCAGTACGGCTGGACACTGTTCGTCAACCCGATCGACGAGAAGTATCACTGGGGCCGCGCGGCCATTCAGGTTGCGTTCACAATCTTCGTCGTGACGGAAACGTGGCTCGTGCCGATTGAAGGCTATCTCGTCGACAAGTACGGTCCGAAGCCTGTCGTAGTCGGCGGCGGGCTGCTGTGCGCCGTCGCCTGGGTGATCAACTCGATGGCGTCGTCGCTGCCGCTGCTGTACCTCGCGGCCGCCATCGGCGGGATCGGCGCGGGCGCGGTCTACGGCACGTGCGTCGGCAATGCGCTGAAGTGGTTTCCGACCCGCCGCGGGCTCGCCGCCGGGATCACGGCAGCCGGCTTCGGCGCGGGTTCGGCGGCCACCGTCGTGCCGATCGCCAACATGATCAAGAGCAGCGGTTACGAGGCGACCTTCCTGTGGTTCGGCCTCGGCCAGGGCATCGTCGTGTTCCTGCTCGGCATGTTCCTGCTCGCGCCGTCCGCCAACGTGCTGGCGACTGCGAAGAGCGCGCTGTCCAGTGCCAGGCGCCTCGTGCACAACGCGACGCCGCGCGAGGTGGTGTCCGCGCCCGTGTTCTGGGTGATGTACCTGATGTTCGTAATGATGGCGGCAGGCGGCCTGATGGCGACGGCGCAGCTCGGGCCGATCGCGAAGGACTTCGGCCTGCATGACTCGCCCGTTTCGCTGCTCGGCCTGACGCTCCCCGCGCTGACCTTTGCACTGACGATCGACCGTGTACTCAACGGCCTGACGCGTCCGTTCTTCGGCTGGATCTCGGATCGCATCGGCCGCGAAAACACGATGTTCATCGCGTTCGCCATCGAGGCTGTCGGCATTCTCGCGCTGTCGAAGTTCGGTCAGAGTCCGGTGGCGTTCGTCGTGCTGACGGGCATCGTGTTCTTCGCGTGGGGCGAAATCTACAGCCTGTTCCCCGCCACTTGCGGCGACACGTTCGGCCCGAAATTCGCGGCCACCAACGCCGGCCTGCTGTACACGGCGAAGGGCACGGCAGCGCTGCTGGTGCCGTTCACGAGCATCGTCACGGCCGCAACGGGCAGCTGGCACGCCGTGTTCATGCTCGCGTCGGGCATGGCCGCCGTCGCCGCATTCCTGGCGCTCTTCGTGCTCAAGCCAATGCGCCGGGCTTATGCGCTCCGGCATTCGGAGGCATCACTGGACACGCCGTACGGTGGGTCGACGCGCATCAGCGACTCGGCGCGTATTTCGGCTGAAGGAGGCTGATCGGCAGCACGTGTTTTGAGGTTGTCAGGATGCCCGTCTGCCAGCGCGCGACGGGCATCCGTCATTCCGCAAGCTCCAGCATGACCGCTCTCGCACGCCATTCCTGGCGCACTCTGTAGCAGCGGGCGTGACAGACTGCGCTCATCGCGCTGCCGCCCGTCCGATTCCGCGCCGCACATCGCCGCTGCAGCAGACTGGCACGAACCGTGCGCGCCAAGCTCTCGCCGATACGCACGCCGCCCAGCAACGCTTCGCCGCCGCAATCCGTCGACTCCGCGGGCGTACGTGTCGCCCTTCCGACACTGGCCGATTGCAGAGGCGAATCCGATGGACCGCGAAGAGCTACTCGAAGACTGGCGCACGCTCGCGCTCGATATCGAGCATCAGGTGGAAAACGCAGTCATCGGGCAGCCCGAGACCATCCGGCTGATCAACGTCGCGCTGTTCGCGCGCGGCCACGTGCTGCTCGAAGGCGGCGTCGGCGTCGGCAAGACGACGATCCTGCGCGCGTTCGCACGGGCGATCGGCGGCGATTTCGAGCGCGTCGAAGGCACGATCGACCTGATGCCGGGCGATCTCGTCTATCACACGTACGTCGATGCCGAGGGCAAGCCGCGCATCGAGCCCGGCCCGCTGATCAAGCACGGCGAACGTCTCGCCACCTTCTTCTTCAACGAGATCAACCGTGCGCGCCCGCAGGTGCAATCGCTGTTGCTGCGCGCAATGGCCGAGCGCTCGGTGTTCGCATTCGATCGCGAATACCGCTTTCCTTATATGACCGTGTTCGCCGACCGCAACAAGGTCGAGAAGGAAGAAACGTTCGAACTCGCGGCGGCGGCGCGCGACCGATTCATGTTCGAACTGAATATGTCGACGCCCGACGACGCAACCGCCCGTCGCGCGCTCGTCTTCGATCCCGACTTCCACGACACGGAAGCGCTGCTCGCGCGCGTCACGACCGACGTGCTGCCGTGGCAACGACTGAATGCGATCGGCGCGAGCATTCAACGGACCATCCACGCGAGCGAAGCCATCGAACGCTACGCGCTCGACATCTGGCGCGCGACCGAAAACCCGTTGCAGTTCGATATCACGCTCGACGACGTGGACATGCAGCGCCTGATTCTCGCCGGCGCGAGCCCGCGCGGCATGAGCGCGCTGCTGCGCGCGGCGCGCGTGGTCGCGTGGCTCGACGGGCGCACCTATCTGATGCCCGAGGACATCCACCGCGTGCTGCTGCCGACGCTCGGGCATCGCGTGTACTTCACCCCCATCTACGAGTTGCGCCGCCAGGAACTCTCCGATGCGCTGATGACGCAGATCGTTTCGAGGATCGCCGCGCCGTGAACACGTTGGCGGAGTTCCAGTACCGGCTTCCCGTGCGGGTGTCGGGCGCGCGTCCCGGCGGGCATCGCGGGTCGAGCGTCGGCATCGGCCAGGAGTTCGCGGCGCACACGCGGCTGTTCGATCATCCCGATCCGCGCCGGATCGATGTGCGCGCAAGCATTCGCAGCATGCAGCGCGAATGGCTCGTGCGCGTGCACCGGCAACGCGTGGCCGTGCCCGTGCACGCCGTCGTCGATGTGTCCGCGTCGATGCGCTTCGGCGCCGCGAGCACGAAGCTGGACGTGGCGGCGGCGTTCGTCGAAGCGCTCGGGCATAGCGCGTTCCGGATCGGCGACCCGGTCGGCATGCTCGCATTCGACGACGCAGCGCGTGAGGATCTTTTCGTGCCGCCGCGACACGCGCGCGGCATGGGTCCGTTGATGGCGGAGTTGCTGCGCGATTGCGCGCCGCGGCAAACGCGCGCGCAGTCGCGCGAGCGCGGCTTGCGCGAAATCGCGACGCGGCTCGCCGGCCGCGCGTGTCTGGTCTTTCTCGTGTCGGATTTTCATTGGCCGCTCGCCGCGCTGCCGGGACTGCTCGACACGCTGACTCACGCGTGGGTCGTGCCCGTCGTGCTGTGGGATCGCGCGGAAGTCGAGCCGCCGTCGCACAACGGCTGGATGTCGCTCGTCGATATCGAATCGGGCGAAATGCGCTCGATGTGGATGCGCGATTCCGTCCGCGAGCGCTGGCGCAGCGCGGTCGCGGAACGCCGCGCGCAGATCAACGCGCTGTTCGCGCGACACGGCATCCGCCCGTTCTTCAATCAAGGCGCGTTCGAGCCCGAAGCGCTCAGCCGCTACTTTCTCGAGATGACGGCATGACGCGCACCGGCACCTGTGCGACCGCGCTCGCATGCGCGTTGACGACCGCGAGCGCAGGCGTGCATGCGGAACCCGCGACCGTGCAGCAGCCGCGCGCCTTCGGCCACGTGCTCGGCGACATCGTCACGCAACAGGTGCTGCTCGGCCCGGACGATCGCGCCGCCGAATTGCCGGCGCTGCCGTCGACGGGCCGCGTCAACGCGTGGCTCGAACGCCGGCCGCCGTCGATCAGCACGGATGCCGACGGCCACCGCTGGCTCGTGCTCGACTATCAGGTGATGAACTCGCCGCGCGCGCCCGCCGTGACGTCGACGCCGCCGCTGCAATTGCGGCTCGCGTCGGGCAAGACGCTCGATGTCGTGGCAAGCCCGCTGTCGATCGGTCCGCTTGCGCCGCTGGGTCTCGCCGACGCCGGACGCCTCGCGGGACTTCAGCCCGACCGGCTGGTCGCGCCAGAATCGACGGCGCCGTTGCGGCGCGCGTCGACCGTGTGGATCGCGCTCGCCGTGGCGGTGATGATCGCGTGGCTCGGCTGGTGGCTATGGCGCAATCAGCGCGACGCGCGGCAGCTGCCGTTCGCGAAGGCATGGTCGCGCTTCGGCCGGCAGGACGACGCCGCACTCGACGCGAATCCCGCTGCGTGGCGCGGCCTGCATCGCGCGCTCGACGAAGCGGCGGGACGTGTCGTGCTGGCGGGTTCGGTGCCGGAGCTGACGGCGAAAGCGCCCCATCTGCGTGAGCTGCAGCCGCAACTCGAACAGTTTTTCCAGCGGTCGTCAGACCGGTTCTTCAGCCAGTTGCCGGCAGCGACGCCGTTTTCATTGCGCGAGTTGTATCGCGCGCTGTATCGCGCGGAAAAGCGCCATCACCGATGAGCACGCCGCCTGATTTTCTCTACCCTTGGGCGCTCGTTTTGCTGCCGCTCGCCGCTTTGCCGCTGCTGCGCCGAAGCATCGATACGCTGCCGTATTCATGGGTCGCATGGCTGCCGCGGGATCGCGCGGGCCGCGTGATCGCGTTCATCTGGCGCGCCGCCGCGATGGTCGCGCTGGCGGCCGTGATCGTCGGGCTTGCGGGGCCGGGCTGGTCCGGCGAGCAGACGCGCATCACGGGAACGGGCGCGGAGATCCTGATCCTGATGGACGGCAGCGGCAGCATGAACCAGCCGATCAGCAGCGGATCGATGAATGTCGCCGACGCGCCCACAGCAGGCGAAACCAAAAACCAGATGGCGCGCGATGCGATCACCGCATTCGTCGCGCAACGCGTGAACGACCGCTTCGCGTTCATGCTGTTCGGCACGCATCCGATGCTCGCCGTCCCCTTCACCCGCGACCGCACGGTGATCGACGCCGCGATTGCTGCAACGGGCGTGGGGCGCGGCACGCCGGATACCTTGCTCGACCGCGGCATCCAGTATGCCGTCGAACTGTTCGACGGCCGCGCGCGCACCAGCAGCCGCGCGATCGTGCTGGTCTCGGACGGCGGCGCGCGGCTCGACGACGTGGCGCGCGAGCATATCCGCGCGGGGCTGTCGCGCAACGGCGTGGCGTTTTACTTCGTCTATCTGCGCAGCGGCATCTACAGTCCCGACCTGCACATTCGTCCCGCCGATACCGACCATTCGCCGGAAGCCGAACTGCACCGCTTCTTCCTGTCGCTGCCGACGCCCTATCGTCTCTATCAGGCCGACAGTCCGCAACAGGTTGCGCGCGCGATGAGCGATATCGCGCGCAACGAAAACGCGCCGGTGTCGTTCGTCGAACGGCTGCCGAGGCAGGATCGCAGCACCTGGTGTTACGCAACGGCGCTCGTCTGCTGCGCACTGCTGACAGGCGTGTGGTTCATGCAAAAGCGGAGCCTGCGATGAAACGGCTGCCTATCCATCTGATGTTCGGCGTGGCGACGCTGTGCTGCGTCGGCGTCGCGGGTTACTACGCGGTGCGTCTTCAGCACGTCGCGCAGGCGAACGCCGCGATCGCCGCGATCGGGACGCAACCGCGCGAGCAATGGAGCAAGTCCGCGGCCGACAGCAACGCGCCCGCCGTGCGGCTCGCGCAAGCCGTCGCGCTCGCGCGCGATGGGCAGCATGCGGAGGCGGGCAAGCTCTACTACGAACTCGCGCGGCTCGCGCCTTCGAGTGAAACGGGTCGGCTCGCGCTCTACGATCTCGCCAACATGTATCTGCGCGAAGCTGCCGGCGACAACGCGCAAGGCCCCGTCCGCTCACCGCCGATGCTCGAAACCGCGAAGGCGCGCTATCGGGAACTGTTGCGGCTCGAGCCCGGCAACTGGGATGCGCGCTACAACCTCGAGCGCGCGCTGCGCCTCGCGCCCGAAGCGCAGGACACCGCCGAGGACGTCAACGACGTCAAGGAACAGCACAACATCAACGTGCGCGGCGCGGCGCCGGAGGAACTGCCGTGAAGCGCGGCGCGCGGCCCTGGATGCGCTATCTGCGCGGACGCTGGTGGCAGCTGCCCCTGGCGTCGCTGCTGCTGGCGGCAGCCGTGCTGATGCCGCCCTTCGAATTCAGGCGCCCCGTGTTCCGGTATGTCGTCACCTTCGATATCACGCAGAGCATGGACGTCGAGGACGTTGCAATTGGCGGCAAGCCCGTGAGCCGGATCGACTTCGCGAAGGCGGCGATGAGCGACGTGCTGCAGCATCTGCCGTGCGGGTCGGAAATCGGCTGGAGCGTGTTCACGAATCAGCGCTCGCTGCTGCTGGTCGCACCCGTCGAAGTCTGCAGCAGCTACGATGCGCTGCTCTCGTCGCTCGATCAGATCAGCGGAAAGATGCGCTGGGTCAACAGCAGTGTGATCGCGCAAGGCGGCATCTATTCGGCCGTCCGCGCCGCCACCGATCTGGGCCACAACACGGACGTCGTGTTCATCACCGACGGCCAGGAAGCGCCGCCCGTCGCGCCGAACGAAACGACGGTGCGCGACATTCCGCAAGGACTCGTGCATGGCTGGCTGATCGGCGTCGGCGGCGACCAGCCAGCGCCGATTCCGAAGACCAATGCCGACGGCGTACGCACCGGCTTCTGGCAAGCCGATGAAGTGCGGCAGGTGCGGCCCGAGCCCGGCGCGCCCACCGTTGCGGAGAGCCACGAAGAACTGTCGCAACTGAGAGAAACGTATCTGGAAGCCCTGGCCGGACATCTCGCCTTCGGTTACAGACGGCTCGTCGGCCCGACCACGCTGCGCGCGCCGCTGATGGACGCGCGTTACGCGCACCCGGTCCCCGTTGCCACCGATATCCGCTGGGCGCCCGCGCTGCTCGCGCTGGTGTTGCTGGTGTGGCGCTTTCTTCCGGCGCGGCGGATGGTGCGCGCGGAAAGACCCGCAAGCGCGTCAACCGTCACGGCGCGCACGCGCACGCGCACGCACAGCGCGCCTGTCACTGCAGGCTCATCGCAGTAAGTTGATCGCGCCGCGCGTCGAATTATTTGGCACGCGCTTAAAGAAACTGCCGGGCACGCAGAGTGCTCCTACGTCATCATTTCGTAAGGACACCCGGCCATGCACTCGACACTTATTTCATCCGTCTCCCGCCGCCTGCTTGCATCGACGGGCGTATTCTGCGCCGCGATGTCGCTGGCCGCAGTCGCCGACGCACAGATCACGGCGCCCGCCGGCTCGGGCTCGCAGGACAACCGCACCGCGCCGATGGGGACGAAGTCCGATCCGCCGCCCGCGCACACGCTCGAATCGAACACGCCGCAAGCCGCCGAAGCGAAGCCTGAGCAACGCAGCAACGCAAAAAACAAGTCGGGACACAAGCCGGAAGGCGCGGGCGGTTTCGACAACGGTCTGTATGGCACAGGCGCGGGCAGCAACAAATAACATGCAAGCCGCGGTCACGATTCTCCGACGCGATCGATGTTCTTTCGAGTCACGTCCTCTTCACTTCCCTGCTTTTCTTCGGACCATTTGAGCAACGAATCGAGCGCGGGACACAATGCCTGTCCCCACTCGGTCATCCGGTACTCGACCTTGGGCGGCACCTGCGGATATTGCCTTCGCTCGACAATGCCGTCCGCCTCCAGTTGTCGCAACTGTTGAGCGAGCATCTTTTGCGAAATGCCGGGAATCAGCTTTTCGAGGTCCGAGAAGCGCTGCACCTGGCCGCCAAACAGATGAAAAAGAATCACGAGTTTCCAGCGTCCTTCGAGCAAACGAAAAACGGCTTCGACGTCGGCGGCGGCCGTTGCGGCCGTATAAACCTTCCTCATAGGTAAGTCACTTACTTTTCCGTGCGTTCTTGTGGAACAGGTTGGGGATAGCGAGAATGAATGTATCGCAATTCACGACTTCATATCGGATATGGCATTGAACGCATTGAACCTCGCAGGCATGCGAACGCTCGTCACGGCAGGCACGAAAGGGATCGGCAAAGCGGTTGTCGAGCGCTTCGTCGAACTGGGCGCAACGGTGTTGACGACTGCGCGCACGCACACGCCGGATCTCGACGCACAACACTTCGTGACCGCGGATCTGAGCACCGCAGAGGGTTGCGCAAGCGTCGCGCGGGCGGTTCAGGAAAGGCTTGGCGGGCTCGATGCGATCGTGCACGTGCTCGGCGGTTCATCCGCGCCCGCCGGGGGCTTTGCCGCGCTCGGCGACGACGAGTGGCAACGGGAACTCGACCTTAATCTCTTTCCCGCCGTGCGGCTCGATCGCGCGCTGCTGCCGGCCATGATTGCGCAGGGAAAAGGCGTCGTCATTCATGTGACGTCGATACAGAACCGTCTGCCATTGCCCGAATCGACGACAGCCTATGCGGCCGCGAAGGCTGCGTTATCGGCGTATAGCAAAGCGCTGTCGAAGGAAGTGACGCCCAGGGGTATCCGCGTCGTACGTGTATCGCCTGGCTGGGTCGAAACGGAAGCCGCCGTCGCATTGGCGGAACGTCTCGCCGCGCAAGCGGGCACCGACTACGAAGGCGGCAAGTCGATCATCATGAAGTCGCTGGGCGGCATTCCGCTCGGTCGTCCGGCAAAGCCTGCCGAAGTCGCGAATCTGATCGCGTTCCTGGCTTCGCCGCTCGCATCGGCGATCAGTGGAACGGAGTATGTGATCGATGGGGGAACGGTGCCGACGGTGTAGGCGCGGCTCTTGTTCCCGCAGCCGAGGCGAGCCGTCTTGAGACACCGTGCCGCTAGCGTACCCAACCACGTTCGATCAACGGCACGTCCCATCCTGGCTCGGAGCCAAGCCAATCCGCCAGAAATTCGACGAGCGCCTTCACCTTGAGCGCCTGGCGTTGCGTGGCTGGGTACACGGCCGCGAAGTTCAAAGGCGACAGCGCGTAGTCGGCCAGAACGGGCACCAGCGAGCCGTCGAGTAGCGGCGCGCTCGCCACCAGCGTAGGCAAACACACGACACCGCCGCCCGTCAGCGCATAGTCGCGCAGCAGATGCACGGAGTTCGAGCGGATCATGCCGGGCAGTTCCATTTCGAAGACCTCGTCGCCGCGCGTCATCGTCCAGTGGTTGCGCGATGGATAGCCTGAATAGAGCGCCGTCGTGTGCTCGAGCAACTCGCGAGGGTGCTGCGGCGCGCCATGCGCTTCGACGTACGACGGCGCCGCGCAAAAGAGCCGCCTCACGGTAAAGAGCCGCCGCTCGATCAACGACTCCGAGATAGCGGGGAAGACCTGAAACGCGACATCGAAGCCTTCTTCGATGGGATCGACTACCCGGTCGTTCACGATGATGTCGAGCTGGATGGCGGGATAGCGCCGGTTGAATTCCCCTAACACTGCGCCGAAATGACCCAACGCGAAACCAGGCAGCATCTGGATCCGCAGCCGCCCGGTAGGCGTGGCGCGCAATTCGCGCATCTGGTCGGTCAGGTCGTTGACGCGTCCCACCACCTCCGCGCATTCACGGTAGAAGGCCTCGCCGACTTCGGAGAGGCGCACGTGCCGCGTGCTGCGGTGGAACAACGGGGCGTTGACGAAGCGCTCCAGTTGCTGGATGCGGTTCGTCACGACCGAACTGGTCACGCCGAGTTGTCGTGATGCCTCCGCGAAGCTGCTCGTTTCCGCAACCCGCACGAAAGCCTCGATACTCAGAAAACGATCCATGCCGCTTCCCTGTCATCGTGTACAGCACGTCAGTTTATACGCGCTGACGCCAGTGACAGTGGCATGCAAGAACGTTGGCCCGGGCACGCCGTGCGCACGGACCTCGGTATCGGCGGCTTTATTCGAATTGCTCAGCCGCAGGAAACTCCGCCGTCGATGCATTGCTGCGGCGCACTTTGGCAGGCGCCGTCTCCTTGAGCAGCAAGCTCACGCCGATGCCAAGCAGCACTGCGCAGATCGGCAGCCACAGGATATTCTGAATGCCAAAGCGAGTCGCAACGAAGCCAGCAAGCGAAGGCGCGACACCGCCGCCGAAGATCTCGCCCGCGCCAACCACGATCCCGATTGCCGTCGAGACCATGCCGACGGGCGCCGCCTCCGTCGCGACCGGGCCGGAGAGCAGCGAAACGAGACCAAGCGTGAAAAACGCCGCCACGAACAGCACCGCGAACAAGGCGACGGGCTGCGCGCCGAGCCCGCGAAACACGTACAGCATCACAGCCGTCCCCGCAAAACCGATGACGCTCGCAAAGCGCCGCCCCGTCAGATCAGAAAGCCCCGGCAAGCCGAATTGGCCGACGAACCCACCGAAGCCGATCGCCGAGACCACGATGCCCATGCGCTGCGTGTCGAGCCCCAGGTATTCGGTGAGATAGAGGGGCAGCATCGCCCCCAGCACGAAGACACCCGTCATCGCACAGAACAGCGCGACCATGGCGACGCGGATGTTCCCGCTTTTCAGCACGTCGCGCCAGTTGCCGCGCCTCGCTTGCGCCACGGCCGGCGCGGACGGATCGGACAGCGTCGATACACGCGTGGTCCTGGGCTCGCGAATCACGCGGAACATCAGCAAGCCGAGGATCAGCCCGGGAATGGAGACCAACGCGAACACCCAGCGCCACGACATCACGTTCAGTAACTGCGTGGCAATGATCGGCGAAAGCGCCAGTCCGAACAGCGCGAATCCGCTTTGCTGGAGCCCGAGATTGAAGCCACGGCGTTTCGGATGCGAGGCGTCGGCGGTCGCGGCGAAACTGGTCGGGCAGAACGAACCCTCGGCGACGCCCATCAGGGCCCGCACGGCCATCAGACTCGCGAGTCCGCCCGCAACCCCCGACAATCCCGACAATAACGAGAACGCGATGATCGCGGGAATCAGAACCTTGCGGCGTCCGAACCTGTCGGAAATGCCGCCCATCAACGCCGCGAAGATACCCCATGAAAGACCGAGGATGCCGATACAGTTGCCGACGTCCTGGGCCGTCAGATGCAGGTCCTTCATGATGGACGGAAAGAGCGGCGCGATCAGCCACCGGTCGAGGCCCACCAGCCCGAAGCCGAGCGCGAGCAGCGTCACTGCTTTCCATTCGTAGGACACGTCCCACTGGTTCGATCTCATCCTTGTCTCCTGTATCAGATTCGACGGCGACCGCACGCAGTGCAAGCAGCCCGCGGCGTACACAGCGCCGACGTGGGAAGAATGATCCAGGTGCCACGGGGAAAGAATGCGACGACGACCGAATACGTCATTCGCGAATTGCAAACAATGTCCGCGACACGCCCCGCGAGGCGCACCGGACAAGGATTTGGGCTGAAAGCGAAGGTGCCGGCACCGGGTGTTTGGCACGCCCCAGGGCTACTCCCGGTAGACGCGCGCGCGATCTGGCGGCGGCCTGATGTCAGTGAGAGAACCGGCTGCGTGGCGACGCGCGGCGGACGACTTCCCCGGGGCTGTGCCGGAGAGTCAATGACCCCGGGTCAGACGCTCGCCGCCTGCCCGATCCTGTAATTCGTGTCTTTCAACCTAGCGCTGCCAAGAGCGCCTCCAGAAACCTCAAATACGCGGTTGCCCCCGGATCGGCGTGACCGATGCTGCGCTCCTGCACCCACGCCGCACGCCCCTTCTGCGACTGCAGCGCGGCCGTCGTTTCTACCTGCCGCCGCGCGGTCGCAATCATCTCCGCCAGAATCTCACGCGCGCTCCCGCTCGACGCCTCGAGCACATCGAGGCTCGGCACCAGCGCATCGAGCACGGTCTTGTCGCCGACCTTGCTCTTGCCGCGTTCGACGATGCGCGCCGCTATCGCGCGCCCGATCGTGAGCATGTCGTCCTTGCCGACCTCATGCTTATCCGCCATCGTCTTTGCCGCCGCCAACAGGCCGCCGCCCGTCAACGCCGCGAACGTCGACGGATTAGCCGTCGAAAAGGCCTGGCCGGCGGCCCGCAACATGTCGCTTATCGCTGGGTCATCGGGTAAAGCGGCGAGCGCTTTCACGACGGCGGCCGATCCCGCCTTCACCGTGATGCCGAGATCGCCGTCGCCAAGCGCCGCATCGAGGTCGCGCAATTCGTCGGTGTGCGCCGGCAGCGCATCCAGCACACGCATCAACAGCGCACGGACTTCATTGGAGGACAGGCTCATGATGTGCGCTCCATCAAACCAGCAGCCAGTCGCGATAGAGCGGCGAACGCGCGGGCGCAGCGAGCAGCGTTTCGAGTTCGTCGTCGAGCAGCATCACGGTGATCGACGCCCCCGCCATTTCGAGGCTCGTCACATATTCGCCGACATACGAGCGTGCAATCGATAACCCGTGATCCCCAATCACTTTCGCCGCACGCCTGAACAGCAGATACAGTTCTTCGAGCGGCGTCGCGCCGAGCCCGTTGATCAGCACGGCCAGCCGCGATCCCTTCGGCGCCTGCAGATCGCCAAGAATCTGACCCATCAGACGATCCGCAATGGCATCGGCGGATTCCAGCTTGCCGCGATGCGTGCCGGGTTCGCCATGAATCCCGATGCCGATCTCCATCTCGCCATCGGGCAGCGTGAAGGTGGGTTTGCCCGCAGCGGGCAGAATGGTCGGCGACAGGCCGACGCCCATCGTGCGGCACTGAGCGTTCGCCTTCGCGCAAATGCGCGCGACTTCGTCGAGCGAATCGCCGCGTTCCGCCGCAGCGCCCGTGCACTTGAAAACGAACGCCATGCCGGCCACACCGCGCCGCTCGCTCGCGCGCTCCGCTGGCGCCGACGCGACATCGTCGGTCAGCAACACCGTTTTGATGTCGATGCCTTCGGGTTCCGCGAGATCGGCGGCGAGATCGAAGTTGAAGACGTCGCCGCCGTAGTTGCCATACACGTACAGCACGCCCGCTCCGCCGTTCACGGCTTTCGTGGCTTCGAAAATCTGTTCTGCCGACGGCGACGAGAACACATTGCCTACCGCGACGCCGCTGCACAGCCCTTCGCCGACATAGCCAAGAAATCCCGGCATATGCCCCGAGCCGCCGCCCGTGACGATGCCGACATGCCCTGCTTTCGGCGCATCGGCACGCACGAGCGCGCGCCGGTCGGCTGTCGCGGCCTTGATCCAGCCTGGGTGCGCGATCAACAGCGCATCAATCACTTCGTCGACGAAATCATCTGGCTGGTTGATGATCTTTTTCACGCGGTTCTCCTTGTGATGATCAGTTCTTGCGCCGTTGGCTGAGCGCATCGAGCATGACGGCGGCGAAGATGACGCCGCCCTGAATGAACTGGGTCCAGAATGGATTGACGCCGAGCAGCGACAGACCGACGTTGATGACGCCGATCAGCACCACGCCGATAAACGTGCCGACGATCGAACCGCGCCCGCCCGCCAGCGATGTCCCGCCGATCACGACGCCCGCGATCACCTGCAATTCGAGCCCGTTGGCGGCCGAAGGCAACGCGGAATTAAGGCGTCCCGCGAGCACGATCCCGGCAATCGCCGCTGTCACGCCGGCGAGCGTATAGGTCAGAAAGATCACGCGACGCACAGGAATGCCCGCCAGCCGCGCGGCTTCCTGATTGCCGCCGACTGCGAACACCTGATGTCCGAACGTCGTCTTGCGCAGCAACACGTGGCCGATGACGAACACGATCAGCATCACGATCATCGGCGCGGGCAATCCGGCGAACGTCTTCGCGCCGAACAGCGTGAAGGCGTTCGGAAAGTCGAACTTGGTGCGGCCATCGGAAATGGCGAGCGTGAGGCCACGGCCCATCGCCATCATCGCGAGTGTCACGATGAACGGCACGAGTCGCAGCCATGTCACCGACAAGCCGTTGAGCGCACCGACGAGCGCGCCGACCGCGAGCGCTATCGCGAGACCGGCAATGCCGACTCCGACGGCGTCGGGTGTCGAGCCCGCCATGAAGGTCGCGGCGACCATCCCGCTCAACGCGACCAGCGAGCCGACCGACAGATCGATGCCCGACGTGATGATCACAAACGTGCCGCCCACCGCCGCGATGCCGACCACCGAGGTCTGCACGAGGATGTTGGTCAGCGTGCTGGTGGTCAGAAACTCGGGCGATGCGATCGACAGCACGACGCAGATGACGATCAGCGCGGCCAGCAACGGACCGACACCGCTGCGCAATTGCCGGATCACGCGACTCGAAAGCGCTTCCGGGTCAGTCTGTTTCGCGGCCGTCGAAGTCATGCTCGTGCTCCTGTTGTCGCCCATTGAATCACCGTCTCCGAATCGGCTTCGTCGCGGGGCAGTTCCGCAACGATCCTGCCGCGATACATCACCAGCACACGGTCGGACATGCCGAGCAGTTCCGGCAGTTCCGAACTGACCATCACCACGGCCGCACCCGCGCGCGCCATCGCCACCATATGCGCGTAGATTTCCGTCTTCGCGCCGACATCGATGCCGCGTGTCGGTTCATCGAGCATGATCACGGCCGGCTGCGTGGCCGTCGCGCGCCCGAGAATCACCTTCTGCTGATTGCCGCCCGACAGATTGCCCGTAATCTGCACGACGCTCGACGCCCGCACGCCGAAGCGCGCGCTCGCCTTCTGCGCGAGCGCACGCTTTCGCGCGTTGCGCACGAAGCCGCCCGTCGCGATTGCCTTGAGACTCGACAGCACGATGTTTTCTTCGATACTCGCTTCGAGCACGAGTCCTTCCAGCTTGCGATCTTCTGCGGTGTACACGAGACCCTGGCGCACGCCATCGGCGGGCGAGCGGACCACCGTCCTGTTGCCGCGAATGAAAATGTCGCCTTCGGTCACCTTCTGCGCACCGAAAATCGCCTTCAGCAACTCCGTGCGGCCCGCGCCCGCAATACCCGCAATCCCGACGATCTCGCCCGCGCGCACCTTGAAGCTCGCGTGCCGCACGATGGGCGGACTCGCGAGATCGCGCACTTCGAGCACGACCGGGCCGTAATCGCGCGGCTCCCACGGGTAGAAGGAATCGAGATTGCGCGCGACCATCGCCTGCACCAGATCCTGTTCGGTCCACGCCGACATCGGGCGCTCGCTGACCGTCGCGCCGTCGCGCATCACGACGGCCGAATCGGCCAGCTCGAACACTTCTTCCAGATGGTGCGATATGAAAATGATGCCCATGCCCGTTGCGCGCAAACGCCTCACCACGGCATACAGATGCGAGATGTCGTCGCGCTGCAACGCCGCCGTCGGTTCGTCCATCACCAGAATGCGCGCGTCGCGTGCAACGGCTTTCGCGACTTCGATCAGCTGACGCTTGTTGAGCGGCAGATCGCCGAGCCGCATGGCGGGCGACACGCCGTCGAGGCCCACTTGCGCAAGCGCCTGTCGCGCATTCTGATCGGCCTCGCGCCGCTGGACGAAGCCGTTGCGTGCCGGCATGCGGCCAAGAAACAGGTTTTCCGCCACCGTCATGTCGTTGACGAGCGACAGTTCCTGATAGATCACCGCGACGCCCGCATCGATGGCCGCGTGCGTACCGCGTGCGAGCGGCACGCCGTTGATCTCGATCGTGCCTTCGTCCGGTTCGTAAGCGCCCGATAGCGTCTTGATCAGCGACGACTTGCCCGCGCCGTTTTCGCCGACGATGGCCAGCACCCGGCCCGCCTCGAGCGTCAAACTGACGCCGCGCAACGCCTTCACACCCGGAAAGCTCTTGACGATGCCCGCCATGCGCAGCAACGGCGGCACATGGCTGTCCGCACCCGCTTGCGGGTGTGACTGCACGTTGTCTTGTGGCTGCGAACTCGTCCCGGCATTCATGTGCTGATTCCGCATTCGATGACGGGCCCGCGCCTCGCACACGCTGCCCGTCGAAGTGACATGGCTACGTTACTGGCTCACCTGCAGCGACCACAGACCGTATTTCTTCGTTTCATCCGAATCGATATTCGACTTGTCGATGAGGAACGTCGGCCATGCATAGGTGGCGGGCACGGCCTTGCCCGCCGCGTTGTCGGCGATGAAATTGAGCGACTTCGCCGCCATTTCGATCGGGTTCTGCGAGATCGTCGCGTCCTGCTTGCCTGCGCGGATCGCCGACAAGGCCTGCGCCGTGCCATCCGCGCCGATCACGAGGATGTGCGCCTTGTCATCGAGCGGCTTGTAGCGGCCCGCGTTGTCGATCGCTTTTTCCGCGCCCACGGTGTTGTCGTCATTGGCTCCGAACACCGCGTCGATCTGCGGGAATTTTTGCAAGATGTTGGTCATCGCGTTTAGCGACTTCTCCTGATCGAAAGCGCCTTCCTGACGCGCGACGACCTTGATGTCCGGGTACTTGGCGATCTCGTCGCTGAAGCCTTTTTCACGATCGGTGGCGGCCGTCGTGCCGACCAGGCCGATCAGGTCGACGACATTGCCTTTCGCCGAGCCATAGCGTTTGGTCAATTGATCGGCAATCCATTTCGCGCCTGTTGCGCCGAGCGCGACGTTATCCGACGCGACGAACGACGTGACTTTGCCGCCGTCCGATCCGCGATCGAGCGTGAAGACAGGGATGTTCATCTGATTCGCTTTCTGCACCACGGGGATGATCGCCTTCGAATCAATCGGATTCAGAACGAGTGCGGTGATGCCTTGACTCAGCAGATTGTTGGCGTCGTTGACCTGTTGCTGCGCATCGCCGTTCGCATTGGTCTGTACCAGTTCGAACGACTCGGCTTTCGAGCCCTTTTCGACACCGAGTTTCAAGCCAACGAAGAACGCGTTGTTCAGCGTCGCGATGGAGAAGCCGATCTTGGTCTTGCCTGCCGGGGCCGACGCCGGTGCAGCGCTC
The DNA here is from genome assembly GCF_002902945.1 of Paraburkholderia caribensis. NCBI lineage: Bacteria > Pseudomonadati > Pseudomonadota > Betaproteobacteria > Burkholderiales > Burkholderiaceae > Paraburkholderia > Paraburkholderia caribensis. The sequence goes on from NZ_CP026102.1 coordinate 2,270,700, forward strand.
GCGACTGCGGCGCCGCTCGCGCTAGCATCGCTGGCCGCGGTTCCCGTCGACGGCGACTCGCTCTTCGAGCAACCGCTCAATGCAGCCGCGACGCACAACAGTCCAGCACCCGCCGGCGCGGCGAGTGAACTCCATCCGTTAAACCGTGCTGAATTCCAGGCCATGAGCGTCTCCGTTATTCAAATAGTCAGTTATCAGATACCGGGAGTCGATGTACGCGGATGCGCACCGACGGGTCAGACTCGACACACTGCACACTACGGGCGTTTGCGTCGCACGCCATATTGACTAAACCTGTCCACCACCTCGGCCATCTGCTCGTCCGACAGCACAGGCGGCACGCCGAGCGTCGCAGCGAGCAGATACTGCTGTGCCAGTACTTCGACTTCATTCGCGAGCCACAAGGCCCGCGCGAGATCGGGTCCAAGCGCAATCACGCCATGATGCGCAAGCAGACATGCCGTGCGGTCTCGCAGCGCGGCCACCGCGTGATCCGATAGCGCCTGGCTGCCGAAGGTCGCATAAGGCGCACAACGAATCGAATTGCCGCCCGCAGCGGCGACCATGTAGTGATGCGCGGGAATATCGCGGCCGTGAATCGACATCGCCGTGGCCGCGTTCGAATGGGTGTGGACGACTGCGCCGATTTCGGGCCGTGCGTGGAGAATGTCGCGATGAAAGCGCCATTCCGTCGACGGCCGTTTTTCGTCGAACACGGGCGCAGTCGCTTCGATATCGAGCGGCAACCAGACGATCGTGTCCGTATCCAGTTGCGCCGCCGGCACGCCGCTCGGCGTAATCAGAAAGCCGTCGCGCCAGCGCGTGCTCACGTTGCCCGACGTGCCCTGATTGATGCCCAACCGCACCATCTCCTGCATCGTGTTCACGATGTCGGCACGCAGTGCGTCTTCCGTCGCTGACGGGTCGTTCACGCTCACGATGCCGTACTCGCAGCAGGCGCCTCGGCCTGAAACAACGCGGCAAGGTTCGCTTCGAACGGTTTGGCGACGATGCCTCGTTCCGTGATGTAACCCGTCACGAGATCGTGCGGTGTGACGTCGAATGCGGGATTCAACACCTTGATGCCAGCAGGCGCGATCTGCTGACCTCCGAGGTGCGTCACTTCGTCGCCGTGCCGCTCTTCGATGACGATCGTGCTGCCATCGGGTGTCTGCAGATCGAGCGTGGAAGACGGGCACGCAACATAAAACGGCACGCCGAAGTGACGCGCAGCAATGGCAAGACTCAACGTGCCGATCTTGTTCGCAAAGTCGCCGTTCGCCGCCACCCGGTCCGCGCCGACGATCACAACGTCCACCTTGCGCCGCGCCATCAGCGACGCCGCTGTGCCGTCGGTGATCAACGTGACGTCGACATTGGCCTGGCGCAGTTCATACGCCGTCACGCGCGCGCCTTGCAGTAGCGGCCGCGTTTCATCCGCGTACACGCGAAACGCGATGCCTTCCCGATGCGCCAGATAGATCGGCGCGGTCGCGGTGCCAACTCCCGTCGTCGCCAACGCGCCGGCGTTGCAGTGCGTCAGGACACCGCAGCCCGCCGTGATGAGCGGCATGCCGTGCAAGCCGATTTGTTCGCACAACAACTGGTCTTCGCGATGAATCTGCATCGCCTCCTCAACCAGCGCGCGATACAGCGATACGGAATCGCTTGCGCCCGAACGGTCGGCGGCGCGCAACATGCGCTTGAGGCTCCAGTTGAGATTCACCGCCGTTGGCCGCGCGCTGTCGAGATACGCCGCCTGCTCGATCAATGCGGCACGAAAGCCATCCAGCGGAAGGTCACGTGAGACCTGCATCGACACACACAGACCATAGGCCGCCGCGACCCCGATTGCCGGTGCGCCGCGTACCCGAAGTTCGTGAATGGCCCTCCACACTTCGAAAGCTGTCGTTAGCGCTTCGATCACGGTTTCGCGCGGCAAGCGTGTCTGATCGATGATTCGCAGACTGTCGTCTTCCCACGTGAGCGTAGCCGGCAGACTTTCGAAAATTGGCAAAACCATAGTCACTCCACGGCAATTTGATGTGTGCCCGACTGCGTCCCGTTCATTGCAACCGATGCTCACGGTCCTGCACATCGCGCGCCAATTCCACGACCTCCCCGATCGACCCAAACGCATGACGCTCGATCAGCAGACGCTCGGCAAACTGCACGCATTTCACTTCGACGGCCGCACGAATCGCATCGTCTGAAATGCTGGTGATATCGGCAACCTTGGCCATGCCGACAATCCGCCGAATCATCTTGCATCCTGCAAAGCCCAGCGAGTTCGCCAGCAGGCGCTGCATGAAGCGCGCGCGGTAGGCTTCCGCGCAGTGTCCGCCCGGATCGTCTCCGATGAAGTGACTTTTCCGACGCCTCTCATGCTCGCGCCACAACAGCGTGAATTTATTCGCGAACTCCGTCCAGATGCCCGTGATCTGACCGAGCAGCCACTCGCGATAGTCGTCGGATCGCTGCGCTGTGCGACGGTCATGCCAGTCGCGCGAGAAATAGGCAAGCAACAGATTCGCCAGCACTGCGCCGACGTCGAATCCCATGGGTCCGTAGAACGCGAACTCGGGATCGATAACGTAGGTTTCGTCCTCGTTCACCATGATCGAGCCCGTATGCAGGTCGCCATGCACCAGGGTCTCCGTATCGTTCATGAACGACCATTTCATCTCGGCCACGGCCACGCGCAGCGCGGGCGTCCTCCAGGTGCGCTCGATCATCTGTTTCGGGAAAGCGTTGCTGTAGACGTTGGATGGATGATCTTCGAACGGGAAGGTGAACACGAGGTCTTCGGTAATCTTGCAAAGCTCGGTGTTGATCGCCGCGCCCACCGCCTGCTTTTTGACTTCGGGTGCAAGAAAGAGGTCGGAGCCGTAGAACAGCGTATGCGCAAGATAGGTCGACAGATGATCGGTGAGCTTCGGATAAACATGGCCCTCCATCAGCTTCTGCCGCAGGATCGCGTGCGACGACAGCCGCTGCATCACCATCAGATACAACTCGGTATCGGCGTGATACACGCGTGGTACGTGTTGCGGACACAGTTCGCCGAAGCGGCGCAGTGCCGCCACTTCGCGGATCATCCGGTGCCGCGTCAACGGCCATGTCTTGCCCACGAGCCGCAGAAACGGCGGGGCTTGTTTGACGACGACACTTTTTTCCGGCGTCCGCGCGTTGCTGACGAAGTAGACGTAGTTGAGATTACCGTCACCCACTTCCGCGATGTCGAGTTCGCCCGGTTGATTGAGCAACGCATACACGGATGGCACGCCTCGCAGATAAGCGGCCAGCTCCGAAGAACTCAGTGCTTCGAATTCCATCAACGTCTCCTCCGCGATCGATCCGGTTTCAGCGCTTCTTGCGCACCAGATCGAACTTGAAGATGCTCGTGTTGTAGTAGTCGTTGCTGTAACAGATCGGCTCGCCGCTTTGATCGAAATCGACTTCATCGAGCAACAGAAACAGACCGAATCCGTCGCCGAGTTCCGGCAGATCGCGCGGCGTCAGGATGGTCGGCTGGATCGATGTGTGTGTATGCGACAGCCGGCGACCCGTGCGCGCGAACATCGCGAACAGCGACTCGCCAAGTTCGCCATTTGCCGCATCGAATACATGCTTCGGCACCGTGTCGATGCAGTACGCGGCGATTGCATCGTCGGCGCATCGCACCCGTTCGATGCGTACACAATCGGCGCCGACGCCTAACCGCAGTTTCGCGGCGAGGTTCTCCGACGCCTTGATCTGATCGATCCGCAACCGGCACGTGGTTGGAACCGCACCGACACTCCGGATCATGTCCGTCACGGACATCAGATCATCGAGCCCGCCTTCGAGCTTCAACGAAATTTGTCTGATGAAGGTACCGCGCCCCTGCACGCGAGACAGCAAACCGTGCGAAATCATTTGCGCGACCGCCTCGCGCAGACTGGAACGTCCTACGCCCAGCAGCTCGCATAGCTCTGTTTCCGTGGGGATCTGATCACCTGGCTTGAGCGCGCGATCCCGGATCATCGACGTCAACGACTCCTGGATCTTGTCGCTCATCGAACGTTCGACACTCAGGCGCATGCGCGTACCCAGTATTGAAAGTAGATGAAATATAGATCAGACGTCTGATGTTTTTATCGGTGTTTACCCGCGCGAAGAGGGTGGCCCTTGATTGGGACCGATAGAACCCGTTACCTGTGTTGCTTCGCTTTTGCAGCAGCATTGAGTCCGCCAGCGATGAACCGGCGAGCGTGTGTCGCGAGGTCCATGCTGTCGTCCCACAAATTTCGCCAGATGGCCAGCGCATTGGACAACTGCTCATTGACGACGGCGGATGAAAAACTCTCGAAGGTGACCACGCCTTGATAGTCGATCATCGCCAGTGCATGGAAGAACTGTGCAAAATCGATCGTGCCGGAGCCAAGGTATCCACGATTGCTCTCGCCAATATGAACGTAACCGAGACGCGCTCCGCATTGAAGCACCGGCTGCATGAAGTCGCATTCTTCGATGTTCATGTGGTAGGTGTCCAGATGCACCACCACGTTCGGCGCGCCGATCTCGTCCAGCATGCCAAGCGCTTGCGACGCCGTGTTGAGCAGGTTGCTCTCGTAGCGATTGACCACTTCCAGTCCGAGCGTCACATTCTTTTTCAACGCAAGCTCTGCAATCCGCTTGAGCGATTCGACGGCATTTCGGCGCCCTTTTGCGGTAATGGGCGCATGGTACTTGCCCATCGCACCGTACAAAATACCGCCGAAGTAAGCGCCGCCGAGTTCCGCGGTAATCCTGACACCCTCTTCCAGCAGCGCCATGCCTCGCGATACCACCGAGGGGTCTTCGCTGGATATGTCCGCATCGAACGTCAGCCCGCGCGAGCAGCCAATCTCGAGGTTGTGCTCCTGCAGCAAGCCACGGGTCAGCGAGAGGTCCATGACCTTCGGACCATGCAAGGAGAGTTCGATCAGGTCGAAGCCTGCCGCTTTCGTCTGGGTGATGACCTTGCGCGTCGACTCCGGCGACAGGTCGCCTGCCCATACCAACGCATGGACGCCTAGTTTATTCATCGCGCTGTGCCTCCCATTGCGACGGCTACGCCCGTCAACGACCCGTGTCCGCTTTCAGCTCACGCGCATCGCATCGGTAACGGGCTGCTTGCGTTCGAGCGCCATGCCGTCCTGACGGAAGAGATGCACGTGACGCTTCGAAAAGCCTGGCTTGATGGGCTGCCCTTCCAGTGCGGTGGATTCCCCCGAGCCCTTCACCTGGATCACCCGCTCGTCGGCAAGACGCACATGCAGAAGCGTCTCGCTGCCCAGATGTTCGATGACCATCACCTCGCCTGCCAACGTGCTGTCGGTGTCGCTATTCGCCGACTCGCTCAGATGCTCGGGCCGAACCCCGAGCACCAGCTTTTGATCCGGCTCGACAGCGTCGCCGTTGCACGGCACGACGAGCGGCGCGCCGCCGGGCAGTTCGATCGTGACGCCCGCCTCGTCGCTCTTCTGCACGCGGACCTCGAGGAAATTCATCTTCGGAGAACCGATGAAGCCCGCCACGAAACGGTTGCGCGGCGTACGGTACAACTCGAGCGGCGAGCCGATCTGCTCGACTCCGCCGTGATTGAGCACGACGATCCGGTCGGCCATCGTCATCGCTTCCGTCTGGTCGTGCGTGACGTAGATCATCGTGGCGTTGAGCTGCTTGTGCAATTTGATCAGTTCGAGGCGCATCTGCACGCGCAACGCGGCGTCGAGGTTCGACAGTGGTTCGTCGAAGAGAAACACCTTGGGCTCGCGCACGATCGAGCGTCCGATCGCCACCCGTTGACGTTGCCCGCCCGACAGCGCGCGTGGGCGGCGCTCGAGCAATTGCCCGATCTGCAGGATATCCGCCGCCCGATGCACGCGCTCCTTGATCTGCGCTTCGGGCAACTTGATCATGCGAAGCCCGAACGCGATGTTCTCGTACACGGACATATGCGGATACAGGGCGTAGGACTGGAACACCATCGCCACGCCGCGCTCCGACGGTTCGAGCTCCGTCACGTCTTCGCCTTCGATCACGACCCGGCCCGAATCGATCCGCTCCAGCCCGGCGATACTGCGCAACAAGGTCGACTTGCCACATCCCGACGGACCGACGAACACCAGAAATTCGTGCTCCTTGACATCGATGTCGACGCCCTTCAGCACGTCGGTGCCTGCAAACGCTTTGCGGATCTTCTGCAAATGTACGGCGCTCATGCGTGTCTCCTGTCCCATGCAAGGCCGTACGGCGCCATGCGCTGGTCTCATGCAAAGCACTGGCTGCTTCATGACGGAATGCGCAGCGAACCCAAACCGCGCATGCCGCGACGCACCATCCAGCACTTGACGATTTTCTTCTTGACAACCGGTGCGCGTCAAAATATACATTTGTAAAACGCAAATTACAAGTGAAACGACGAGGGCACGCCGTATGTTTTGCACGCGTCGATGCACGTCGCCGCAATGACCCTGACCGCCGCGGCATTTGCCGATGGTTCAAGAACAATCAAGGAGACGAACGATGAAAAAGCGCTTTCTGCGGCCTGCTGCCATAGCGTTGTCGCTTGCCACGGCGTCGCTGCTCTGCGCTGCCAACGCGGATGCATGGACATTGAAGGAGGCCGCGCAGCCGTACTCGGGCACCACCATCAAGGCGATCTTTCTCGATCGCCCCGGCTACAAGGCAGCGCAGAAACTCATTCCGCAGTTCGAAAAGGAAACGGGCATCAACGTGAAGTGGGAAGTGATCCCGTACGAGAACACGCGCGAGAAGGAAGTGCTCAATTTCGTCGGCGGCGGGGATCAGGACGTGGTGCTCGTCGACGTCGTGTGGATTGGCGAATTCGCCAGCAACAAGTGGCTCGTTCCCATCAAGACCTTCACCGACAACCCGAAGCTCGCCGATCCGAAGCTGAACCTGCCCGGCTTCTTCCCGATTCTGCTCGACTCGTTCGGCTCGTGGGACAAGGTCACCTACGGCCTGCCGTTCGATAACTACTCGGGCCTGATGTTCTACAACAAGTGCATGCTGAAGGACGCGGGCTTCAACGAGCCGCCGAAGACCTGGGACGAACTGCTCAACGTCTACGCGCCCAAGCTGACGCAGGCCAGCAAGAACCAGTTCGCGTTCGCGCTGCAATCGCGGCGCGGCGAAACGCAGTCCGCCGACAGTTTCATGCGCGTGCTGTGGCCGAACGGCGGCTCGCTGCTCGACGCCAAATTCAAGTCGAACCTGATGTCGGCGCAATCGCAGGCTGGCCTCGAATACCGTCAGAAGCTGATGAAGTACATGCCGCCCGGCATCGTCGATTTCGATCACGCCGAAGCCGTCAACGCGCTCGCGCAAGGCCAGGTCGCGATGATCACCGAGTGGTCGGCGTTCTATCCGACGCTCACCGATCCCGCCAAATCGAAGATCGGCAACTGCCTGGCGATCACCACGGAACCGAAGGGTCCCGCCGGGCTGAAGCCCGCGCTCGGCGGCTTCTCGCTGGCCGTCAACGCGAAGTCGAATGCGAAGAAGCAGGCGGCTGCGTGGCTGTTCATCCAGTGGATCACGTCCGAAGAAATGGCCAAGCCGTATCTGGAAGCGGGCGGCGTGCCCGCGCGCACGGCCGTGTACCAGGACAAGGCCGTGCAGGACAAGTATCCGTTCGTGAAGCCGATGGTCGAATCATGGCAAGGCGGCGTGCCCGACTATCGTCCGCGCTTCCCGGAATGGCCCGCTGTGTCGGAAGTGATCGGCGAATGGGGCACGAAGATCATGCTGGGCCAGGTGTCGGTGAAGGACGGCGCGCAGACCATCGGCTCGAAGACGGAAGAGATACTGAACAAGGCGGGCTACTACAGCGGCAAGAAGCCTTTGCTGAAGTAACGGCAACGCACCGAAGGGAGCATCGATGTTGAACGGCACTGCTCGGCCCGGCAACGGCATGACACCGGCAAGGCCCCGCTCGCGGGTGCGCTTGCCGGGTTCGGCTGCGTTCTGGTTTCTGATCCCGGCGATCTTCACGCTTGCCGCAATCGGTATCTATCCGCTGCTGCTGGCGTTGTACAACTCGTTTCATCAGTACAAGCTCGCGGATCTCGCCTCGGGCACGCCGTTCATCTGGTTCGACAACTACATCGCGACGCTGAGCGACCCGTCGTTCTGGGGCGCGCTGGGACGTACGGCGCTGTTCCTGTGCGTGACCTTGCCGATCGAAGTCGCGCTCGGACTGTTCGCCGCTTTGATGCTCCATCGCACGACACTGCCGTGGATGCGCGCTGTCGCGCGTGTCAGCCTGGTGATTCCGATGGCGACGACATATGCCGTGGTGGGCCTGATCGGGCGGCTCATCTTCAACCGGCAGTTCGGCGTGGCGAACTACCTCGGCGGTCTGGTCGGCATGCCGCCGCAGGACTGGCTCGCCGACCCGACGCTCGCGTTCGTCTCGGTAATGATCATGGACATCTGGCAATGGACGCCGTTCTGCGCGCTGATCCTGCTGGCCGGCCTGACGATGGTGCCGAAAGAAGCCGAAGAAGCCGCGCGCCTCGAAACGCCCAGGTGGAGCAAGATTCTGTGGCATCTGCAACGGCCCTATCTGCTGCCCGGCCTCACTGCAATCCTGATCCTGCGTTCCGCCGACATGCTGAAGATGTTCGACGCCGTCTTCACCATGACGCGCGGCGGGCCCGGCACCGCGACGGAGTTCATCAGCGTGTATATCCAGCGCGTCGGTTTCCGCCTGTTCGATCAGGGCATGGCGTCCGCGCAGGCGATCCTGCTGCTGATCCTGACCATCGTGCTGTCGCGGCTCTATATCCGCTTTGTCTACCGGGAGGCCGCGTGAACGCACCTTCGACACAACGCGCGAGCGGCGACGCCGCGCTGCCCGGCAACCCTCGCCTGACGGCACGCGCACGCCGTGCACGCGCGGCGCGGCGCAATGCCACCGGGTGGCATTTTCTGGGGCTGCTGGTCGTGTTCCTGTCGTCCGTGTTTCCGTTCTACTGGATGGTGACGACGAGCCTGAAGAGCCAGGCGGAGGCGCTCGCCTATCCGCCCGTGTGGCTCTTCAAGCCGACCTTCGTGCATTACGTGGAAGCACTGTTTACGCACGAAGTGGGCGGTAGTCTGATCAACTCGCTGATCATCGCCAGCAGCACGACGGTGCTGTCGATCCTGCTCGGCACCCCCGCTGCGTATGCGCTCGCGCGCTATGAATTCCGCGGCAAGGAAGACCTGTGGTTCTGGTTCATCTCGAACCGCATGGTCAGCCCCGTCGTGCTCGCCGTGCCGTTCTTCCTGATCGCGACGAAGCTCGATATCGTCGATACGCACATCGTGCTGATCCTGCTGTACATCACATTCTCGCTGCCCATCGTGATCTGGATCTGCACCGACCAGTTCCGCAACATCCCCGTCGAGCTCGACGAAGCCGCGCGGCTCGACGGCGCTTCGCCGTGGCGGATCTTCTGGCGCATCAATCTGCCGCTGGCGATGCCGGGTATTGTCGTATCGGCGATCTTCGCTTTCATCTTCTCCTGGAACGACCTGCTCTACGCGCTCGTGCTGACGCGCACCGACGCGATCACGTCGCCCGTCGCGGCCACCAGCTACATGAGCGGCTATGAGCTGCCGTGGGGCGAGATCATGGCGACGGGCACGTTGATCGTGCTGCCCATGGTCGTGTTCGCGCTGCTGGTGTCGGGCCGGCTCGTGCAAGGGCTGACGATGGGCGCAGTGAAGTGACGCTCTGGTATAACCGCGTGTTGCTTTCCACCCGGACACAAAACGATTCATGACCAAGACCGCCCCACTCGTCACGATGCCGGAAGCCGACGTTACCGTCGACGCCGAAGAGGAATTGCAGGCGCGCGTCGCGTGGCATTACTACATCGGCAACATGACGCAACAGGAAATCGCGCATCGCATCGGCAGCAACCGCGTGCGCGTGAACCGGCTGCTCGCGGCGGGCCGCGAATCGGGCCTCGTGCAGATCACGATCAATAGCCGGATCGCGCCGTGCATCGCGCTGGAGCAACAGCTCGTCGAACGCTTCGAACTCGACGACGCAGTGGTCGTGCCGACGGGCATCAGCCCCGAGGCGAACATGGCCGCGCTCGGCATCGGCGCGGCGGGTTGCCTCGTCAAGCGCATCACGGAAGGCGCGACGGTCGGCGTCGGCTGGGGCCGCACGATACGCGCGGTGCTGCGCGCGATGCCCCAGCGCGCGTACGGCGCCGTCAACGCCGTATCGCTGCAAGGCGGCCTGTCGCATTGCCCGAGCATCAACACGTTCGACATCGTCTCGGACTTCGCGAATCTCTGCCAGGCCGACGCCTATCTGTTCGCGGCGCCCATTTATGTCGGCAGCCAGAAGGCGCGCGATCTGATCCTTCAGGAAGAAACCGTGCGCGGCACGTATGAGCTCGCGCGCAATGCCGATCTCGCGCTGCTGACCTGCGGCGACCTGACGGAATCGCTCGTGGTCACGTATGGAATCTCGAAGCCCGACGATCTGCGGACCTTGCGCAAGGCGGGTGCGATTGGCGACATGCTCGGCCATTTCATGGATGCGAACGGCGACCCCATCGATCATCCGCTGAACCGCCGCACGGTCGCGATCTCGCTCGACGACCTCCGCAAGATCGACGACGTGGTGCTGGTATCGGGCGGCACGAAGAAGTTTCATGTGACGCGCGCCGCGTTGCGAGGCCGCTATGCGTCGGTGCTCGTGACGGACGAAGACACGGCGCGCCGACTATGCGACGAACCTTGAATACTTAGGGAGCCGCGATGTCCACGCACGACGACCCTCGGCAGTTCGACGGCAAGACCGTGCTCGTCACGGGCGCGGGCAAAGGCATCGGCCGCGCGACGGTGCAACTGCTGGCGCGGCGGGGCGCGCGCGTGATTGCGCTGAGCCGCTCGGCCGCCGATCTGCGCACGCTCGAAGACGAGACCGGCTGCACGACGCTATGCGCCGATCTCGGCGATGCAGGCGCGGCACGCGGCGCAGCGGAAGCGGCGCAGCCCGTCGATCTGCTCGTCAACTGCGCAGGCATCGTCGAACTGCAACCGTTTCTCGACACGAGCGTCGAGGCCTTCGACACCATCATGGCCGTCAACGTGCGCGCCGCCATGATCGTCGCGCAGCAATGCGCACGCAGCATGATCGGGCGCGGCGTGAGCGGCTCGATCGTGAATGTGTCGAGCCTGTCGGCCACCGTCGGCTTGCCGCTGCACGCGGCCTATTGCGCATCGAAAGCCGCGCTCGACGGCCTGACGCGCGTGATGGCCGTCGAACTGGGTCCGCACGGCATCCGCGTGAACACGGTGAACCCGGTCGTCACGCTGACGCCGATGGCCGAGAAGGCATGGAGCGACCCGGCAAAGTCCGCGCCGATGCTCGCCCGCATTCCGCTGAAGCGCTTCGTGCAGCCGCTCGAAGTCGCGCGCACGATCGCTTATCTGCTCAGCGACGAGTCGGCCATGGTGAGCGGCGTGAGCCTCGCCGTGGACGGCGGCTTCCAGGCCGGCTGAACACACGCGGCGCGCGCCCAATGCGGGCTCCGCCAATCAATCTCTCTCTTGCGAAAGGAACGACGATGGAAGCATTGGTACTCGAAGGCGCACAACGCATCAGCCTGCGTCCGTTCAGCCTGCCGCAGACAGTCGGACCGCGCGACGTGCGCATCCGCATCCATACGGTCGGGATCTGCGGCAGCGACATCCACTACTATCAGCACGGACGCATCGGTCCCTTCGTCGTCAACGAGCCGATGGTGCTCGGGCACGAGGCGGCAGGCACCATCGTGCAGGTCGGCGACGACGTGCAGCATCTGAAACCCGGCGACCGCGTCTGCATGGAACCCGGCGTGCCTGACATGGATTCGCGCGCATCGCGCGAGGGCCTCTACAACCTCGACCCGAAAGTGCGCTTCTGGGCGACGCCGCCCGTGCACGGCTGCCTCGCGCCGTTCGTCGTCCATCCCGCCGCGTTCACGTACAAGCTGCCCGACAACGTGAGCTTTGCCGAAGGGGCCATCGTCGAGCCGCTGTCGATCGGACTTCAGGCCGCGAAGAAAGCGGCCATCAAGCCGGGCGACGTCGCCGTCGTGCTGGGCGCCGGCACGATCGGCATGATGTGCGTGCTCGCGGCGCTGGCGGGCGGATGCAGCCGCGTGATCGTCTGCGATATGGTGCCGGAGAAGCTCGCGTTGATCGGCAGCACGCCGGGTGTGACGGCCGTCAACATCCGCGACGCATCCGTCAAGGAAGTGGTGCGGCGCGCGACGGACGACTGGGGCGCAAATATCGTGTTCGAAGCGAGCGGCAGCGAGAAAGCATTCGACGGCATCGTCGATCTGCTGTGCCCCGGCGGCTGCCTCGTGCTGGTCGGCATGCCGCAGCATCCCGTCCCGCTCGATATCGTCGCGTTGCAGATCAAGGAAGCGCGCGTCGAGTCCGTGTTCCGATACGCGAACATCTTTCCGCGCGCGATTCAACTGATCGCGTCGGGACGCATCGACGTCAAGCCGTTCATTTCGCGCTCGTTCGCTTTCGCAGACGGCATCAAGGCCTTCGAAGAAGCGGCGAGCGGCAATCCGACCGACGTGAAGGTGCAGATCGTGATGGAGTGACCGCGCAAGCGGTGCGGGTTGCCCGTTTGCCAAACAAACCAGCGTGAGGTGCAGCATGAACGCGACCCAGGATGCAGCGTCAGCCATGACGGCGGTCGTTTGCCGCGCGCCGAAGGACTATCGCGTCGAGCAAGTGGCGCGCCCGCGCGCCGGGCGCAACGAACTGGTGATACGCATCGCCGCGTGCGGCATCTGCGCGAGCGACTGCAAATGCTGGTCGGGCGCAAAGATGTTCTGGGGCGGCCCGAACCCGTGGGTCAAGGCGCCTGTCATTCCGGGCCACGAGTTCTTCGGCTATGTCGAGGAACTCGGCGAGGGCGCGGCAGAGCATTTCAATGTGCAGCTGGGCGAGCGCGTGATTGCCGAACAGATCGTGCCGTGCGACAAGTGCCGCTATTGCCGATCAGGCCAGTACTGGATGTGCGAGGTGCACAACATCTTCGGCTTCCAGCGGGAAGTCGCCGACGGCGGCATGGCCCAGTACATGCGCTTTCCGCCCACGGCCATCGTCCACAAGATTCCCCTTGGCGTATCGCTGGAAGATGCGGCGATCATCGAACCGCTCGCCTGCGCGATTCACACCGTCAATCGCGGCGACATCCAGCTCGACGACGTGGCCGTGATCGCGGGCGCGGGACCGCTGGGCCTGATGATGGTGCAGGTCGCGCATCTGAAAACGCCGAAAAAGCTGGTGGTGATCGATCTGGTCGACGAGCGTCTCGCGCTCGCGCGCGAATACGGCGCAGACGTGACGATCAATCCGGCATCCGACGATGCACTCGGTGTCGTCCGGTCATTGACTGATCAGTATGGTTGCGATGTGTATATCGAAACGACGGGCTCGCCGTCGGGTGTCACGCAGGGATTGGATCTGATCCGCAAGCTCGGGCGCTTCGTCGAATTCTCCGTGTTCGGCAGCGACACGACGACAGACTGGTCGATCATCGGCGACCGTAAGGAACTCGACGTGCGCGGCGCGCATCTCGGCCCGTATTGCTATCCGATCGCCATCGATCTGCTGGCGCGCGGGCTCGTCACGTCGAAAGGGATCGTCACGCACGGGTTTTCGCTGGAGCAATGGGACGAGGCGATCAAAGTCGCGAATTCGCTCGATTCGATCAAGGTGCTGCTCAAGCCGAAAACGTGACATGCGAGGTGAGCGCAAGGTGCCGGGCCATTGCCGGAACTCGCGCCCACCATAGAGCACGCGTGCGCGGATAACGCAGGCTACGTCGACGCGGCCGCGAAGTCGGGATCGTCGAACAGCTTGCGCAGCAGTGCCTGAAAAATCGCCGTGGACTGGTTCAGACCGTTCGACGCGGCGATCGCCCCGAGAAATGCCGAGTCCCAGTGCGCGTCGGCGTGCAGCACCTTGTCGTAACGTACCGACGGCCCCTGGCGGACGACGAAGTGGCCGGTGACCTGCGCCTGGCCGTCGGCAATACGCACTTCGGAGAGTGTCGCCTCGATGCGCGCCGCCGCGTTCGCGTCATAGTTGCCTGACGTAGCGAGTTCCGTGCGAAGCGCCTGTCCCAGATAGGACGTCCACGAACCATCGCCCGGTGCGGAGATACGCATCGAGCGGATCGTCGTCTGCACATCCGCTGGATCGCTACCCGCCGCCGCTACCTGGAAACGGGCGCCGCGCGGCAGGCTGCTCAGCTTCATCTGTTGCTTCGCGGGCTTTTTCGGGGACAATCAACCATCGCAATACAGTAGCGTGCGGCTCGCGTGGCATGCCCCTGCAGGCCCGTCTATCTGCTTACACGTTCGATTCGTCCAAGGGGAAAGCACATGAGGAGTTCAGAGATCCGCGCGTCGCTGGCGGCGTTGACGCTCTTGCTCGCTGGCTGTGCCGCAGGCGGCATGCCGGGAGGCGCAACGCATCTGAGCGCCGCCCAGTGCCGCGACCTGACCGAGCTTCGGAACCATGCGCCCCTCACCCGCCAGCGCAACCTCAGCGAACTGGCAGCACTCAGGCAAGCGGGTTACGACCCGTCCCGGTGGTTCGATCCGTACTACCCGGAAGATCTGCAGGCTGCGCAAAGCCAGGTCGATCGCTGGTATCACGATGAATGCCAACAGGCCCAGGTGAAATGAACCGCACAAGGCCGCTTCGGTTTCATGCCTCGCCGGGATTGGCGGCGAAGCAGGTCCTGGCCATCGCCCGGTCAGGGTGAGTGCGCAATTGATCCGTGGCGACAAGGGACGTGCGAGACACTCGCCTGAAGTCTGTGAGCGTCTCTGGCCGCCCCCGAGCCGGACCTTCGATGTGCTGGTATGCCCTGGCTATCTGCGCCGAGGCTTTCCCTCTCGTGAACCCGCGATGACCGCCGCCAGGCGCTCAGCAGCGGCCCTCATCTGCTCGCTGCTGAACCCTCCGAAGCCAAGAACAAGGCCCGGCCGTCCCGTCTGCGGCGCGAACATGGGCGACACGGCACGTACCGCGACGCCCTCTCCGGCGGCGCGCCCGACAAGCTCCCGGTCGTCCAGCCCGTCTGCGAGCCAGAGCACGAGGTGCATCCCCTGATCGCCGGGCTCGATCCACGCGAGGTCAGCGGGGAGCAAAGCTTCGAGGGTATCGATGAGTTGACGCCGATGTTCGGCGTAGACATTGCGAACCTTGCGTATGTGCCGTTCCAGATGTCCTTCCGCCATGAAGGCGGCGAGCACGTGCTGATCGGCAGTCGGCGGGTGGCGGTCCATGAGCACGCGGGCACCGCAGAACGCATCGACGAGATTGCGCGGGACGATCAGATAGCCCAACCGCAGGGACGGAAACAGAATCTTGCTGAACGTACCGAGATAGATCACGCGGTCCGGCGCCAAGCCCTGCAGGGCCGGAAACGGATAGCCCTCGTAACGGAGCTCGCTGTCATAGTCGTCCTCGACTACCCACGCATCGCTGCCGCGTGCCCACGCGAGCAAGGCCGTGCGCCGTGCCATGCTCAAAGGCATTCCCAAAGGGTACTGATGGGACGGCGTAACGAATGCCGCGCGTGCATGCGGGGCCATGTTGATGCCAGCCTCGACATCGAGACCCTCGGCGTCAACGGGCACACGGATCACGCCCTCGCGATAGCCGATGTTTTCCAGTATGGCGGTGACGCCACGGTAAGCGGGATTCTCGACCCACGCCTGATCGCCCGGACCAAGCAGGACCTGACTCGCGAGAAACAGTCCTTGCTGGGTACCGCTGGTCACGATGACCTGGTCCGGCTCGCACCGCACGGAGCGGGACCTTCGCACATAGGCTGCGATCGCTTCTCGGAGGGGCAACGCGCCCAAAGGATCGGCGTATCCCGTGGGCGCACCCGGGCCCCTTGCGCGTACCCGGTTACCCAGGCGGCGCCAGATATCGCCGGGCGCGGTCAACCCGACTGGGACAGATATCGCGAAGGGGATCGGCTCGAGCGGACGAAACTCTCGTGCGATCTGGGCGAACGCCAGGGCGCGCGCGGGTAGCCCGGACTTCGTTGCCGGCTCCGGGGTCGCCTCGGGTGCGCTGACCGACTGCGACTCCGCCAGGGCCTGGGCGACATGCGTTCCCGCTCCCGCTTTCGATTCCAGAAACCCTTCGGCAAGCAATTGCTCGTAGGCCTCGATCACTGTCCCTCTCGCCACGCGAAGTGAGGCAGCGAGCGAACGCGATGACGGCAGTCCGTCTCCGGCTCTGATGTCGCCCTTGCGCACGGCCTCCCGCAGCGCCTCCGCAATTTGACGGCTCAGATTGCCAGCCGTGCGATCGAGCGCGCCAAGCGACGGCATGTCCGCGTCACGCGCAGTTCTCGCCATAATTCTGGTTCACTGGAAATTTAATAAACTGGTCCTTCAGAATAAACCACTTTTACCGCAAACTGGAAGGATCGCTGTGATACCAACCCATCGTCCTTAGCAGCCAGAGACCGCGTATGTACGTACCTGCCCACTTTGCCGAAACCCGGAAGGAAGTTTTGCACTCCCGCATCGTTCAACATCCGTTTGGCACGTTGATCACGCACGGTAGCAGCGGACTCGACGCCAATCACATTCCGTTCGAACTTGCTGCAGAGGACGGCGAACTCGGCGTGCTGCGTGCGCATGTGGCGCGGGCCAACCCGGTATGGCAGGAGGTCGCGAACGGCGACGAGGTCCTCGTCGTGTTCCATGCGGGCGACGCCTATATTTCTCCGAACTGGTATCCGAGCAAGCACGAACTGCACAAACAGGTGCCGACCTGGAACTACATGGTTGTGCATGCGCACGGCCGCATGACGATTCTCGATGATGAGCGTTACGTGCGAGGCGTAGTGGGCCGCCTCACTCGCACACATGAGGCATCGGAACCGAAACCCTGGAAGATGGGCGACGCACCGAAGGACTACGTGGATGCGATGGTAAAGGCGATCGTCGGTATTCAGGTTGAGATCACGCGTCTTGTCGGCAAGAGCAAGCTCAGTCAGAACAAGGAAGCGCGAGATATCCAGGGTGCTGCCGAAGCACTCAAGTCGAGTGGCGAATCCCAGCTTGCCGATGCCATGCTCGCCGGGGTCCCGACGAAGCAACCATAAAGAGCGGTCGGCATCGCTCAACGTTCTTCAGATAATGCAATGTACTCTTCCACGTTCATTTTTCGGGCCGGTCAATACGACGAGGCATTTCATGAACTCGATCAGCGGATTGCCGCAGTGGCTCGGTCCATTCCGGGATATGTGAGTGAGGAGACGTGGGAAAACGCCAGTGAAGGATTGACCCAGAACGTCTATTACTGGGAATCGGAAGAGGCATTGCTACAACTGATCCGGCATCCCGTGCACGTCGAGGCGAAAGCGAAGCAAAGCCGCTGGCTGGATGGCTATCGGGTCATCATCGCGCGTGTGATTCGGGAATATGGTGATGGCCGGCTCGTGAAGCAGGTCCACGGCCGTCAGTAAGTGACGAGGCTGAAAATAAAACCGTCTTCGACAACGCACAGAACGTACGAGCACCCTGAATCAGTGCAATGCCACTGGCCCACTGGACCAGTGGCATTTGAACCTGCCTGACAGTATCGGCACGAAGCGCCATGCGACCAGGCCGAAGCAAACCGCACATTTGAGGTACGCAATCTTCAAATGCTCGCAAGCAGCAGTCGAGCCGCATCAGGCATCCCGGTCAATCGTCATCCTCTCCCAACCCCGGTAGCGGCCGGGTGCCCTCCATACGAACGGACTGCAACGATTTCGGGTCCAGCCCGAGTGCGCGCAAGATCGTAGGTGCAACCTGTGTGGTGCTGACGCGCCGATCGACATGCCTTTCATGATGATGTCCATCGGGATACGCGACGATCAGGCCCAGATGGCTGTCGTCCGGCGCGTTCCCGCCATGCTCCTCGTCTTTCGCTTTGCTCGATGTGTAAATAACACCGGGGTTGGGCTGCACGATGATATCGGGCGTGCGTCCATATGCCGGGTCGCCAAATAGCGCCGCGAGCCGCGGTCCCGAAAGGATGTAAGCCTGCGGCCCGTCAGCGCAGATTCCTGGCGCGTTGCAACCCAGGTTGGCCTTCAGCGTCGACACGACATCCTGAACCTGGCTCTGGTCCCGCAGCCAGATGAGACCGACATCGTCGGTTTGCGCGAAGCCCGTGCCGACGAGACCCGTCCCGTCATTCAGGTTGCCCGTCGTCGTGCTGTTTTGCCCAAAGCGGCCGTTCGGATCGAGATAGTTATGCGCTTCGAGCAGGCCCACCAGCGTGTCGCCGTTCTTGACCAGCCTGGTGTGGTCGCTGGGCGACTGGCCGTGTTTGGCCGTTACGATCACCATCGTCGACTTCGCGAGATCTCTCGACTTCAGTGCATCGACCATCTTTCCAAGCGCATTGTCGACATAGGCAATCGCGTCCGTCACCTGCTTGCCCGGCGTAAAGCTCGCATCTAGATAGCCGCCGCCGGACGCGACGGGCGCCTTCTGCGCAACGCTCAATGTCTGAAAGTTCGTACCGAACAAGGTCGGTACAACGGCGTTTTGCTTGCCCGTTGAGTCCTTTCCGTCGATCTCATTGATGATGGACTGAACATGCAGGTTATCGAACTGTTCGGTATGCGCGTATGCGTCGGTGTAGTTCGTGCCCGTCGCCGGATCGATCGAGTTGATCTCGGTACGTGACAGATCGTCGACGCCCTTGCCTGACGGACCATTTAACCAGTCATAGCCCCACGCATGCTTGTCGGCCCAGGCCGTGCGGGCACCGTCGACGTGCTGCTTGACGGCCTCGAAGATCGTGTTCGTCTTCAGATAGTTATGTGGATAAACAGGCACGCACACGCCATTTGTCTTTGCGTGTGGAATCGCTTGCGGATTGAAGGCGCCTCCTCCGTCGAGATGCGTAAGCGCCCCGCCGTTCTCTGCGTCTATGCCCGTGGTTTCGTCGAATACGACATTCCAACCTTGCTTGCCCTGGCAAGTCGGGTCTGACGGCGCATAAAGCGTGCGATCGTACGAAACGTCATAGAACAGTCCCGCCGATTTCGGCGAGCCGCCCGTCACGAGCGCCGCAAGGCCAGGAAACGAGTCGGAGAGTCCAGGCGTATAAGCATTGGAGTACGTTACGCCGGACTTCGCCAGCAAAGCCAGATTCGGACACGTATTAGCGGCAATGCAGCGCGCCACATCCTGCTCGTGGAGACCATCCACACTGATCAGCAAAACCCGTCGCACGTCGGCGTCGCGCCGGTCGTGATCGTGACCATGTTCCTTGTCATCGCCAGCATGAACGATCATCGGAAGCGCAATCGTTGCCGCCAGGATGCCTGCTCCCATTTGCCTGATAAGACGACTCATCTCCACCTCACTGAATGTTTGAATTCGAAGTGACTGCAGCGAGGTAATGTGCCCATTTAATACGTCATCGGAATGACTTTTCCCTTTCGTTTAACCGAATTCATGAGAATGAAAATCACGACCCACAAATAGAGTCCTGGCGCCGAATGGTGTCGCGTCCTCTCTCGATTTCTTAAGAATTGCATAAGGAAAGGATTGATTTATTCGAACGTTTCTTCACGGGCAAATAGCTCTTTTGAAAGAGGAACGAACGCATACCGTCATCACCTAAGCATTCGATAAGCAATGCGACGCCATAGTGCAGCCTGAGGCTCCGATCTGTACTTCGATCAACGAGCCGGACATCATGAATGAGGATAAGTCATGGCGCATCGGCCCGTCGCACCGATACAAAACAAGGTTCCGGAAGTCACGATCACCTTCTGGACAATCAAGATCTTTTCCACCACGGTCGGCGAAACGGGTGCGGATTACCTCGCTGTCCATGTCGGCCTCGGCGCCACGCTGACCATAGCCATCACGCTTTCCATGCTCGCTGCCTCGCTCGTTACACAGTTGAGCAACCGAACCTATATTCCGTGGATCTACTGGTTGACCGTCGTGCTGGTAAGCGTGGTCGGCACGCAATTGACGGACGTGCTCACCGATGTACTTGGCGTAAGTCTTTACGCGAGCACCGTCGCATTCGCGGTACTGCTCTGCTTTATTTTCGCGTTCTGGTACTACAGAGAAAGGACCCTCTCCATTCACACGATCGTCACCCGCAATCGCGAACTCTTTTACTAGACTGCTATCCTCGTCACGTTTGCACTCGGCACGGCAGCTGGTGACCTTGCGACGGAAGCGTTAGGGCTCGGCTTCAGTCTCGGCGCCCTCATATTCGGCGTCATGCTTGTCATGATGGGAGTTGCGGCCTATCTCGGCGCCAATCGAGTACTGATCTTCTGGCTTGCTTACATTTTGACCCGGCCTTTTGGTGCGTCACTCGGCGATCTTCTCTCTCAGGCAACTGAGTACGGCGGAATTGGATTGGGTACGGTCTTCACCAGCATCGCGTTTCTCTCCATCATTGTCGTCCTGGTATTCCTGCATACGGCTGCGAGAGTCCGGCACAGCAGGATCAGCAGTACCTAGGCGCACGCCCCGCTTTTACCCGTTCACCGTCGTCTTTCAGCCGGAGGTTTAGCAATGAAGCGTGTTATCGTCAATTCCGCATTCCTGCTTGTCACTGCCACGGCCGTCGCGGCCAGTCACGCATCGGCCGCCGTGCGTATGCCGCCATGGATTGCGGCACTGTCACCCATCTCGTCAGCAAATGCTGCTACAGAGGCATCGAAACTCGGCGATCTTTCGAAGTTCCGCGTGATCGTTGTCGACACCTCGAAGCTGGTCGACGCCAACGACCTCGCGGGCGCGAAAAAGCGGATCAAGGATCTGGAAACGTCGTGGGACGAGGCCGAAGCGGGACTGAAGCCACGCGCCGCCGCCGACTGGCACAAACTCGACAAGTCGATCGACGACGCGCTCGCGGCCCTTCGCGAAAGTTCACCCAGCCAGGCCAGGTGCAAAAAGACCCTGACGGATTTGCTCGCGATGATGGACCGGATGAGCGGCAAGGTTTAAAAGGTCAACGTCGGGGTTCCGCCTCTTAAGCTCGATCCGATCACCTCTACTGCACGGTAATGACTTCCTTCATGTTCGGATGTATGCCGCAAAACACGTTGTAGACACCAGGCTTGTCGAACCTGAACTGATAAGTCTCGTTCTGATCCAGCGCGGCGGAGCGAAACAGGCCGGAGTCGCTAACCACGGTATGCGGTTCGCCGTCCAGATTTTTCCAGGTCACCGTCGAACCCGCTTTAATCGTGGTGGACATCGGTGAAAACATGAAATTCTTGATAACGACAGCATTGGCCTCCTGCGCCTGCGCGGCAGTCGTCCCTGAAGTGAATGCCGCCACGATCATCCCGACTCCAACAGAGACAACCAGCGTACGACGAAAGATGGCAGATAGCATGATCCCGTTCCTTGCTTGATAAGTAGATAAGTAGAGGGTGATTGCAATCAGACGAGCGTCGCGTCGGACAGCGTCGCCTTGAGCGGATGACGCGAGATCTTGATGCTGGTCACGCCAAGCATGCTGGCAAGCTGATCGCTCGCCACCTTGAGCGGCATGGGCCCAGGGCCGTTTCCGGCCGTCGGTTGCGGATACGCGGTCGAGCGCGCGGTATGGAAAGTAATATTCCCCTCTACCTTGGACACGATCTGATGGATATGTCCATTCAGCACGGTGACCGAGCCGAACCGCTTCAGGTAGTCCATCGCGCGGCCAGCGTCGCCCGTGCCCCATCCCCATGGTTCGTAAATTGTCCACATCGGCATGTGTGCAAACACAACGATCGGCGTACTCGACGAGCGCCCTTTCAGATCGCTTTCCAACCATTCAAGCTGGTCGTCGCCAAGGCTCCCTAAACCATTCGGTTTGAAGTGCATCACATTGACGAGCCCGATGAAATGCACGCCGTTGTGATCGAAGCTGTAGTACCCCTTGTTGTCCGAGGCTTTGCCGAAGCGCTGGAAGTACTCGGTTCCCGGTCCGTCTGTCACATCGTGCTCACCAGGCACGGTGTGCAGTTCAGTGATATTCAGCCCCGACAGCAATTGGGCCGCGAGATCGAATTCCGCGGCCTTCGAGAGGTGCGTGATATCGCCCGTGTGTATCGTCAGTGCTGGCTTGACGGGCATCGCGTTGACGAAGTCGATCGTCTCCTTGAGCGTACCGGCGACATCCGGATTGGCTTCCTTGTTGAAGCCGATATGTGTGTCGCTGATCTGAAGGAACAAGGGCAGGCCTGAAGATGCCGGCTTGTCGGCCGTACCGGCGGCGAGCGCTAACTCGACAGGGGTGAGAATGCCGCCTGCAAGGACGAACAGGGTGCCGGCGCCGCCATAGGCGAGGCATTTCAACGCGCTGCGGCGCGACGGATTGGAAGGCGTATCGGATGACATGATGTGCTCTCGATTGGGGGTTCAGAAGGTATAGACCGCCGAATCACCCAGTGGACCTCCGCCGGCTGGGTTCAAGCACTAGACTGAGATGACGTCCGTTCTATTCCCGAAACATGAACTGCTGTTGCTGCGTCGACTCATGCGCTGACCTTTTAGTGCGGAATATCCGGCGCATGTGGACGGTCTGGCAAGCAGGACACACGAATTGGGGAATCGAAATGGACATCATCGACCTGGCCCGTGAATCGGGACTGACAGTCATCCTCGATGGCAGAATCGGCCGGGAGGAATACCACAGCGTATGCGGCTCGATTTCGGCGTTATCGCGACTCGCCGAATCGGTATGTCAACGCACGGCGACCCCGGATGACTGCGCGTCGGGCCAGGCCCGCACATCCGTGAATTGAGGCTTCGAGTGCAATCCGTTCTGCGCCGTCTTCAGCTCGGGTCGGGCATCGTGTTGCTGACCTATCTCCTCCTCCATCTGATCAATCACGCGCTCGCCGTCTGGTCACTGGAGCTTGCCGGGCGCGCGCTGCAGTTGGCGTTGTGGCTCTGGCGTAGCGTCCCGGGCACATTGGCGCTGTACGGTGCGGCAGCGCTGCACTTTTGGCTCGCGCTGCATACGATCTACACGCGCCGCCACTGGACGCTACCCGGGGCCGATTGGGTCCGCCTCTGGGCGGGCCTCAGCCTGCCGCTGCTGCTGATCCGCCACGCGGTGACGACCCGGCTGGCCTCCACGCTCTATGGCTTCGAGCCGAACTACGAGCGTGTCGTCATCACGCTGCTCACGAGCGGCACGCAGGGACTGCAGCTTGCGCTGCTCGCGCCCGGCTGGGTACATGGATGCCTCGGATTGTGGTTCCGCTTGCGCCATCATCCGTTGGCGCAACGCATGAAGCCCGCATTGCTTACGTTCGCCATCCTCTTGCCGCTGCTGTCCGCGGCGGGTTTTATCCAGATGATGCGAACCGTCGAGACAAAGCGCTTCACATTGCCCGCACCCGATCCAAAGCTGGTTGCCCATCAACTCGCCCTGGATGCGTGGCGCCACGATCTCGTCGCCGTCTATCTCCTGATGACGATCAGCGCATTCGTTGCCGGCCAGATGCGTAACAGGCTCGAACGGCGAAGCCAGCAAAACAACGGCTGAATACGTCGCCGCAACCCACGATGTCTGACAACTCGTGCACGGTTAGAAAATGCCTAGAAACAAACCCTAACCCGCAACAGCAGCACCGCGCCTAACCCAACACCCGCCCTACATCCCTTTCAGCAAGGCTACCAATATCCCAAATCGGCACGCACGCCTTGCCGGTTTCGGCGTTGGCCCGATTTTTCGTCGATCTACAGTCGCCTCACACAACGTGAATCTCTAACGGAGGCGACATGAGAATAAGGCGACGAACCGCGTCCATCGCGGCGACGCTGTCATTTGCTGCGGCATGCATCGGCAGCGCGCACGCAATCGAAAAGCCCGAAGAACTGACCGTGCAGAAGCTGCCGCCCTGGCATCCGCATGAGGTATTCGTCGTCGATATTTCGATGCCGTCGATGACGGACGCACGCATCTATCTGTACGACGCCGATGCGAAGAAGCTGCTCGGCCAGATCGACGCAGGCTTCGCGCCGGGCTTCGCGATCTCGCCGGACCACAAGACGAGCTTCGTCGCGACCACGTATTTCGCGCGCGGCTCGCACGGCGAGCGCACCGACGTCGTCGAGATGACCGACAACGCGACGCTCGATCACACAGGCGAAATCGTGATTCCGCCCAAGCACGGCCAGCACGTGCCGTCGCCGTACAACACGACGTTCAGCGCGGACGGCAAGCGACTTTACGTGACGAACATCACGCCCGCCGCATCGGTGACGGTGATCGACGTCGCGTCGAAGAAGGTGCTGTCGGAAGTCGATATGGCGGCCTGCGTGCTCGCGTTTCCGTCGGGCAACGACCGCTTCACGGGCCTGTGCGAAAGCGGCAAGGCGCTCACCATCACGCTCGACGCGAACGGCAAGGAAGCGAAGCGCACGATGTCAGACGCGTTCATCGACGTCGACAAGGACCCCGCGTATATCAACGCATCGCCGTACCAGGGCGGCTATCTGTTCACGACTTTCCACGGCATGGTGCGCACCGCCGACTTCCGCGGCGACAAGCCCGTGTTCGGCAAGCCGTGGTCGCTGCTGACGGACGCCGAGCGCGCCGAAGGCTGGCGTCCGGGCGGCATGCAGCAGACGGCCGTGCAGGCGAAGCTGCATCGCTATTACGTCGCGATGCACAAGGGCGGCGAAGGCACGCACAAGGACCCCGGCACGGAAGTCTGGGTGTACGACCTGCAAACGAAAAAGCGCATCGCGCGCTGGGACCTGTCGCAGCAGAAGATCGACCCGATCGCCTCGATCCAGGTCAGCGACGACGACAAGCCACTGTTCTACGGCATTACGGGCACGTCGGATCTCGTCGTGATGGATGCGCGCACGGGCAAGCTGCAGCACGTCGAAAAGCAGGTCGGCAATACGTCGTCGCTGCTCGTCAATCCGTGAGGCCGACATGATGCTCGATCCTGTACTCGCAACGGGCGCGCAGGCCAGCACGGCGATTGTCGTGCTGCTGGGCGCCGTCGCCAAATGGCGGCGTCCTGCCGCGTTCCGTCAGGCGCTCGGCGACTACCGCTTGTTGCCCGACGCGTTGACGGCACCCGCCGCCATCGCGATCGCGGCAGCGGAAACGGTGGGCGCCGCCGCGCTGCTGTTCCCCGATACGCGCGTCATCGGCGCGATCGTGCTGGTCGCGCTGCTGCTCGCCTTCGCGGCGGGGCTCGCGTTCAACATCCTGCGCGGCCACACCGATATCGACTGCGGCTGCTCGGGCTTTGCCGCGACGCAATCGGCAACGCAAGCGAATGCGCCGCGCGGCATCGGCTGGTTTCATGTCGCGCGTGCCGTGCTGCTCGCTGCGCTCGCCGCGACCGCGTTCATCGAACCCGCGACGCGTTCGATCGTGTGGTTCGACTACCTGACGCTGTTCTTCGCCGTGCTGCTGATCGTCTGCGCACTGCTCATTTTCGACGTGCTGCTGGCCAACGTGCCGCGCCTTTCTCACTTGAGGAATTCATGATGCAAACCGCTCTCACTGTTTCCACCGCGCTCCTGTGGATCGCCGTTCTCGCGCTCGGCGCGATCTGTCTCGCGCTGGTTCGCCAGGTCGGCATCCTGTACGAACGCATCATGCCCGCAGGCGCATTGATGATCGACAAGGGCCCCGCTGTCGGCGCGATTGCGCCGACCTTCGAACTCTCCGACATTCGCGGCCAGAACGTGAAGGTTGGCGGCATCGACGCGCAAGGCAAGGCCACGCTGCTGTTCTTCCTGTCGCCGACGTGCCCCGTCTGCAAGAAGCTGTTGCCGCTGCTGCCTTCGCTGCAATCGAGCGAAACCACGCCCGTCAACATCGTGCTCGCCAGCGACGGCGACCTCGCCGAGCATCAGCGCTTCGCACAGAAGCAGAACCTCGACCGCTTCCCGTATGTGCTCTCGCAGGAACTGGGCATGGCGTATCAGATCGGCAAGCTGCCGTATGCCGTGTTGCTCGACGACGGCGGCAAGGTGCGCGCCAAGGGTCTCGTCAATACGCGCGAGCATCTGGAAAGCCTGTTCGAAGCGAAGGAACGCGGCGTCGCGTCGCTGCAGGAGTTCGTGCACGGCGATCATCGCCACGAACAGCACGCTTGACGCATCGAACCCACTGACAACCTGAGCGGAGAACAATCACATGGGCGTTTTTGATTCATGGTTCGAGAAGTCGGCGCGCGGCGTCGCGCAGCGCAGTTCGCGGCGCAGCGCGATGGCGAAGCTAGGCCGCGTGCTGGTCGGCTCGGCGATGCTGCCGCTGCTGCCCGTCGATCGCACGGCCTATGCAGCCGATGCTGCGTCGGCTGCATCGGCTGCATCGGGCGCATCGGGCGCCAGCGACGATCCGATGAGCTGCGATTACTGGAAGTACTGCGCCATCGACGGCTGGCTCTGCAGCTGCTGCGGCGGCACGTCGAGCAGCTGCCCGCCGGGCACGACGCCTTCGCCGATCACGTGGATCGGCACTTGCCGCAATCCGCACGACGGCACCGACTACATCGTCTCGTACAACGACTGCTGCGGCAAAACCTCGTGCGGCAAGTGCTTCTGCAACCGCAACGAACGCGAGAAGCCGCTTTACAAGCTGTCGCTCGACAACGACATCAACTGGTGCATGGCGAACGGCAATTCGAACTATCACTGTTCGGTTTCGGTCCTGCTTGGAGCAGCAAAGCAATGAAAGTGACGCATTTTTCAAGGCCCGCTGGGAAAATCGCGGCCGCCTGTGTTGCGGCGGCTGCGTCGTTGACGATGCCGGGTATCGCGTTCGCGCAGACCGTGCACTACCCCGCCGGCAAGAGCATGTTCGACGCGCAGTGCGCGGTGTGCCACCAGGCTGGCGGCAAAGGCCAGGACGGACTCGCGCCGCCGCTCACCGAGTACCCGGGCAAGTATTCGACAACGGCGCCGGGCCGCGCGCAATTGACATCGACACTCGTGCACGGCATGTTCGGCGAGATCAAGGTTCACGACAAGAGCTACAACTTCAAGATGCCGAGCTTCGCAAGCGCAAGCGACGAAGACCTGGCGCAGGTGTTGAACTATGTCGTGTTCGATCTGAACGCGCAGCACGGCGACGCGAAGCCGTTCACGGCCGCCGACATCAAGGCGGCACGCGCCCAGACGATGGACAGCGCCGCCGTCCATACGCAGCGCGCCGTCGTCACGAAGGGACTCGGCCTATGAACGCCGCTCGCGTGTCTCGTGCCGGCGACCGCGTGCCCACGCAGCAGCCCGTGCGCGGCGCGCGCGCGGTTTCATCGGCGGCGTTGTGGGTCGGCGCGGCGCGGCGCATGTCGATGCTGCTCATCGCGTGCGCCGCGACGCTCGCGCCGCCCTCGCCCGCCAATGCGCAAGGCAGCGCCGACGCATCGCTCGCGCAGCAGCACTGGGTGCTCAACTGCATGGGCTGTCACACGGCGACGGGCGGCGGCATTCCCGGCAAGGTGCCGCCGCTCGCGCACTCGCTTGGCTACTTCGAGCATCTGCCCGCCGGGCGCGAGTATGTGATGCGCGTGCCGGGCGCATCGAACTCGGCGCTCTCCGATCAGGAACTCGCCGACGTGCTGAACTGGTTGCTCACGACGATGAACCACGAAGCGCTGCCGAAAGACTTCAAGCCCTACACGGCTGCCGAAGTCTCCGCACGCCGCCGCCCCGCTCTCTCCGATGTCGCGACCGTGCGCGCCGGACTGATTCGCGATCTGCACGAGCGCGGCATCAAGGGCGTCGCGGACCGCTACTGAACATCCCCTATCAAAGGAATCGAACATGGAGACGACTCACACCTTCCCGCTGCTCGCCGCAACGCAGGCGTTCATCGCGAAGCCGAAGAAGATGCTGATCGGCGCGGAGTGGACGGATGCATCGTCGGGCCGCACGCTCGACGTCGTGAATCCCGCCGACGGCGCCGTCCTCACGCGCGTGCCTGAAGCGAACGAGCACGACGTCCAGCAAGCCGTCGCCGCCGCACGCCGCGCGTTCGACGCCGGCCCGTGGCGCACGATGAAAACCACCGACCGCGAACGTCTGCTGCTGAAGCTCGCCGATCTCGTCGAAGCGAATGCGCGCGAGCTCGCGGAAATCGAATCGCTCGACAACGGCAAACCGGTGATGGTCGCACAAGGTCTCGACGTGTCGATGGCGGCGCAGTGCTTCCGCTATATGGCCGGCTGGGCGACGAAGATCGAAGGCAGCGTGATCGATGCGGGCATGCCGTACATGCCGGACAGCGAAGTGTTTGCCTACACACGCAAGGAACCCGTCGGCGTGGTCGGCGCGATCATCCCGTGGAATTTCCCGCTGCTGATGGCCGCGTGGAAGCTCGCACCCGCGCTCGCGACGGGCTGCACCGTCGTGCTGAAGCCCGCCGAAGATACGCCCCTCACCGCCTTGCGGCTTGGCGAACTGATCCGCGAAGCGGGCTTTCCGGACGGCGTCGTCAACATCGTCACGGGTTATGGGCATACGGCGGGCGCGGCGCTGTCGCGCGATCCGCGCATCGACAAGATTGCCTTCACAGGCTCGACGCAGACGGGCAAGCTGATTGGCCACGCGGCGCTCGACAACATGACGCGCATGTCGCTCGAACTGGGCGGCAAGTCGCCTGTGATCGTGCTGCCCGATGTCGATATCGACAAGGCCGCGCAAGGCGTCGCGAACGCGATCTTCTTCAACTCGGGCCAGGTGTGCACGGCTGGCTCGCGCGTCTATATCCACAGCAAGGTGTTCGACAAGGTGATCGACGGCGTCGCGCAGATCGCGAAGAGCCTGAAGGTCGGCGCGGGCATGGACCCGTCGACGCTGATCGGCCCGCTGGTGTCCGCGAAGCAGCGCGAGCGCGTGTGCGGCTATATCGACTCGGGCTTCGCGGAAGGCGCGCGCGCCGCTGCGGGCGGCAAGATCATCGACAAGCCGGGCTTCTTCGTCGAGCCGACCGTGATGGTCGACACGAACCAGACGATGCGCGTGGTGCGCGAAGAGATCTTCGGGCCGGTGCTGGTCGCGATGCCGTTCGACGAGATCGACAGCGCCGTGCAACTGGCCAACGACACGCCGTATGGTCTTGGCGCGAGTATCTGGTCGAACGACATGTCGGCCGTTTATAAGCTGATTCCGCGCATCGCGGCGGGCACGGTGTGGGTCAATTGCCACTCGCTGCTCGACAACGCGCTGCCGTTCGGCGGCATGAAGCAATCGGGCTTTGGCCGTGAGCTGGGACGCGCTGTCATCGAGCAGTACACGGAAAGCAAGTCCGTGATGATCAATTACGCGTAAGGGTTCGGGCGCTGCCTTGCCGAAGCGCTTTTAGCATTGCGCTTTGAGGTTTAGACGGGCAAGGCAGCCGGATCGCACGCTCACGAAGCAGACGGATAAGACAAAGGGGAAGAGACATGAAATACAGGACGACGCCGCGCACCATCGCGGCGGCGGTGGCCGCGCTCGCGGGCGCCATGGCTGCGATGACTGCGCCCGGCATGGCGCATGCGGAGAGCAGCGTCACGTTGTATGGCGATGTCGACGCGGGCATCACGTACACGAATAACCAGCAGGTGACGCATGCGGATGGCAGTGTCGGCGGCGGACACAATTTTCAGTTCACGGGCGGAAATTCTGCGCCTTCGCGATTTGGGTTGACCGGGAGTGAAGATATTGGCGGCGGCACGTCGGTGACCTTCAAGCTCGAGAACAGTTTCTACACGGGAAGCGGTAGTTTCGTGCAGGGCGGCACGCTCTTCAATCAGAATGCGTGGGTCGGGTTGACCAACGAGCAGTACGGCACGCTGACGTTCGGCCGTCAGTTCGATTCGTACACGAATGCACTGGCGCCATATGCTTCGAGTATTACGTGGGCCACGTTGTATGGGTCGCATATCGGCGACGTCGATAATCTGAATGCCGCGCTAAATCTGAACAATGCGGTGCAGTATGTCAGTCCTACGATTGCGGGTTTTTCTGTGAGCGGCACGTATTCGCTGGGCGGCGTGGCGGGTGATTTTTCGCAGAAGCGTGGCTGGGCTGTTTCTGCCAGTTATAACAATGCGCCCTTCTCGTTCGGGGTCGGCTATCTCGATCTGAATAATCCGCTCGATGCTGCGCTAGGCGGCGAGCAGGGTTATATCGGGGATTTTGCGTGCTCGAATCCGACTGCAATGTACTGTGAGTTGCAGAATGCGCATTCGTTGAAAGCGTTTGGTGTGGGTGGGTCTTATACCTTCGGGCCAGCGACTTTTGGACTGGTTTATACGCATACGCGGCTGGATGATAGCCAGTACTTTGCGAGCGCCACACTGCCGCAAGGCGCGGATGTGCGGTTCGATATCGTCGAGGTGAATGCGACGTATGCGTTGTCGCCCGCTTTTACGCTTGGGGCTGCGTATATCTATAACTCGATGAAAACCGATGTCAGCGGGTCGCCGAAATTTCATCAGGTCAATCTTGGGGCGACGTATAGTTTGTCCAAGCGGACGACGTTGTATGCGGTTGGGATTTTTCAGAAAGCCGCTGGCAGTGGGATTGGGATGGATCCTGTCACCGGACAGAGCGTGAATTATGCGCAGATTCCTAATCTGCCGAATTCCACGACGGATAAGCAGGTGTCTGTGACTCTCGGGCTGAAGCATAACTTCTGAGTTTTTTTTGTCTGCGACGCTGGGTTGGGGTTTGCGCTGGCAGATGCGGTTTGCTCTGCGCTGGCGTTCGCGGTTTGCCTTTGCTCTCGCTGGCATCCGCGTTACGTTAGCGTGCTTCAAGCGTCGCCCCTGTGCGGGGCGGCACCTACTTTTCTTTGCCGCCGCAAAGAAAAGTAGGCAAAAGAAAGCGGCTCACACCGCCAATTCTTGACGTTTACCCACGGGCCCCCAACGTCCCTACCCTTCACATGGCAACGCCCTTGCACGCGTGCGTTGCCAGCGCGCCGAATCAGCGCCTCACCCGCTTCAGACACCCGTACACGGGCCAACGGCAGCGAATGGTACATGCCGCCCAGGTGGCAAACTGTGTGTAGGTTGTCGCACCGCACAGGTTAGCGCTCTTACCAGAAACACCAACCGTGCTACCCAGTCCGGAGTGGTGCGCGTATGGCGCGAAAGCCGACACACAGTTTGCCACCTGGGCGGCAGTGGACTGTCTGGCGCGGCGTGCTGCGACGCGGGCGCGCGAAGCGGGTGAGGCGTACGGAGAGGGCGTTGGCAACGCAGGTGAACAGGTGCGATGCCGTGTGAAGCGTGGGGACGTTGGGGGCCCGTGGGCAAGAAGAAGAGCTGGCGGTGTGAGCCGCTTTCTTTTGCCTACTTTTCTTTGCGGCGGCAAAGAAAAGTAGGTGCCGCCCCGCACAGGGGCGACGCGTGAAGCGCGCTAACGTAACGCGGATGCCAGCGAGAGCAAAGGCAAACCGCATCTGCCAGCGCAGAGCAAAAGCAAAGACAAAAGCAAAGGCAAAAACCGCTTACCGCATCAACTCATCAAAACTGACAAGCAGCCGCTCGATATCAGGAGAATGAATATCCCCCATAGTAGAAATCCGGAAAAGCTCCTTGGACAATCCACCCTGCCCGGCATAGATAACAAAGCCGCGCGCTTTAAGCGCATCATGCAACCGCTCATAAGAAACGCCGTCCGGCAACTTATAAGCCCGCAGCACAACGGAAGACTCAGCCGCTGGCAAAGCACTCCCAATCCCACGCGCAAAAAGCCCCTGCCGAGCCTGCTCGGCCAGAGCCAGATAACGAGCATGCCGCGCCCGCCAACCACCTTCCTCATCAAGCTCGCGCAGCGCCTCCACAAGCGCATAGTAAGCGTGAACAGAAGGCGTAAACGGCGTATTCCGCTGATCCTGCAAACTGGCAAGCCGCACAAGCCCGAGATAATAAGTCCGGCTCGCAGCAGCCGCCAACGCATCCCGCCGCACAATAACAAAAGCGGCACCCGGCACGCCATGCAGACATTTATTCGCCGTCGCGGCAACAGCCACAATCGTGCCTTCAGCGAAATCGATCTCTTCAGCACCGAAGCTGCTCACACCATCAACCAGCATCTTCACATTGCGCTCGCGGCAAACCACCGCCAGCGCCTTGAGATCATTCAAACGCCCCGTCGTCGTCTCGTGATGAATCACGGCAACATGCGTAATCGCCTTATCGGCATCGAGCGCAGCCGCAATCCTCGCCAGATCGGGCGCCTGCATCCACTCATGCTTCACGACGCTATGCGCGATGCGATACTGCGCCGCGATCTGCGCAATACGCTCGCCATACACACCATTCTCGACAATCAGCAACTTGCCGTTCTCCGGCACCAGCGCCGCGATCATGCTCTCGACCGCCGCCGTCCCCGAGCCCGTCATCAACACGGCGCTCCATTGCGCAGGGTCGAGGTCGTACAGTTTGACCAGACGCGCGCGCGCTTCGTCCTGCAAGTCGAAGAACTCGCTCTCGCGATGACACAAGTCCGTTTGCAGCAGGCTGTTACGCACACGCTCGGTCAGCGTGACAGGGCCTGGATTCATCAGCAGCATCAACGTGCTCCTTCGTTCGAGCCGGCAGTGGCGATATGGCGCATCAGGCGCGTCTTCACATCGGGCGGCGTGATGGTCGGGCGCGGCAAGCCGTCAGGCGTGCCACGGCGGATCGCGACGCGCACGAAGCGCGGGCCGTCAAGCAGCGGCGACGCGAACAACTCGTCGATCAGGCCCGCGTCATCGCCTTCGACCGCGGACGCATAGCCGCACGCCGCCGCGACACCCGCAAACGACACCTGCGGCGAGACCGTCGACTGGCCGCCGGTAGAATCGTGAGCGCCGTTGTCGAGCAGAATGTGCGTGAGATTCGACGGACCATATGCGCCCAGCGTCGCGAACACGCCCATGCGCATCAGCGCCGCACCGTCGCCGTCGAGCGCGACGACATGCAGGTCCGGCCGCGTCAGTGCGAGCCCCAGCGCAAACGGCGTAATACAGCCCATCGAGCCGACCATGTACAACTGGTTCGGCCGGTCGTCGATCGCGTAAAGCTCGCGCCCGCAAAATCCCGTCGATGCAAGCACGACCGTCGAGTTCACCGGCGTATGCGCAATCACGCGCTGCAAGGCCTCATTGCGCGTCGGCAAGGCGTCGGCGGCAACAGCACGCGACACGTCACGCGCGGCACGCACGTCGCGCTTCGTCGCGCGGCCCGAGTCCTTCAGCTCGTATGGCGCAACGCTGCCCTTCTGCATCACGAGCGCATACGGGCGGCCCGTCGCGTCCATGTGCGCAATCGCACGGTCCAGCGCGGGACCGATCGCTTCCGCTTCCGTCGGGAACGTCTCCCACGGAATCTCCATCGTGTCGAGCATCGCCGGCGTGATGGGGCCCATCAATTGATGCTGCGGCTCGTCCGCGACGCCGGGCTGGCCGCGCCACGTGACGATCAGCAGTTGCGGCAGGCGGAACGTCCACGTCAGCGACGTGAGCGGGCTCACCGCGTTGCCGAGGCCCGAGTTCTGCATCATCGTCACGCCGCGACGGCCATTCTGCGCGCCGAGCGTGACACCCGCGATGAACGCGACCGCATCGCCTTCGTTCGCCGCCGACACGTAATGCAGCTTCGGGTCCTGCAGCACGTAGTTGATGAACGGCGTCAGATACGAGCACGGCACGCCCGCATACCAGTCGAAGCCGCGCTCGCGCGCCGCCTCGACGAACTGTGCTGCCTCGATCATTGCGCCGCGCCTCCCGCTGCATCGCTCTTCGCAAGCGGCGTCGCTTCGTGCGCGAAGTCGCCCGCGCGACGGAAGTCTTCGAGGTCGTTCACACCGCGCCAGTGGCCATGCACGTATTGCACTTCGACTTCTTCACCGGCTTCGATCAGCGCATTCAACAGGGCAGGCATGTCGAGCGAATCGAAATCGGGGCGCGCGCGCAGCGTGTTCATCACCGCCTGCAGACGCTCGCGGCCCGCGCCGCGCACGTTCAGCAAACCGATCCAGCGGCCGTGCGGCGCTTCGCCCTTCACGTCGGCTTCGTTGTTCGCCACACGGCGCAGCAGCACCTTGTTGCCGAACAGGCCGCGATCGTCGGCGGCCGAGCACCACGCGAAATCGCGCACGCTCTGGTTCGTCGCGCCCGCTTCGGCTACCGTCGTCGAATCGACGACCACGCTGAACAGCGCTTCGCTATCCACCAGATCGCGCACGATGTAGCTGCGGAACAGCAGGTCGCCGTACGAGATCACGGTGTCGTTCTGCAAGCCGTCGACCGCGCACGCGAGCGACGCCAGTTCGCCCGTCTGCTCGTGACGCTCGTTGACCACGAGCTTGATGCCCGCCGTGTCGATCGCGTCGGCGCGATAGCCGCCCACCACCGTGATGTCGTTGACGCCCTGCTTCTTGAATGCGTCCACGAGCCAGCGCAGCAGCGGCTTGCCCGCGATGGGCAGCATGACCTTCGGACGATCCGTCGTCACGGCTTCCAGGCCCTTGCCGCGGCTCGCGGCAAGCACCACGGCCGAACTCGCCACACGCGACGACGACAGATAACGCTCTTCCGCTACCGAGTACTCGTCGGCATCCTGCAGACGGAAAATTTCATTGACGGTCGCAATGCGGTCTTCCACATTGACGAGCGTCTGGCTCTCGTAGATTTCCTTGACGACCGCCTGCATCGCGGAAGTGGCCGCGCGAATCTGATGATTCGCCCAGATGACCGTGCTGATGCCCGCCTTGCGGAACACTTCCGTCGGCGTGCTGTAGTACTTGGTCGGCACGATCACCAGCGGACCGCGGCCTGCCCATTCGCGCGCGAACTCGAGAATCTCGTCGGCGCGCGACAGCTTGCTGTGGATCAGGATCGCATCCGCACCCGCCTGGCGATACGCTTCGGCGCGCTTCAACGCTTCGTCCATGCCCCAGCCGGCGATCAGCGCTTCGACGCGCGCGACGATCGAGAAATGCTCGTCCGTCTGCGAGTCCTTGCCCGCCTTGATCTTGCCGCAGAACTCGTCGATATCGGCGAGCGGCTGCGCTTCGCCCTTGATGAAGCTGTTCGTCTTCGGAAACACCTTGTCTTCGATGCACACGCCCGCGATGCCGCGTTGCTCCAGCTTGCGCACCAGGCGGCGCACGTTGTTGAAGTTGCCGTAGCCGGTGTCGCCGTCGAGCAAAATGGGCAGGTCGCTCGCGTCAGCCATGAATTCGAGCGTATCGACGACTTGCGTCCAGCTCGCTTCGTTGTTGTCGCGCACACCGTATTGCGCGGAGATCGCAAGGCCCGAGCCCCAGATGCCCTTGAAGCCGGCTTCGCGCGCGATGCGTGCGGAGATGCCGTTGTGCGCTTCCATCAGGAATTCGAGTTCGTTGCTGGTGAGCATCTGGCGCAAGCGTGCGCTGCGCGACAGAGTGGAAACAAATGAGGGTTCGCGTGCGTTCATTGTGTGGCTCCTGATTTCGGCCCGAGTTAGCGCTTCAGCGCTTCATGCAAAGCCGGCCGCTGCAATTGCGGCAGGACTTCTTTAGTTGCTCGCGCAACGTCGTTGGGAAAATCGATTTCGATCCAGGGCAGGCCGGTGACATCGGCCGTATCGAATGCGTGGCTGCGCTCCAGCAGCAGGTCGCGCATGGCTTCTTCGTGCGGCAGGTTCGCGCGACCGCTATTGACATAGCCCGCCACGATCTCCGCGAAGCGCCGGGCAGCGGCCTCGGTGAAGCGGAAAAAGCCCACCGATTCGCCGATCGTGTCGTAGTCGAGGCCGACGGCCAGCTGCTTGCGCAATTCGATGGGCACGCCCTGTTTCAGGCACAGCTTGACGGGCTCGTCGCCCGCTTCGAAGTCGCGGTCGATCAGCAGGCGATTGGCGTGCTCACCCGCCACGAGCGCGGCCAGCATGCGCTCGTCGTACAGCACGTCGGCGTCCATCAGCAGCACGTCGCCGCCGCGCGTGAGGGCATCGGCGACGGTGTGCACGGTCAGCACGCTGCCCAGATCGAAGCGCGGATTGAGCCTGATCTCGGGCACCTTGCGGCCGGCCCGCGTCAGTTCGGCTTCGACCTGTTCCGGCTGAAAGCCGAGCGCGAGCACGACTTCATCGACGCCCACGGCTTCGAGCATCTGCAGATGGCGCTCCAGCAGCGTGACCCCGTCAAAGCGCAACAGACATTTTGGAAACTGCTCCCCCGGCGGTTGCTGGAGTCGCAAGCCGAGGCCTGCGGCAAGAATGATTGCTCGCATTCGATTTCCAGGGAAAGGGTTAATTGGCTTATTGGCTCTTTTAATCCGGCATTCGAAATGGCTTGCGCGCTGTGCGCGAAGGCGTCCCGGCGAGCCAAAAATGGCGACTATATCGGAATTGAGAACGGATTGCAGACCAGCCGGGCCGGTTTTGGCAATTGATGGAATTAATTTGAAAAATGTGGTGATTTTGTTTGCAAACGACGCTGATTCACCTGTTTCAGCCGATGAAAGGGTATTCTGCGCTTTCAGTTAATGCGAGGCACGATTTCGTGAGGAAAGCAGCAAGCCGATCAGTGACGATCGCGCCGGAAAAGCAACAGGCGCATCGATCGAAGGGGCAGAGGTACTTCAATTCACTCGTCAAGCAGATCGAAAACCGGCGTGGACGGCTCGCGCAATGGGAAAGCTTCACGCCCGTCTTCCAGAAGAAATATGTCGACGTGCTCGTCCCGCTCCGGAAGCGTTCGCGGGACGCGCAGGTGAAGCTGATTCACCGGCTCGACGCGGTCCATGGCGATAAAGGCCTGAATGCCGTCGACCGTCGAACCGTCTCGGCACTGATCGTCGACCTGTTGCAGCCAATGATCAGCCTTCACGACGACGACACCTTGCAGTCGATCCACGACCGGCATGCTTCGCCCGGCGACGGCGAGCCGGCCGATATCGACCTCGAAGGCATGAAAGCGGCGATCGAAGAGATGCTCGGCGTCGAATTCGAAGACGACGTGATCTCTCCACAGGAGTTCTTGAAGCGCGCGTCCGAACAGTTCGCGAAACTGCGCAGGGAAGCAGCCGAAAAAGCACAGGCGCGCGAGGAGCGCCGTGCGAAGCGCAAGCCAACGCCGAAGCAGCTCGCCGCGCAAGCGCGCAAGGAAGCGGCGAAGGCGGAAATCAGCCAGTCGCTGCGCGATGTCTACCGCAAGCTGGCGAGCGCGCTGCATCCCGATCGCGAGCACGACCCCGAGGAGCGCGCACGCAAGACCGTGCTGATGCAACGGGTCAACGAGGCGTACGCGAAACGCAAGCTTCTGCAGCTACTGGAATTGCAACTGGAACTCGAACATATCGACCAGAAGACAATCGACGGCATCAGCGAAGAAAAACTCGCGCACTACAACGAGGTGTTGCGCGAGCAGCTCGGCGAACTGGATCGCGAACTCTCGGACGTCGAACAAAAATTCAGGGGCGCATTCGGCTTTCCGCGCGGCCCTCGCATATCGCCTGACTTCGCGATGGAAGATCTCGACGACGAGATCGCGCAGCGCGTGCACATGGTGCACGAGATCGAACACGATCTGCCCGTGTTCGACGACATCAAGAAAACGAAAGCCTGGTTGAAAGCGGTCAAACGCGACCGTCCCATCTGATCCCGCGCATCGCCTTCCATCCCGCCGGGCGCGCTCGCGCCCATTTTCTCGTCATACCAATACGCGCCGTGCTCATTAGGGGTTTCCCCGGCTGCTGCAAGCGTTTGCGGCGGTCGTAAACCCTGTCAGGCATCGCCTGTATCTGCCGCCATCCTGCACAAAACCCGAAGACCGTCACACGCAACCCCAGCCGCCGCAAGCAAAGCACACCATGACTCTGAACAAGAAACTCGCCTCGATGATCGCCATCCTGTGGATCGGCCTCGTTCTCATCGGCGCGTTCGGCGCGTGGCAAAGCCGCTCGTCGATGATCGCCGACCGCCGCGATCAGCTGACTACGCTCGTCGAACAGGCCAATTCGATCGTCAACCGCTACTACACGCTGTCGCAGCAGCACGCGATGAGTGAAGCCGACGCGAAGAAACAGGCGCTCGACACGCTGTCTGCGCTGCGCTACGGCACCGACGGCTATCTGTCCGTCAACGATTCGCAGCCCGTCATGCTGATGCATCCGTTCAAGCCGGCGCTGGTCGGCAAGAACCTGTCGGGCTTCACGGACCCGGCGGGCAATCACCTGTTCGTCGATATCGTCAACGCCTCGAACCAGGGCAAGGGCGGTTTCGTCGACTACCTGTGGTCGAAGCCGGGCAGCGACACGCCCGTCCCGAAGACCAGCTACGCGATGCGCTTCACGCCGTGGGACTGGGTGCTCGTCACGGGCATGTACATGGACGACGTGCAGAAAGCGTTCTACGTCGATCTCGGGCGCTGGCTCGCCATCACCTTCGTGCTGGGCGGCATCGCGACGCTCGTGATGGTGCTCGTGCTGCGCAGCGTGAAGCGCACGCTCGGCGGCGACCTCGAAGTGGCCGTCGAAGCAACCCAGCGGATCGCGCGCGGCGACCTGGCGACACCCGTGCCGCTCGCGCACAACGACCGCGCGAGCCTGCTGCACGCGCTGCACACCATGCAAAACGGTCTGGTCGATACCGTCTCGCGCGTGCGCGCCGGCACCGAGAACATCAACGTCGGCGCCAGCGAAATCGCCGCAGGCAATACCGATCTGTCGCAACGCACGGAAGAACAGGCGGCCGCGCTGGTGCAGACGGCATCGAGCATGGACCAGATGACGTCGAACGTGAAGCAGAACGCCGAAAGCGCCGCGACAGCCGCCGGGCTCGCAAGCGAGGCCGCCGACATCGCGAAACGCGGCAGCCGGGTGGTCGACGACGTGGTCCGCACGATGGGCGACATCACGAGCAGCTCGAAGCAGATCGGCGACATCATCGGCGTGATCGACGGCATTGCGTTCCAGACCAACATCCTCGCGCTCAATGCCGCCGTCGAAGCGGCGCGCGCGGGCGAACAGGGCCGCGGCTTCGCGGTCGTCGCAGCGGAAGTGCGCAGCCTCGCGCAGCGCTCGGCAACGGCGGCAAAGGAAATCAAGGCGTTGATCGAAACGTCGACGGGCAGCGTCGAGGAAGGCGCGGCGCTGGTCGCGAACGCCGGCTCGACGATGGGCGAGATTGTCGCCTCGGTGCGCCGCGTCAACGAGATTCTCGAGGAAATCAGCCATGCGTCGCGCGAGCAGAGCGCGGGCATCGAGCAGGTCAACCGCGCCGTCGGCGAAATGGATCAGGTCACGCAGCAGAACGCGGCGCTCGTCGAGCAGGCTGCGGCGGCCGCCCATTCGCTCAAAGACCAGGTCGGCGGCCTGCGCGAGGCGATTTCAAGCTTCTCGCTGCCCGCCTGACAGTACTGCAAGGCCCTGCCCGGCGCGGTAGACAATAAAAAGAAGGCGCTCATCGAGCGCCTCGTTAACACGCCGCGTCGGAGACGACGCATCAGTTGAACGGGCGACGGAGACGGCTTTTTCAACGCGGCCCTGCGGGCTGCGTGCGCCGGACCACAATCGGCACGGCCTCTGAATCCCGCCCGCCGCGCAAAAACCTTTCTCGAAGCTCGCGCTCAGATTACGTTCTTATTACAATCTGATCCACGTTCACTGTGGACCGGTTGTCAGAGCGGCCGGCTTCGCCCTCATGTTCCGCAAGAAAAATCACGATCCGTACGCGCCCGTCGCGAAGAATCCCGTCCTCGTCGCGCGTCTGCCGATGTGGCGCTCGAAGCTGATCGTGATCCTCGTGTTCGCGGCGTTCGCCGCGCTGATCGGCCGCGCGTTCTGGGTGCAGATCGTCAATCAGGACTTCTACGTCGAACAGGGGCAAAAGCGCTATCAGCGCACCATCGAACTCGACGCGACGCGCGGGCGCATCGTCGACCGCAATGGCGCGATGCTGGCCGTCAGTCTCGCCACTTACGAAATCTGGGCGTCACCGAAACTGCTCGCCGAAGCCGCGTATCCGCCGCTGGCGAAGCTGCTCGACATGCCGCTTGCCGAGTTCACGCAGCGCGTCTCCGGCAACAAGAGCTTCGTGCTGCTCAAGCGCCAGGTCGATGCGGAAACGGCCGCGCATATCGACAAGCTCAACCTCGCGGGCATCACGCGCATTGCGGATTCGAAGCGCTTTTATCCCGAGGGCGAATCGGCGGCGCACGTGGTCGGCTTCACCGATATCGAGGACAACGGCCAGGAAGGCATCGAACTCGCCGCCAACGACCTGCTCACGGGCGAGCCGGGCGAGCGCGAGGTGATCCGCGACCGGCTCGGCCGCGTCGTGTCGGACACGCGCCCGCTGACGCCGGCGCAACACGGCGCGACCGTGCATCTGACCGTCGACCGCCGCATCCAGCAGCTCGCGTATGCGCAACTCAAGGCGGCCGTCGCGAAGCACAGCGCGCAGGCGGGCAGCGTCGTCGTGCTCGATGCGCGCAACGGCGAGATTCTCGCGCTCGCGAACTATCCGAGCTTCGACCCGAACGACCGCTCACGGCTCACGGGCCGCCAGTTGCGCAACCGCGCGGTCGTCGATACGTTCGAGCCTGGTTCGACGATCAAGCCGCTGGTGGTCGCGCTGTCGCTCGATCGCGGCCTGGTGCGGCCTGGCACGATGATCGACACGGCGCCCGGCTGGTACAAGATCGGCCCGAGCGTGATCCACGACACGTCGAACCACGGACGCATGACGATTGCGGAAGCGTTGCAGAAGTCGAGCAATATCGCGCTCGCCAAACTCGCGCTGAACCTGCCCGCCGAAACCATCTGGAACAAGTATCAGGAGTACGGACTGGGCCGCGCGCCGGAGCTGACGTTTCCGGGCGTCGCGGCGGGCCGCGTGCGACCGTTCGCGCGCTGGCGGCCCATCGAGCAGGCGACGATGGCCTATGGCTACGGCCTGTCGGCGTCGCTGCTGCAGATCGCGCAGGTCTACACGGCCTACGCGGGCGACGGCACGATGCACCCCGCCACGCTGCTGATCGACCCTGCGCGCGCCGCGCCGGACGGCCAGCGCGTGACGATGCCCGCCACGGCCGCAGCGATCCGCTCGATGCTCGAAATGGCGACGAGCGAAGGCGGCACGGGGCGCGCGGCGAACGTCGACGGTTATCGCATTGGCGGCAAGACGGGCACGGCGCGCAAGCAGGTCGGCGCGGGATACGCGAAAGGCCGCTACCGGTCGCTGTTCGTCGGCATGGCGCCGATGAGCGATCCGCGTCTGGTCGTGGCCGTGATGATCGACGATCCTGCGGGACGCGCGTTTTACGGCGGCACGGTGGCGGGTCCCGTGTTCAGCGCGGTGACGGGCGGCTCGCTGCAACTGCTCGGCGTGCCGCCCGACGCGCCTGTGACGGCGCCCGCTTCGGAAGCGGCGCACGCGCCCGGCGTGTAGCGCGGCAACTCATGCGCGGGGTTTCGCCAGCGCGCGCAGATCCCGCGCGACGTCGTCCAGCACCGGCTGCCATTGTCCGAACTGCCGCTGCCGGTACAGCGTAGCCGTCGGATACCACGGGCTGTCGCGCCTGTCGATCAACCACGTCCAGTACGGATTCACGTCGAGCAGGACCCACGTACGCTGACCGAGCGCGCCCGCCAGATGCGCCGCCGACGTGCACACGCTGATCACCAGATCGAGCTCGCTGACGAACGCAGCCGTATCGTCGAAGCTGCGCCATTCTTGCGTGAAGTCGTGCATCGGCAGGCCGGATGCGCGGGCGGCCCCGACGTCGGCCGCGGCGCCCGGTTGCAGCGAATAAAACGCCACGCCGTCGATGTCGCGAAACGCCTGCGCATAGCGCTGCCCGCCGACGCGCCGGAAGCGGTTGCGTCCGTGATTCAAGCTGCCCGTCCATGCAAGCCCGACCTTCAGACGCTTTTCGCCGGCGAGGCGCGCGCGCCATGCGTCGCGCAACTCCGCGTCCGCGCGCAGATAGGGCACCACGGACGGAATCGATTCGATGCGCGTGTCCAGCATCAGCGGCGCGCTGACGAGCGGCAATTCGAAATCAAACGGCGGCAAGGCTTCGACTTCACGCGCGGCGGAATACGCATCCACATGCGCGCCGAAACTGCGCGGCAACAGCGCGCCCATCTGCGGAAACGAGTTCCACACGATACGCCCGCCTTCGCGATGCACGCGCTGCGCGAGGAGCGGCATGAAGCGGCAAAACTGCAGCACGTCGCCCATGCCCTGCTCGCCCCACACGAGCAAGGTCTTGCCCCCAAGCGATTCGCCGCGCCACTGCGGCTTGCCGAATGGCGGACGCCCGTTCACCAGCATGCTGGCGGGATCGTTCCAGCGCGCCTCGTGCGCGGGCCAGCCTTCGGCATAGTTCCCGCGCAGCAGGTGCAGCACGCCAAGCCCTGTGCGCATCGATGCGTTGTCGGGCGCCAGTTCAGATGCCGTCGTCGCATGCGTCAGCGCGTCGTCCCAACGTTGAGCTTCCTTGAGCGCCTGCGCGAGATTGCCATGCGCCACGGCGCTGCGCGGGTCGATCTCGACGGCGCGCCGCGCCGCCGCAAGCGCGCCGTCGAGATCGAAGCAGGCGCGCCGCGCGCTCATCAGGTTGATCCACAGCGCGAAGTCAGATGGGTCCGCTGCGACAGCCGCTTCGAGCAGTTGCCGCTCTTCGGCGGGATCGCCGCCCGTGCGGTTCAGCGCGATCGAGAGGTTCTTGCGCAATTGCGGGTACGCAGGGTCGATCGCGAGCGCGTGGCGATACGGCGCGAGCGCGTCGCGATGCCGGTTCGCCATCTGCAGCGCGTAGCCGAGCCGCACGCTGGCCGCCGCGCTGTGCGGCTCGAGTTGCGCGATCGTTTCGACGAGCCCGATGGCTCGCGCGACGTCTTGCTGTTCGAGCAGTTCAAGCATCAGCCGGTCGATCGACATGCTATCCGCCGGGTGTAGACAAGACGCCGCTTCGAGCCACAACGCACGCGCGCGCACATCGCCCTCGGACTGCGCGGCGAGCGCGCGGCGGAGGAAGCTCAGGAATGGATCGAAGGTCGGTGGCATAAAGGTGAACGGAAGCGTTGGGCGAGGCATCGCGTCGGCACGCGCCCGGCGCACCAGGCGCGCCGGGTCGGATATTCTCCGGCGAATGGCGTGACCTGTCGTAAAGAATCGTCAAGTACCGACGCGATATCAACGGATGGATGCGTCGTGCCCGGTCGCGTTCACGCTTCGTTTATAGCCTTTCCGTCCCGCGCCTTGCGCGAACGGCACGCATGCGCTGGCCCCAGCGAGCCATATTGAAGGAGCGGAAAGAATAGGACCACGTGTCTTAAGCTTCGTTTAATTCTTTGCTGTGAAGATGCCACTCGACATTCCCTGTCGACCGGAGTTGGCGCTTTAGCGCCTTATTCTGGTCCCATGCAAAGCTGTTGTGCCGCTTGCGTACCGGCGGTATTTTTTATCCACCGGCGGGGCATCCCCGGCAGGAGAGACACGATGGTTGAGGACACGGTGTTCGAACATCTACGCGCGCTGCACGGCAACGCGCAGACGCTGACCATCCGCAGTTGCACCGTCTCGCCGCCGATGCAGCACCCGTGGGGCCGCTCGTTCCGGCTCGTCGAATGGACCTTCAGGCACGACGTTGAATCCTTCCGGCGCGTCGTGCCTGCCGAGAGCACGCCTCGTCAGATTGCCGAAGCCGTAATGTCGCACGTGCCGGGGCGGCGCTTCTGCCAGCCTGGCGGATAGATTGCGCGCCGCACAGCGCGAGCCGCTCGATACGCGCGCCGCGGGCGCTCGACGCCGGGTTGCCGTTTTTCATCACGCAGTCCTCCACGCAGACATCGCCGGCCGTGTTTCGGCGGGCGGAAACACATTCCACGAACCGTCGTCGTGACGGAAAAAGAAAATCGACAGCAACCCGTTGGGGCGCACCGCCTCGACGCACACGCAGCGGCGATGCATCTGCGTACGGCAGAAGCGCACCACGCGCGCGGGCATCGCGGGAGTCGGTGCGAGCCATTTGTCGACGGCCCAGTGCAGTGTTTTTCCGGTCGGGCTCATGGTGGTCTCCTTCGCTTTGCTGACTGCTTTTACGGCATTAAACGTTTCGAACTTCAATGTCGCTGTTCAATTGCGACGCTCATGCTGCGTTAACAACGGCGCGGCCGATTTTCATCCGGTTGCCGACAAAAGCACTGGCGAGGCACAGCAGCGCATGCATGCCCGCGCGCGGATGCGTGAGACATGCATGGACCTGTTCGCTGCGGCTTTCGCCGAGCAGACACCACGCGCAGAAGTGCTCGCAGTTGTTCGTCAGCAGGCGATAGTGGTTTTCGCCGAGGCGCGAGCGGGCGCGCAGCACGGTTTGTTCGGCGGTGTACTTCGGGAACGGATGCGGGCGCACGGCAACGGCGTGACCATCGGCGAAGGCTTCGAGCGCCACTTCTTCGACGGGACCGCGATGCGCGGACTTTGCGAAACCTGCGTAGTGAATGACCTTGCCGCCACCGACGTAAATGCCGTGATGTTCGTAGCCGCGGCGTTGGGTGATCAGGTGGGCACCGAGGGCGGG
This sequence comes from Paraburkholderia caribensis, assembly GCF_002902945.1. NCBI lineage: Bacteria > Pseudomonadati > Pseudomonadota > Betaproteobacteria > Burkholderiales > Burkholderiaceae > Paraburkholderia > Paraburkholderia caribensis. The sequence goes on from NZ_CP026102.1 coordinate 2,315,312, forward strand.
TTCGTCGCTGGAACCGTCGAGCACCACATCAGCCGATGCGTAAGCAGCCGCGCGGTTTGCACCTTGTTCATTGCGAGATTGTTGGAGGTTGCGGTTCATGGCTTTGCTCAGGTATCCGGTTCAAAAGGCCAACACTGTTGCTGGCTCTTTTGCATCATCCGGACCAGGCTATCTAAGCCATTGATTTACCGCAATATTTCACACAGACAAGGCACGTTGCAGGGGGCCTGTGTAGGGACACACCCAACAGAATTTCAGGCGGTTGTGTTGTGCGACCACCACCACTTTTCGCTCCGCGCGCCTGTGCATCGCGCGGCGAAAATGTGTTGGTTCCCCCATCTTTCGCGGCGGCGCGCTGTTGGACGACGGCCAACGTCCCAAAGGACTCGCGCGCGGCGCGCGCGCGTATGTGCCCGCTCTATCCCACGTCCAGCAAGGAGCCACGCGAGCGCGCACAGGCAGGCCCCACATTGGCACGGCCCTTGCACGTCATAGCGCAACTTCCTTTGACTTCGCGCCGCGCGACGGGCGGCCATTCTGGAGACACACCATGGCTTCCATCACCATCAGCGACCTTTCGCACAACCTCGCTCTCGATCGCAAGGCGATGGCCGCGATCAGCGGCGGCGGCGGTGCGCCGTGGGTATTCGGCTGGATCACACCGTATGTGCACGAAACGCCGAGCGTTGGACCCGTCGTCAACCTGTACGACGTCACGAACAACTTCTATGCTAACCAGATGATCAATCAGTTCCAGAATGTTGAAGTGAACAACACGGGCAACAACTCGAACATCAACGTATCGCCTGACGCACGCAGTACGAACCTGGCTTAGATACCGTGACCTGTACCAGTCAATTCCGGTGGGCGTCGGCGGCGCGCACCGACACGGGCCGGGTACGCGAGATCAATGAGGACGCCTGCCTCGATCAACCGCAGCGCGGCCGCTGGGCGGTGGCTGACGGCATGGGCGGGCACGACGTCGGCGATCTCGCGAGCCAACTCGTGGTGGAAACGCTCGGCCAGTTGCCGGAACAGGCGGGTATCAAGCATTGCATCGCCGAAGCGCGCACGCGTCTGCAGGATGCGAACCGTCAGTTGCGCGACGAAGCAAGCCGCAGGCAGGTGCAGCGCATCGGCACGACCGTCGTCGTGCTGCTCGCGTGCGACCGCTTCTGCGGCTATCTATGGGCAGGCGACAGCCGCATCTATCTGCTGCGCCAGGGGCAATTGCGGCAGCTGACGCGCGATCACAGCCAGGTGGAAGCGCTGCGGCAGTCCGGTCATCTGACCGAGGAAGAAGCCCGCCACCATCCTGCGCACAACATCATCACGCGCGCCGTCGGCGCAACCGATCATCTGGAGCTCGACGAAGACGCAATCGAAGTCGCGGACGGCGACGTGTTCCTGCTGTGCAGCGACGGCCTCAGCAACGAATTGACCAACGAGGAAATCCAGCAGACGCTCGCGAGCGTCGATTGTCTGCACGCGCCCGATGAACTCGTCGATATCGCACTCTCGCGCGGCGGCCGCGACAACATCACGGCTGTCGTCGTGCAGGCGGAAGATCCGCAAGCGTCGGACAAAACCTTGTTGAACCCGTCGCCCTGATCCGCTTTGCCAGCCGTTGCTTCAATGCAGCTCGGCTTCGTCGTCCTCTTCCGTGTCGTCCTTGCGCGCATTGGCCTGTGCATGCGCGCGGCGAAAGTCCTTCGAATGCAGTCCGTGCTTCTTCAGCAACATCTGAAGATGGGAGCGGTTCATGTCGACGCGGCGCGCCAGTTCGGCGACCGTGCCGCCCACTTCCTGCAAGCCGCGCTGCAAGAAAGCTTTTTCCGCTTCGTCGCTGGCGGCGCGCTTCGCATCGCTCAACGACAACAGATTGGTCACGCTCGCCGTGCCGTTCGCGGCCTCGCCCGCCGTGCCGAATATCGACGACGTAACGGGTGCCGTGGGCCGCATATCCACCGGCAAATGATCCACATCCGCGATGTCGCCCGCGAGGCACGAGATGCGGTACATCACGTTGCGCAATTCGCGGATATTGCCCGGATATGCATAGGTCAGCAGAAAGTCCCGCAATTTAGGGGTGATTCTCACAGGACGGCGCTTGAGCGCGCCCGCCGCCTCGTCGCCGAAGTACTGGATCAGAAGCGGAATTTCATCGCGCCTTTCGCGCAGCGGCGGCAAGGTCACGTGAATCACGCTCAGCCGGTAAAAGAGATCTTCGCGGAACGTGCCCTGTTCGCTCAGCTTGCGCAGATTGCGATTGGTGGCGGCGACAATGCGCGTATCGACGCCGATCGGCTCGTCCGATCCCACGCGCTGTATTTCATGCGCTTCCAGCACGCGCAGCAGTTTCACCTGCCCCGTCAAAGGCAATTCGCCGATTTCATCGAGAAAGATCGTCCCCGTATGCGCGCTTTCGAATTTGCCTTTACGGTCGTTGGTCGCGCCCGTGAATGCGCCTTTTCTGTGGCCGAACAGTTCCGACTCCAGCAGGTTGTCGGGAATCGCGCCGCAATTCACGGAGATAAACGGCTTGTCCGAGCGGCTGCCGTTCGCATGAATGACCTTCGCCATCAGTTCCTTGCCCGTGCCGCTTTCGCCGTCGATCAGAACGGGGAGATCGGTCGGCGCCGCTTTCTCGGCGATTTCGAGCGATTCCAGCAGTTTCGGGTTATCGCCGAACGTGCCTTCGAAAATAAAGCTGCGCGCGAGCAACGCCTGCCGCCGCGCGCCGCGCGACAGGTCGCCGCGCATCGGCTCGACCACGGCCGCCTGCACGAAGCGCTCCTTGTGCGACATTTGCATCACTTCGTCACGCAACGAACTCGCCTGTTTCAGGAGCTTTTCGATATCCGAGCGTTCGAGCCGCGACGACCAGCGCAGCGTCGAGCGCAGGATTTCGATCTTCTCGATCAACCCTGCGTAAGAGATGGCGGAGCCGGTTTCGTCAGGCTGCTGGTCGAGTATTTTCATCAGGCGCTCAACTGTTTCTGGACGAGCTGGTAGTACATGCCCTTCCGGTTGACCAGTTCCTCGTGACGCCCCTGCTCGACGATCGCGCCTTCATAGAGCACGAGAATCTTGTCGGCGCGCATGATCGTGCTCAGCCGGTGCGCGATGATGACGGCCGTGCGTCCCTTGAGGATTTCCTGCATGTTGCCGAGGATATTGCTCTCCGATTGCGTATCGAGTGCCGACGTCGCCTCGTCGAATACCAGAAGACGCGGATCGTGATACAGCGCGCGTGCAATGCACAGCCGCTGAATCTGGCCGCCCGACAAACCAATGCCGCGCTCGCCGACCACCTGTTCGTAGCCGAGCGGCAGCTTGGCGATGAACGCGTGAGCGTCGGCCATCCTCGCCACCTCCTCGATGCGGCGGCGGTCCGGCGTGTCGTCGCCGCTCGCGATGTTCTCCGCGATCGTGCCGGAAAACAGCAGGTTCGTTTGCATCACATAACCGATCTGCGCACGGAAGAACGCCTTGTCGATCACGTTCATGTCGTAACCGTCGACCATCATCTTGCCGTCGCTCGGCGTGTAAAAGCCAACCAGCAGCTTCGCGAGCGTGGTCTTGCCCGAACCACTGCGCCCGACGATCGCCACCAGTTCGCCCGGTTTGATGTCGAAGCTGATGTTCTCCAGCACGTAGGCGCTCTCTTCCTCGCCATAGCGGAAGTACACGCCGTTCAGGCTGATCTCGCCTTGCAGGTCGGGCAGCATCACGCGCGACGGCAGGTCTTCTGGCTTCTGCTCCGGCTCGATATCGAGCACGTCGCCCAAACGTTCCATTGCGACGCCCGCGTCGTTGAGCATGCTCCACAAGCCCACCAGCCCCATCAACGGCGTCAGCACGCTGCCCATGAACGCGTTGAACGCGATCAGCTGGCCGATCGTCATTTCGCGGGCGAGCACGAGATTCGCGCCGACCCAGAGAATCGCAATCGTCGTCGCGGCATTCAGCAACTGGCTGATAAAGCCGATCACGATGTTGAACGCGTGAGCGCGGTATTGGACCTCGAGGGCCTTTGCGTATTTCTTTTCCCAGCGCAAGCGCACGGGCCGTTCGATGCCCATGCCCTTCACCGTTTCGACACCCGACAACGCCTCCATCAGGAACGATTTCGAATCCGTCCCGGCCGAAAATGTTTCGCGTGCGTAGTTCTTGATCTTCGGCGTGGCGATCAGCGTGAGCGCCATGATCGGAATGACGAACGCGATCAGTACGAATGTCATCTTCGCGTTATAGAAGAACATGATCGCGAAGTAGATGAATACCATCAGCAGATTCAACGCCGTCGTCACCGTCGATTCGGTGAGGAACGCGCGGATCGTCTGGTTCTCCTGGAAGCGCGCAAAAATGTCGCCCGTCTTGCGCTTGGCAAAGAACGAGAACGGCAGCGACATGGTGTGCCTGAAGAACTGCGACATCATCGCGAAGTCCATGTTGCGCACCATGAAGTTCGACAGGTACGCGCGCACCATCGACATCAGCTGTGAGAACACATTCGAAATGATCAGGCCGAGTATCAGCAGATGTAGCAGGCTGACGTTCTGATGCACGATCACGCCGTCGAGGATGTTCTGAATGATCAATGGCGGAATCACGCCCAGTACCTGGATCACGAAGGTCGCGAGGAACAGGTACATGAGAATCTTTTTATACGGCGTCAGATAGCCGACGAAGCGCAGCCACGGCGAGCGCGACGCGGACAGCTGCACGAGATTCGGCCCCGCCGAGAACAGCAGACACGTGCCGCTCCAGCCGCGCTCGAAGTCTTCGAGACTCAGCTTGCGGAATCCCAGCGCGGGATCGGCGAGCCAGACATGACTTTTCGACACGCCGTACACGATGATGTAGTGATAGCCTTCCCAGTGCACGATGAACGGCAGGTCGAAACCGCGCAGCGAGTCGAACGTGCACTGCACGCCGCGCGCCGTGAAGCCGAGCGATTCGCCCGCGCGCGCCAGGCTGTCGAGCGTCGCGCCCTGCGTCGTGACGTTGGCCAGTTCGCGCAGCTTGCCGAGCGTCATCGGAATACCGTAGTGCTTGCAGATCATCGCAAGACATGCGGCGCCGCAATCCATTTCCTCCGCCTGCTCGACAAGTCCGAAGCGCCGTATCACGCGCTCGCCGAGTTCGGGCTTCGTATGCAGGTCGAGCCGCAGAGGCCGCTTGCGGCGCTGCTCGATGCGCTTTTGCCGGTCCAGTTCGCGATCGGCGTATTTGATGCGCTCGTCGAGCACTTCGCGCAGCTTCGGATTGCGCTCCAGAATGAAATGCACCGTGCGCTCGGGAATCACGAGCAGCCGCGTGTCCGTCGTCGCAATGGCCGATGCCGTCTGCTCCTGTCGCATCAGGCAAGCCTTCTCGCCGAAGATTTCGCCTTCGCGCAATGTGGCGAGCGTATAGTCGGTGCCGTCCTCGTTGCGCACGATCCGCACCTCGCCCTGCCGCACGACATACAGCCGGCGGTCGTCGCGCGCGTCCTGCTTGAGAATCTCCTTGCCCGCGCTGACTTTTTTGACACCGACGCTGCGCACGTATTCCTCGAGTTCCTGCTTGTTCAGCTTGCCGCGCAAATCGAATAACTGCGCGACGAAGCCGCCCGCCGAGTTGATTGCCACGTAGCTCGCGACGAACGCCAGCGCCGCCTGATTGCCGGCGACGATCGGCTCCATGGCGGCGCGCGGAATGAACAGCAGCTCGGTCTTTCCCGATGAGCGCACCGAAGACTCATGCGAATACGCGCGCAGCATCGCAATGTCGGCGAATACTTCGCCCGCTTTGCGCACGCCCATGCTGATCTCTTTGCCGTGCTCTTCGGTGAAGATACGCACCGAGCCGGACTTGATCACACAGAGCCCATCGGCGGGATCGCCCGCGTTGCACACCGTTTCGCCAAACGAATAGAAGCGCGACTGCACGTGCTCCGCGAGGCGTTCGAGTTCTTCGCGCGTAAACGGCGACAGGATCTCGACCGTCGAGAGGAAATCGGCGATGGAAGGCGTAGTTTGCGGTGCATCCATGATGCGTGGTTCCCCGGCAGCAGCGCGCGTCGATCAGAGCGCTTCGATAATGTGTTCCTGCGCGCGCGTCATCAGCCATTGCTCTCGCAACAGCCGCTTGATTTCCGACGCGACGTCCTCGTCGAGTTGAGCCGGATACTTCGCCGTCACCGCAAAGATCTCGAAGCACGAGCGGTCCAGCGAGGCAAACGGTCCAAGCAGATCGCCCACTGCTGCGTTGAAAATCTTCGCCTCGATATCGGGCTTCAGGGACCCGCGCAGTACTTTTCCGATCACGCCGCCCGAGTCTTTCGTATCGGCAATCGAATGCTCGCGCGCCATTTCCGCGAACGCGTCAGGATCGTCGCGCAGGTACGAGATCATTTCCTTCGCCTTGCCTTCGTCGTCGAGCAGAATGTGGCTGACCTCGATGGCATCGAACTTCGGCGAATTCATCGAAAAGTACTCTTCGATCTCGGCTTCGCTACCCACCTTGTCGAGCATCTTTTCCTGATACAGGCTGTCGGTGATGAACGTCTCGAACTCGTCGAGACCGACTCTCAGCGTGTCGAGATACTGGTTCATGTCCGCCGCGCGATGCAGCCCGCGCACGCGCCGGAACTGGTCGGCGCGCTCCTGTATCTCGTCGGCGCTCACGGTCACGCCGTGCTTCTTCGCGGCGTGCACGGTCAGCTTGTCGCGCACCATCTGCTCGATCAGGCTTTCGAACTGGCCCGTGAGTTTCAGTAGACGTATGAATTCGCCGACATCCACGACTTCATCATCGATTCGTACGATCGCGGTCATCTCGTCCGCTCCTCTAGTGACGGCCCGAACGAACGGGCGGCTGGCGGTTGTACTTTCGGCTACGCTTGCGTTGCAATGAGTGCTTTTGAAGCTATCCGGCCAGTTGCCTGAACGGGTCGAGCCCAAGATCGATCAGCCGCCGCTCGCGCACGACGATTTCGGCGCTCGCCGTCATGCCGTAGCGCAGCGGATAGCGGTTTTCCGCGATCTGGTAATAATTCCTGTCGAGCTGGACGCGGCCTTCATAGACAGGCTGCTTGTCCTGCGCCGATGGCTTGGTTGCCGGCGAGATGTACGCGAGCGTGCCGTTGATGAGCCCATACCGCTGATACGGAAACGCATTGAATTTCATCTTGACGGTCATGCCTTCGTGCAGGAACGCGCGGTCGCGCTCGGCAATCTCGATCTTCAGCACCGGGCGCGCGTCCTTCGGCGCGATACCGCCGAGCGGCGCATTCGCCTGGATCTTGTCGCCCGTTTGCGTCGACGTCACGTCGGTAATCACGCCCGAAGCCGGCGCGAGTATCAGCAGAAAGTTGTCCTTGTCGATGTTTTCGAAGCGGATGCGCGCGGCCGCGTCCGCGACGAGGCGCGCCGTCTGCAATTGCAGGCGCAGTTTCTCTTCGGTGCTGGTGATGTCGCGGATCAGATCGTCGTATTCGAGCTGCAGCTTCGTCGACTGCTGGCCGCTCGTTTCGAGCTGCGCGTTGGCCTCCGCGTATTCGTGACTCAGTTTGAAATCGAGTTCGGCGAGCCGCGATTGCGCGACGCGGTACGCGTTTTCCGCCTCCAGAGCGGTGTTGCGCTTCGCCTCGACCTGCAGTTCGGCGACGCCCCCGCCGCCGGGCTGCGCGAACAGGCGCGCGTACTTGTCCGCTTCCTGACGCGCCGCGTCGCGCGCGCGGCGCGCATTGTCGAGCGTGCTGCGCGCTTCTTCGAGTTGCGCTTTCTGGCCTTCCGCAAGCTTGGTCGTACCTTCCGAAATGCGGTTCTCGTGCAGGCGCTCTTCCACTTCGATCTGATCCTTGAGCGCAGTCGCCTTGCGCTCCATCAATTCCTTCTTCTGCGGAAACTCTTTCCATTCGCGCTCGGCGTCGTCGAGCTTCAGTTGTGCCTGCAGCGCATTGGTCGCCGCTTCGATGGCGCCGCGCGCATTGAGCCGCGCGAGCACATCACCCTTCGATACGGGTTGTCCTTCGGCGATATAGAGATCAGTGAGTTCGCCGTCGATCGGCGCATAAATGCGCCGCACATCCGATTCCGGCGCGAGCGTGCCTTGCGCCGTGACGATCACGTCAGCGCGCCCGAAGAACGACCACATCAGCCCGGCGACAACCAGCGCGACCATGGTCAGCACGAGCGCCTGCGCGATGCGCACGGGTTCCGCCGTGAGAATCGCAACGCCTTCGGCGCTGTGATCTTCGAGCGCCTCATAAAGCGGCTTAGGGTGATTGTCGCGCTTCACTTTCGTCACTGCCTCCAATCAACGCAAGCTTCGATTTCAGCAAGCCGGGTTCGAGCACCATCCGCAATTCCTGCAGCGAGCGGCGCTGCAATTGCGTTTCCGCTTCGATGTCTTCGAGCAACTGATCCGAGCCTGCCGGATGCGGCGCCTTCAGTTGCGTATACACGCGCATGCCCTGTTGCGCCGCCGTATTCGCGCCCGACAGCAGCAGCGCCTGACTGCGGAAGCCGCCGGAGATGCCGGATTCCAGACGCTGTGTGCCGCCGATCGAACCATTCGCTCGATACTGACGCCACAATCCCTGGGCGCGATCGATCTGATCTTGCGCGCGCGCCAGCGCCTTGTCGCGCAGTGCATTGACGTCGCCCTGAACGGACCGCACGAAGTACACGTCTTCGACGGGATCGAGACTGGCGTAAAACGACAGCAGTTTGTCGTCGCGATCCCCCGCACTACGGCTTTTCTGCAAATCGGCGAACTGGTCGAGCAACGCCTTCTTGTGTGCGAACTCGGCTGCGATCACATCGGACCAGGGGCCAGCGGGAATTGCCTGCAAGCCGGCCAGCGCCTGCTGGCTATCACCGCTTTGCCATGCGGCGCTCGCCGCGTCGTGTCTGGTCACGACGTCCGCCGAAGGCAAGCGGCTCGTACTCAATTGCGCATATTGCGACCTGAACGGCGGCGTGTTGAAGCGCGCCTTTTTCATCAATGCGAGCAGGGGAACGAGGCGCCGTGCCGTCATTTCCTTGAAGATGTCCGTGTACTGGCGCAAGTCGCTACGCAGCGCATCCAGCCCGGCGAGCCGTGGATAGCGTTGTGCGTAATCGTCCAGCACGGCGGGCAGCGCATCGGGCTTGTCGCGCCCCAGCTCCGTCGCGATGGTCGAGTTGAGCCGGTCGATTGCCGCGAGGTACACGGAGTCGTCGCTTTGAAGCTTGCGCAGATGGCTCATCGCCTGCGCATACGGCTCGGTGAATTCAGGCACGTACGACGCAATGCGGTCCAGAATCCGCTGATGTCCCTTTGCATCGTCCTCCCAACGCTTGAGCAGATTACCGATACGGTCCTCGTCGCTATAGATGCGAATCGGCGCATCCGGGCCACCGCGTCCGACGACAAAACGTTCCAGGTCTCCAACCCAATTCAACTGATCGATCAACGCGAGCGCATCGGGATTGTTATGGCTCGTCGTGCGCATGCCTTCGATCAATGCGGCGGCACGATCGAACTGTTTCCCCTGCAAAGCCGAAAGCCAGCCGGGCACACGCGCTTTCATCAGCGCTTCGCTGGCCAGCGCGCGGATTGCGTCGCTCGCGGGGTGGCGCTGTAGCGACGACGTGGCAACATCCGCCGCCGCTTCGTATTCTCCCGCCGCGAGCAGGCTCTTGATATCGCGTTCCGCCGCGCCGCGCATGTACAGCGTGACGGCCAGTCCCGTCACGACCACCAGCACCGCGAGCCCGCCCCAGCCGATACGCCGCATCGTCGTGCGGTCGCCTGCCGCGAAGGTGCGCGTCAGTTCGCGCATCAACAGTTGCCAGCGGCGGCGCGGACGGCGTGGTTGGGCTTCCGTCCCTTCGTCCGGTGTCAAGGGCGGTGCATTTTCATTCACCTCGTCTTCGCGCTGCAATGCGCGATCGACGCAGAAGATGTCGAGAAACGAATGGGCCGCGCCGACAAAGGTGGTCTTGTCGGGATCTTCCACGGGCATCGCCGCCACGGGCGCAGCAGCCACGGGCGCAGCGGGCACAGGCGCTGCGGGAACGCCCAGTTCGGCGGCGGGCGGCACCATTTGAGTCACGGTAGGCTCGATTTCGAACGACTTTTGCAGCGCTACCTGATAGACGAAATGATCGCCGCCGAATCCAACGGTATCGCCGTCTTGCAACGCCACAGCCGATTCGCCGAGACGCTTGTGATTGAGAAACGTGCCGTTCGTGCTGCCGAGATCTTCGATCCACGGTTCGCCGCCCTTCATGAAGATATGAGCGTGGCGCCGGGAAATGTAATTGACCTGATGCGGATAGCGATCCTTGTAGCGCGAGAACAGTTCGTCCGTCTTGCTGACGAGAAACGGAAATGCAATGAGGTCGATGGGTTCGAGCCCCAGATCCGTACGCTCGGGCTTGAGCGTAACCGTCAGATGCTGCACGCCGCGTGCGGAAGCCGAGCTGAACGGACGCGGCTCGATCGCGACGCGATACGTCAGATCACCGCCGAAGCACACTTCGTCTCCCGCCCGCACGCGCGACGGCGTCATCCGCACGGCGACGCCGTTGACCGTCGTGCCGTTCTTGCTGTCGAGATCCGCCACATACACCGCACCATGCTCGCTAAAGATGCGCGCATGACGCCGCGAAAGTTTGATGACCCGGTCGCGCGGATAGTCGGCAAACGGCGCCTCGCTGCGGCCAATCGCAAACAGATCGTCGACGATGCGAATGGGGCCGAGAGAAGGATGCGAGACGGGCAGCAGCAGGACATCGAACTCCTTGTCCAGAGCCGCCCGCATCTCAGCAATCGGAGCTTCGCCGGGATTCATCTCTTTGCATCACTAAGCGTGGATACGAACGGAGCGTTCGACAGACGCGGCGATCAGGACACAGTCGACGCAACCGTCATGCTGACCATATGAGCGGCTAATCAGGAATTTTAAGTCACGCATGGTGTTAGTCAATTATGGGTACGGCTAATGCGGTCTATATTCAGGCAACGGTTTTCACAGACATCGTTTTAAGAACCGTGCCAGCTTTTCCTCTGTTCGCGTGCGTCACGCTCGCGTTACGCGCGCGGCACTGCCGCTTCATTGCCCGACCTCATTGCTTTACTTGTGTCTGCACATCGACGGCCGGCCAGCCGCCGCCCAGCGCCTTGTAAAGCAGTACCGTGTCCGACAGTATTTGCTGGTGATTCGTCAGCAGATCGAGTTGCGCCTGGAGCAGCGTGCGCTCCGTTTCAAACACATCCAGCTGCGAAATCATGCCCTCGCGCAACTGCGACTGAATTTGCGCGTTGACGACGCTCAGCCGCTCCACTTCCTGTTGCAATTCGACGCGCTGCTTCTTGTGCGAGTCGAGATTGACGAGGGCGTTTTCCACTTCCTCGAATGCGCCCATCACGGTTTGCCGGTACTGCTGTTCGGCGACGGTGGTTTGCGCCTCGGTGGTCTTGACGTGCGCCCGCACGCCGGGATCGAGCAGCGGAATATTGATGCTCGGCATGAAGCCGAACGTGAACGACTTCAGCAGATCGGACAGTGCAAAGCTCGCGGTGCCGCCATGGCCCGTCAGGCTGATGGTGGGCAATTGCGCCAGTTTGGCTTCGCCGACCAGGTTATACGCTTCGAGCACGCGCAATTCCGATGCGACGATATCGGGCCGGCGCGACAGCAGTTGCGAAGGCAGCCCGCCCGGCACGGGCGGCTGTTGCACGCGCTGCTGCAAATGGCCAACGGGCACGGCGAATTCACCGGCGGGCACGCCGATCAGCGTGCACAGCGCGTTGTTCGCAATGTTCCGCGAGCGGCGCAGATCGAGCAGATCCTTGGTTAGACGATTGACCTCCGCCTGTTGACGCATCACCTGCGTCTTCGGCACCAGGCCGTTACGGCTCATGCCGTCCAGGATCGAGAGAATCTTCTTGTTCTCCTCGACCATTTTTTGTTGCGCGTCGATCTGGTCGTCGAACTGGAGAATCTGGAAATACGTGGTTGCCACGTTCGACACCAGTTCCAGATAACCCGCGCGCCAGTCGGCTTCCGTCGCATGGAACTCGGCCTTTTGCGCCTGCACGCCCTTCTCTACCTTGCCCCAGATGTCGATGTCCCAGTTCACCTGGGCGGCTACGTTGTACTGCCGTGTGAACGGTTGCCCCGTGGTCTTCTGGAAATTCGCGCCTGCGCCGAGATCGGCCGTCGGCAATGCACCCGCCTTCGCTTCGCCGATCTGCGCGCCCGCTACGTCGATACGCGCGGCGAGCACCTTGATGTCGAAGTTGCCTTCGATCGCTTTCGCGATCAGCGTATTCAGATACGGGTCCTGGAAGCCCTTCCACCAGTCGGGCACGATGGTGTCGGCAGGTGAAACGAGCGAGCCCGTCTTGTCGGACCACGAGGCCTTGGCAGGCGTATCGGGGCGCTTGTAATCGGCCATGTGTACGTCGACGCAACCGGCCAGCATGGCGGTGCAAACAGCAGCGGCAGAGATGGCGCGAGCGACGGCGACGAACGAATCAGGCAACGCAGACACGATATTCTCCGATCATTCCCGGGTGACCTGCACGTGCAGAGCGCGCCTTTAAAGTAAAGCACGTCCAGCGCGGCATCTCTATCGATGTCGGCGGATTTCGTTCGGCGTGGAGTGCGTGCGGTCGCGCGGCGGTCGTGTGGACAGGACGAATGGCTTCTGAATCTTTTTGACGATGCACGGTGAAGCAAACTTCTCAGCCGGCTTCGGGATTTCCCCGGAATCCGCGGAGGCCGGTCCAGACCTCCGCGGGCATCGCCGTTTGCTTAGCGCACGGAGACGCTGTTGTTGGCCAGCATCGTCGGCGTGATCGTCGTGGTCAGGCCCGAGGCGAGCGCGTTGCCGCCGCTCACATTGCTGATGTTCAATTGCTGCTGGATCATTTGCTGCACATCGCCGATCTTCTTGCTGAAGTCGAAATTGAAGTCAGGAAAATGCGGATCGGCAACAAAGCCGCCGCGAACAGCCTTCATGGTCTTTCCGTCGAGTTCCTGGGCAACGGACAGGTCTTTGATCATCAGTGCGCTCATGACAGTTCTCCTAAGAGGCAAGCGAAGCTTTGCCAGGGTCTTTCGGGTTGGGTTCAAGCATCTTGTCTGCTCGGACCTGACAACGCATAGGCCGTGCCAATTGCACTGCCAGCGCCGCGAAAAACCTGCAAAGCCTTGCTGCCATTGGGCTATGTATCAGAGCGATGTAGCGCAGACGAATTCGAGGCGCGGCGATCGCGTCTCATGGTGCCGCTGAACGGCCAACATTCGACTGGAAACTGTTGGTTCGAAAAAGACAGAACAGGCATGGAACATCGAGTACGCCCGTTCGCTCACTTCGCGATCACCGTGATCTTTTTCGAATAGACGGGCGGATTGTGCGGAATGTGATTTTCGTCGCCCATCAGCAACTGAAGCGTGTGCTTGCCGGGCGGCAAGGTGACCATCGTTTCCGTTTCGCCCGCGCCGAAATGCAGATGCTGGCGGTCGGAAGGAATCTCCTGATCCGCCGGCGGCAGGTCGGTGTCGATCAGCAGATGGTGATGGCCCGTGTTCGGGTACTTCACGCCTTTGGGCGCGACGCCCATATAGCGCAAGCCGAACCAGACGCGGAACGGCTTGTTGGCGGGCACGACCTGTCCGTCGTTCGGATAGCCGATGTACGCGTAGGCATCCTTGGGCGCAGGCGTCGGCCCGGCGAATGCGACGTTCATCGAAGCGAGGGCGGTGAGGGCGGCGAGTGCCGCAGCGGCAACAACGATCCTGATCATGGCTGATGCTCTCCGTCTTGCGTCGTGCGTCTGGTGCGCCCTTGCGCCGGCGCAACGCTCGCGCGTGCTCACTTCACGATGATGGTGATCTTCTTCGAATAGACGGGCGGATTATGCGGCACATGGTTGTAGTCGCCGAGCAGCAATTGCAGCGTGTGCTTGCCGGGCGGCAGCTCGATGCGCGCATCCGTTTCGCCTGCGCCAAAATGCAGGTGATTCCGGTCAGAGGGAATTTCCTGATCCATCGACGGCAGATCCGTGTCGATCAGCAGATGGTGATGCCCCGTGTTCGGAACATTGACGCCCTTAGGGCAGACACCCATGTTGCGCAAGCCCATTCGCACCCAGAGCTTGCCGCCTGTGATCACGGTGCCGTCCGCCGGCCAGATAATGTAGACCTCGGCGCCAGGCGGGGCAGGCGTCGGTCCAGCGAACACCTGCGCGGAAGCCAGAAAGAGCGCGCCGATAGCCGCGAGCCTTATTCTTCTTTGCATTGCGCATTCTCCCAGGGAGGGTCAGTGCTGCTTGCTTCCGTTTTAGCTTAGGACGTAACTTGTTAAAAAGAAACGCCATGCTCGTTAACCTTCTGACGTTCTAACTGCGTGCTATCGTTTGTGAAGGTGGTCCAGGTAAATACGTTACGCGGGCATCGGGCGGCATGGCGGGCAGCGACTGTCCTGCTCGAGCCGGTTCGTCCGATGGCGAGGTTCTATCGAGAACGTCCAGAACAACCAGGATCTGAATATGTGGCGAAAACTCCTGCTGGTATGCATGATCGGGGTATTCCAGATGCGAGAAGGCGACGCTCGACCGATGCCGCGCGGCGCGAGCGATGTCACTTCTCAAGCCGCCGCGAATAGTCGCTTTGCGCTCGCGGCGCAAGCGGCTGATCGCAAGGTCGCGCTCGTAATCGGCAACGCCAGCTATCCGGCCGGCTCGCTTCCCAATGCCGCGCGCGATGCGCAAAGCGTCGCCGGGTTGTTGCGTGCGCAAGGCTTCGATGTCGTCCTGCGCACCGATGTAACCGCGCCGCAAATGCGCGATGCGCTTGCCGAATTCGGCCGCCGCCTGCGGCCTGGCGGCACGGCGCTGTTCTATTTCGCAGGCCACGGTCTGCAGGCGGGACGCACCACGTTGCTCGCTTCCGCCGGTGCCGATCCGCGTGCGCCTGCTTCCTTGATGACGACGAGCATCGATCTGTCGAATGTGCTCGACACGCTCGCGGCGCCGCGCAAGAACGCGCTCAATCTCGTCGTGCTGGACGCATGCCTGACGCAACCGTTCGAAGCGGCCCGCCTCGCGATGCCGTTGCCTCCGCAAACATTGATTGCCTACGCGACGACGCAAGGCGCGCAAGCCGCCGACGGCACCCGTCACGGCATTTTCACGGGTGCATGGCTGCGCGAGATGCACCGCGCGCCCGACGCGCCCGTCGACTCGATGTTCGATCGTGTCGCACGACAAGTCGCTGAAGAGACGCATGGCGCGCAAAGACCGTGGCGTTCGTCGTCGATGACGGAGCCGGTACGGCTTTTCGCTTCGCATCATGTGTCTGAGCATAGGGATGAGGAGCCGAACGCAGTCGTCGCATTGAATAGCCGTGGCATTCTGCCGAAGGACAGCAACGAGCAATACGAGCTGACGTTCTGGGAATCGATCAAGGACAGCAACTACGCGAGCGATTACGAGGCGTATTTAAAGGCGTATCCGAACGGCCGCTTTGCGGCGCTCGCGAAGGCCAGGATCGACAGGCTCAAGGCTTCCGGGCAAACAGCGCCGCCAGCAGCGCCGTCGCGCCCGGCCGCTGCTGCAGCGCCTGCGCCACAACCGGCACCGGCACCCGCACCGACACCGGCACCTGCGCCGAAAGCCGCCGCCCCTGCCCCCGCGCCCGCACGTGCCCCGACCGCCGGCGGCGAGAGCAAGGACTGCGCGGCCTGTCCCGCGATGGTCTCACTGCCCGCAGGCTCGTTCATGATGGGCAGCAATGCCGACCCCTCCGAAAAACCGCCGCATCACGTGACCATTGCAGCGCCGTTTGCGATCGGCAAATACGAGGTGACGGTCGAGCAATGGAACGCATGCGCGGACGTCAACGGATGCCCGAAGCTATCGCCCGAAAATAATTCGGTGAAGAATGCGCCCGCGCGCGATCTGAGTTGGGACGATGCGCAGGCATACGTGAAGTGGCTGAGCAAAGTCACGGGCAAAGCGTATCGGCTGCCTACGGAAGCCGAATGGGAATATGCCGTCCGCGCGGGCACCACGACCAAATACTGGTGGGGCGAGCAGATGCGCAAAGGCATGGCGAACTGCAAGGACTGTGGCGATCCGTATCACAAGGAAGCGCCCGAGGCCGTCGGAACCTTCGCGGCGAACCCGAACGGCTTGCACGACATGAACGGCAGCGTCTGGGAATGGGTCAGCGACTGCTGGCATAACTCGTACCAGGGCGCGCCCAACGACGGCCGCGCGTGGGACGCGCCCGCCTGCAACATGCGCGTGATTCGCGGCGGCTCATGGCGGGAAGGCAACGACTACATGCTCAGCTCGACGCGCTTCAAGTACAGCCAGAGCGTACGCCAGTCGCAAGACGGCTTTCGCGTGGTGAAGGAACTCAAGTGACCTGAGATGCCGCAAAGCGCACGACCGCTAACACCCGCCCTCAACGCGCGCGTGCCTTGCTCGTGATCTGCGCGAAGTCCGCGACGATATGGTCTTGCCCGTATTTGGCGGCAAGCTGCTTGAGCCTCGTATCGAGCGCGCGCAGATAGTCCGCGCGCGACTCGCTCTCGGGCCGCGGCGCATCGAAGAGCGGCGCCGGCGTGATCAGCAGGACAACCAGTTCCTGACCGAACGGCTTCGAGACAATCCAGTCCCCGCCGCTGCCGATGGTCGCCGAGTAATGCGCGGGTGCCTGGTTATCTTTCGCGCGCGGCCCCGGCACCATGTGCACGACGCTGCCGTCCAGCACGTAGTAGTCGATGTTCACATACGAGTCGTAGCCCGGCGTACGCACGTCGACGACGAGAGGATCGCCCTCCGTCAGCACGCCGTTCGGCATGCGCGCCGTCAGCGACGCGATATGCCCCGCCTGCCAGTTGCGCGTCCAGTACGAGCCGAGTTCCTTCAGCACCTCGCATTTGTCGCTGCTCACGTGCTGCACGTCGACTTTGGTCGACGCCACCCCGGGCAATGCCGCAAGACGCTCGTTGACCTGCGCCTCGCCATGTTGCGGCACGAATCCGCGCACCTTTACCGCGCGTTCCTGAATCGAAGCGGCAAGCGCCGAGCATGGCAATGTCGCGAGTGCCGAGGTGACGGCCGCGAGCGTCGGCGGGGCGGCTGTGACGGGCGCTGACGGCGCGGATGCAGCGGCGGGCACGGATGGGGTGACAGGCGTGATGGGCTGAACGGGCAAAGTCGCGCTCGCGGAAGGGCGCGCGCTGCCTGCATCGGACGCCTGGCTCACCTGTAGCGCCGCATTCTCCTGCTCCAGAGTCCGCGAAGCGCGATAGAAGTACAGCGCGCCGCCTGCCGCGCAAGCGAGCGCGAGTCCCGCAACGCCCGACTTCACCAGCATGCCGGTGCGATCGACATTCCGCCCTGACGAATTCGAAGCCGACGGCCGCTCCTGCGCGCCGAACTCTTCGACGAAGCGCGACACCGTCGGCGTGCGCGACTTGCGGTCGAAGGCGAGCGTCGCACGTAATGCGCGCCATTGACGGTTGCTCAGATTCTCGGGCCGCTGCGGTTGCCGGTTCGACGCGCGCGCCTGCGTCGCCGACTGACGGTCGAACGGATGACGGCCCGTCAAAAGCTCGTACGTGATGCAGCCTAGTGCGTAGATGTCGTCGCGCGGATCGGGTTCGAGATGCTCGAGCATCTCGGGGCTGGCATAGGCGGGCGTCAGCGCGCCGAGGCTGCCGGGATCGAACACGGTGGCGTCGCTTTCTTCTTCGGGGCGCTGAAAGACGCGCGCGATGCCGAAGTCGATCACCTTCACTTCACCCGTATCGGTCAGAAACACGTTGGCGGGCTTGAAGTCGCAATGCACGAAGCCGCGCTCGTGCGCGTAGGCCAGCGCGCTCGACATGCCGCGTACGATCGGCAACGCCGATTGCACCGGCATGCCCTTGAAATCCTGCGTGCGCAGGATCTGGCTGAGCGGCTTGCCGGACAGGTATTCCATCGTCAGATAGACGATGGCGCCATCGCGGTCGAAATCGTAGACGGTGACGATATTGCGGTGCGCGAGGACCTGTGCCTTGCGCGCTTCACGCTGCAACGCAATCAGCGACTTCGGGTTGCCGCGGAACTGCGTGTTCAGCACCTTGATGGCGAGATACGGCTTGCGGTCCGACGCTTCGAGCTTGCGCAGATCGAGCGCCTTGTAGACCGTGCCCATGCCGCCGACGCCCAGACAGTCTTCGAGCACGAAGCGGTTGTTCAGCGTGTCGCCCGTACCCTTGACCTGATCGAGTCCGGAACCGGATGCACCTGCGTCGCCGCCACGCGCGGGTTGCGGCGTGGGCGGCGGCTCGGCCACCGTTTGCATGCGCGTTTCCTCGCCGCCCGCCGCGGCAAGGTTCGATACGGGCATCTGTTCGATGCGGCGGCGCACTTCCGCGTAAAGGGCAGGAGGCAGCGGCTTCCTGACGTGCGCTTCGCCGAGTATTTCGAGCAGACGAGCCGAACCGACGCCTTCCGTTGTGAGCGTGCTGTCGAGTTGAGCGACGAACGCGTCCTGCGTGAGTGCGCCGCTCTGAAAGTCCCGAATCACGTGCGCAAGGCTAGCCATGTGTTCAAAGCGCCGCAGCTCCCGATGGTCTAAGGATTTCCCTGTCGTAACCAATTACATGTGCTCGTTCGATAGTAGCCCGCACCTATGCCTTTCGCAAACCAGGATTGGCCCGCGACGGCGGGTGCCGTGTTGCTCCTGGCCGCTTTGTTCGGTCTGAACAATGACTCGCCGTTCGGTAAGCCGTTCGGCCCCCTGTTCAGCCCCACCGTTCGGCGCATTTGGCGCGCAGCCTTATGTGTAAAGCCCCGGCGTTTTTTTCCGCTGCGCCTGTTCGACTGGCACAGCCCATGCAGGATCCGGCCCGAGCGGACAAGATGCTCGAAGCTGATTCGAAATGCCCTGTTCGCGAGTCGTCGCGCCGTATTTCGGCAGCAGCAAGCCCGACTTCGACAACAGCAAGACGGTCGATGCCCGGCAGCTTGTAAACAAAGGCCTCAACTTAGGCAATGCGGCCGACAGGAACGAGGCGCTCGTTTGGACTCTACCGGAGATGAACTGCCTGCGCGTCGCAGTGTCCGCAATGCTCGGCAGCGCACACCGCATCGGGCGTGAATTACCTATACTGGTTGTTCGAGACATACGCGTGCCGTCATCGACCGAAGTACATTCCCAACACGACAGCGTCACGCGACATTTCTTCTGGAACAGCCATGTCCAAGCTCGTCATCAAGGATCTCCCGGAAAGCGTGCAGCTCGATCGCGCAGCGATGACCGCCATCGTAGGCGGAGCGCGAACAGGAGGGCGTTTCTTCGGCGTCACCGCGCAGGCGCTGCCAGCGGCGACGCGCGTCGTCGATTATCCCGTGGGATTCCCGACGGCTGCTCGCCAGCCCGTCGACGAACGCATACCGCCGCAGAGTCTGTTGCGCAAATAGCGCTCGCCCTCGAGGTATTGCCAGTCCCTTCCTTCTCGTGACGTGCTGCACGCGGACGGCTTGCGGCACGTGTTTGCGCGCGCGTCTGTTTGCCTGCCGACTTCTAGCCTTCTGTTTTATTCCGCCAACTTTCCGCGCTTTACGGTAGGCCTTTGCTAAGGGTTCTGCGTCCGGTCGATGGTCAACCGGTCGTATACGCGTGTGCGTCGCCAGTTACTCCCAAGCGAGACGGTGCTCTTCAGGGCACAACGTGCAATGTGCCTCAAAAGCACATCCCATTCGATGAACGCACATTGACGCAAACCATCTCGGGTTCAGCAGCGGTGCGCTCAGGGCTCGCCGTACAGGGGTGTGCCGCTCAAAAGTACTCATGGAGAAAGCCGAATCGCGTGCTGTTCGGTTAAAGCCGACAGCTTCGCGATGATCTGTTTGCTGAGAACAGACCTCTATTTCCCGGCTAATCGCCCGAAAGCCCGCTTTTCAAAAGTACTCACGGAAGAATCACCTTTGATTTCATACGGTTAGCGTGTGATTCCAGCGTCCTTGGCCCCACTGGCACACCCTGTGCATATGTAGCAGCGAGCGCAAACAAATCGTGCTCTTCCAACCGAAACAACTGATCCAAGGAGATCGACCATGGCATCGCTGACCATCAAAGACCTTTCGCATAACGAATCACTCTCCGTCGAAGCACTCGCCTCCGTGCGCGGCGGCAGCAACTACAACGTCGGCAACGTGAACGCCGCGTTCGGTGGCGGCTTCGCCAGCCCGGCCATCGTGGTGGCGCCCGTCACGCAGACCGACACGAAGGTCGTCATCCCGACGATCCAGAACTTCGGCGGCCTGCAGGCTGTGCTGTAACTCGCAAACATCGCCCCTTTATCACACCCCATTCAGGAGATTCATCATGGCATCGCTGACCATCAAAGACCTCTCGCATCACGAAGCTCTCTCCGTCGAAGCACTCGCCTCCGTGCGCGGCGGCAGCAACTACAACGTCGGCAACGTGAACGCCGCATTCGGCGGCGGCTTCGCCAGCCCCGGCGTGGTAGTGGCGCCCGTCACGCAGACGGACACGAAGGTCGTCATCCCGACCATCCAGAACTTCGGCGGCCTGCAAGGCGTGCTGCTGTAAATCGCAAACCCGTCATCCTCTTACCGCATCCAATCCAGGAGATTCATCATGACCTCGCTGACCATCAAAGACCTCTCGCATAACGAAGACCTCTCCATCGAAGCACTCGCCTCGGTGCGCGGCGGCAGCAACTACAACGCCTACAACACGAATGCCGCATTCGGCGGCGGCTTCGCCAGCCCGTCCATCGTGGTGGCGCCCGTCACGCAGACCGACACGAAGGTCATCATCCCGACGATCCAGAACTTCGGCGGACTGCAGCTGGTCAAGTAAGGCAACACACGGGAGAGTCGCGCCGCGTCTTCGCACTGCGCAGGCCGAGCGCCCTCTCCCGTCCCGCAACACGCCATATCAGGAGCTTGACCATGGCCTCGCTGACGATCACGGATCTTTCGCATCATCAGGCACTGTCCAGCGACGCACTGTCGGCAGTGCGCGGCGGCAGCAACTACAATTTCGGCAACGTGAACGCAGCGTTCGGCGGTGGTTTTGCCAGCCCGGCTATCGTCGTGGCGCCCGTCATCCAGACCGACATGAACATCAATATTCCGACGCTGCAGAATTTCGGCGGAATGCAGTTTCTCAAGGGACTGCTGCAATAAAAAACGTTGGCGGGTTCGAAAGAGCCCTTCAAACAGTACGGGGTAGCATTACGAGAAGCGCCGTCAGGTCTTGTTCCTTGCCGGCTTCAGGTCCGCCAGTCCGATCCCCTGGCGGGCCTTTTTATTTCTGTAGCGCTGGTCGCGACCCGATCATGGCTTGGAATCAACCTGCTCAACCGCGCCCCGGTCTGCAGGTACGTCCACGCCATTCATTGGCCACTGCCACGGCGTTCTCGAACGCGCTAGCGTTTTCGGGCGCCGTCGAGCTACGCCCGTGGGTCTGCCTCAAGCGAATGCTGACACGGCATCTCGCGCGCCTTGCGAACTCTCTCGCAGCTGTACGCATAAGCGGCACTGCTGCACGTCACTATCGTCGATCCGCACGGCCCTCACGAACGAAAACACCATCGGCGCGCCTCTGAGGCCGGACCGGCGTCGCCACATCGATGCGGTTGAGTAGCAGCAGCGATTATGCGGTGCGCAAGAGCACAACATTGTCGACGCATGCGCTGCTGTTTCCCGATTGCTTTCCACAATCTGTGACGCGAATGGCTGCATGAAGTGCTGTTCGGTTAAAGCCGACAGCTTCGCGATGATCTGTTTGCTGGGAGCAGACCTTCATTTCCGGGCTAATCGCCTGAAAACCCGCTTTCGAAAAGCACTATCCGGAAAATCACCTTTGATTTCATAAGGTTAGCGTGTGATTCCAGCGTCCTTCGCCCCACTGGCACACCCTGTGCATATGTAGCAGCGAGCGCAAACGAATCGTGCTCTTCCAACCCGAAACAACTGATCCAAGGAGATCGACCATGGCTTCGCTGACCATCAAAGACCTTTCGCATAACGAATCACTCTCCGTCGAAGCACTCGCCTCGGTACGCGGCGGCAGCAACTACAACGCCTACAACACGAATGCCGCGTTCGGTGGCGGCTTCGCCAGCCCGGCCATCGTCGTGGCGCCCGTCACGCAGACCGACACGAAGGTCGTCATCCCGACCATCCAGAACTTCGGCGGCCTGCAGGCTGTGCTGTAACTCGCAAACCCAACGCCCCTTTATCACACCCCATTCAGGAGATTCATCATGGCATCGCTGACCATCAAAGACCTCTCGCATCACGAAGCACTCTCCGTCGAAGCACTCGCATCGGTGCGCGGCGGCAGCAACTACAACGTCGGCAACGTGAATGCCGCGTTCGGTGGAGGCTTCGCCAGCCCGGCCATCGTCGTGGCGCCCGTCACGCAGACCGACACGAAGGTCGTCATCCCGACGATCCAGAACTTCGGCGGCCTGCAGGCTGTGCTGTAACTCGCCAACCCATCGCCCTTTATCACATCCCATTCAGGAGATTCATCATGGCATCGCTGACCATCAAAGACCTCTCGCATCACGAATCACTCTCCGTCGAAGCACTCGCCTCGGTGCGTGGCGGCAGCAACTACAACGTCGGCAACGTGAACGCCGCGTTCGGTGGCGGCTTCGCCAGCCCGGCCATCGTCGTGGCGCCCGTTACGCAGACCGACACGAAGGTCGTCATCCCGACCATCCAGAACTTCGGCGGCCTGCAGGCTGTGCTGTAACTCGCAAACATCGCCCCTTTATCACACCCCATTCAGGAGATTCATCATGGCATCGCTGACCATCAAAGACCTCTCGCATCACGAAGCTCTCTCCGTCGAAGCACTCGCCTCCGTGCGCGGCGGCAGCAACTACAACGTCGGCAACGTGAACGCCGCATTCGGTGGCGGCTTCGCCAGCCCCGGCGTGGTAGTGGCGCCCGTCACGCAGACGGACACGAAGGTCGTCATCCCGACCATCCAGAACTTCGGCGGCCTGCAAGGCGTGCTGCTGTAAATCGCAAACCCGTCATCCTCTTACCGCATCCAATCCAGGAGATTCATCATGACCTCGCTGACCATCAAAGACCTCTCGCATAACGAAGACCTCTCCATCGAAGCACTCGCCTCGGTGCGCGGCGGCAGCAACTACAACGCCTACAACACGAATGCCGCATTCGGCGGCGGCTTCGCCAGCCCGTCCATCGTGGTGGCGCCCGTCACGCAGACCGACACGAAGGTCATCATCCCGACGATCCAGAACTTCGGCGGACTGCAGCTGGTCAAGTAAGGCAACACACGGGAGAGTCGCGCCGCGTCTTCGCACTGCGCAGGCCGAGCGCCCTCTCCCGTCCCGCAACACGCCATATCAGGAGCTTGACCATGGCCTCGCTGACGATCACGGATCTTTCGCATCATCAGGCACTGTCCAACGACGCACTGTCGGCAGTGCGCGGCGGCAGCAACTACAATTTCGGCAACGTGAATGCAGCGTTCGGCGGTGGTTTTGCCAGCCCGGCTATCGTCGTGGCGCCCGTCATCCAGACCGACATGAACATCAATATTCCGACGCTGCAGAATTTCGGCGGAATGCAGTTTCTCAAGGGACTGCTGCAATAAAAAACGTTGGCGGGTTCGAAAGAGCCCTTGCGCGCTGCGGCTTTGTCTCCTCCGCCCTCAAGCGGCCATTTGAATCGACGTGCATTGCCCAAGCCACGCAATCGCAGGCGCCTTCTCGAACTGATCTCTACTGTTTCGAGTTCGCCCGACATCGCAACAAAAGCAACCGACCGATGGCGGCACGACACACGGCCCCATCAGCTCTCGCGACACGCCGTCTCAGTCGCTATCCCGCTTCAGCACGCCGCCGATCCAACGCTCTTCCGAAGCCATCAGATGCGCGCGCATCGCGGTCTGCGCGGCGATCGGATCGCCCGACTGCAGCGCTCGCAGGATATCCTCGTGTTCCCGCACTGCGTCGGTCCACGTCTTCGCGCTCTCCGTATGACCACGCATCGCGGCCGCAATGGGATCGTGGCGGCTATCGAACAGTTCGCCCACGAAGCGCGCAAGCACCGAGTTACCGGCCGCCTCCGCTACCAGCATGTGGAACTGACGGTCGGCGTCTACCGGTGTCTTGCCGGCCGCGGCCAGCCTGCGCATCCGGTCCACAGTGCGCCTCAAGCGGTCCACCATGGCGGCCGTCATGTGTGCAGCGGCAAGCGCCGCGACGCTGCCTTCAATGGCCGCGCGTGCCTGCATCAGTTCCGATGGACTGTCGCCCAGGGCGCCGACCACGTTTTCATCGTCTGCGCCGGTGTCGCGCACGTAGACACCCGAACCCATCCGGATTTCGACGCGGCCACCAATCTCGAGTGCGATCAACGCTTCGCGCAATGACGGACGGGAAACGCCAAGCCGCAGCGCAAGCTCGCGCTCGGGCGGCAAACGTTCGCCGGCAGGAAACTCGCCCTCGCGGATCAGTTTGAGAATCTCCGCGGCAACAGATTGGTAAAGCCGCTTGGGCTCGATTGATTTCATAAACAGCCGGCATCCGTTAGGCAGATATGCGCGCAAAACAGCGTCGTGGCGAAGTCTAGCAGCGCCCGGCGCGGCCCTGCAAACGGCCACGCTGGTAAGGTCAATCTGCAAACTATCACATTGGCTTGACCAAACGGCAATATTGCGGTTCAATGCATCACAACTGGACTGACCAGCGTAATGCCAGGTCGGCCGTCAAAAGGAGACACGATGAGCGCGCCTTGCAGCCCGCAGGACCTCGCCGGCAAGTCGAACACCCAACCGTGGGATGGAGAGATCCTGCGTCTCGAGGGCATTCGCAAGCAGTTTCCCGGCGTCATCGCGCTCGACGGCATCAACCTCGATCTGTGCTGCGGCGAAGTCCATGCCATTTGCGGCGAAAACGGAGCAGGCAAATCGACGCTGATGAAAATCATCAGCGGGCAATACCGTCCGGATGGAGGAACTGTCGTCTACCGGGGCGAGCAGGTGAATTTCCGTTCGACATCCGAAGCGCAAGCGGCGGGCATTGCGATCATTCATCAGGAACTGAATCTCGTCCCAGATCTTTCCATTGCGGAAAATCTTTATCTGGCGCGTGAACCCAAGCGCGGCCCCTTCATCGACAGGCGCAAGCTGAATGCCGACGCCAAAGCGTGTCTCGCCCATATCGGTTTAACTATCGCGCCCACCGCCAAGGTCGGCGCGCTTTCCATTGCGCAGCAGCAGATGGTGGAAATCGCGAAGGCCTTGTCGCTCGACGCGCAGGTCCTGATCATGGACGAGCCGACTTCGTCACTGACCGAGTCGGAAACCGTCCACCTCTTTCGCATCATTAAAGAATTGCGAACTCAAGGCGTCGCGATTCTCTACATTTCGCATCGGCTCGACGAGATGGCGGAAATTGTCGACCGCGTAACTGTGTTGCGAGACGGCCGCCATATCTCGACCGACGACTTCGCAGCGATCACCATAAGCGACGTTGTCGCGCGCATGGTCGGCCGCTCGCTCGACGATGCCTATCCGCGGCGCCAGTCGGTGCCAACCGATGAGGTGCTGCTGAGCGTCGACGGCCTCGAGCGCGAAGCCGTGTTCGGGCCGCTTTCATTCGAACTGCGCAAAGGCGAGATTCTTGGCTTCGCCGGCCTGATAGGCGCAGGCCGCACAGAAGTTGCACGCGCCATTTTCGGTGCCGACCCGCTCGACAGCGGAACGATGCGGCTGCACGGCCAGCCGGTCACGATACGGTCGCCGCGCGAGGCGATTCGCCACGGCATTGCTTATCTCTCGGAAGATCGCAAGAAAGAGGGCCTCGCCCTCAGCATGCCCGTTGCCGCGAATGTGACGCTCGCCAATGTCCGCGGTATCTCCACGCGTGCTGGATTCTTGCGCTTCAACGACGAAGCGCGCATCGCCGCACGTTATGTACAGGAACTCGCGATCCGCACGCCTTCCATCAATCAGGTCACACGCAACCTGTCCGGCGGCAACCAGCAAAAGGTCGTGATTGGAAAGTGGCTATATCGCGGCTCGAAAATCCTTTTCTTCGACGAACCCACACGCGGTATCGACGTCGGCGCGAAGTTCGCCATTTATGGATTGATGGACCGGCTCGCCGCCGATGGCGTAGGCGTCGTGCTGATCAGTTCGGAACTACCGGAACTGCTCGGCATGACGGATCGGATCGCCGTATTTCACGAAGGCCGCATCGCGGCGGTGCTTGAAACGGCTCACACCAGCCAGGAGGAGATCATGCGTTACGCGTCGGGGCAAACTCATGCTTGAAATGACATCAGATCGTTCGCAGGCAGCCGATCGGTCCGCGCAACAGCGGCGGCGTGAGCTCATTCAGAAGTTTGCGGCATTGGGCAGCCTGGTGATACTCGTGATCGCATTTTCGATTACGAGCCAGGCGTTCTTTTCGGTCGACAATCTGATGACCGTGGGGCTGCAGGTCACATCGATCGCCTATCTGGGCGTGGCAGCAACCTGCGTCATCATCACGGGCGGCATCGATCTCTCCGTCGGCTCGGTGCTCGCGCTCGCCGGCGTCTGTGCTGCGCTGCTTGCAAAAGCGGGCGCGCCCGTACCGGTTGCCATGCTGGCCGGCGTGATGGTGGGCGCGCTGTGCGGCCTCATCAACGGCATCTGCGTCACGCGGATGGGCCTGCCGCCGTTTATCGCAACACTCGGCATGATGCTCGTCGCGCGCGGGATGGCGCTGCAGATCACGGGCGCGCGTCCGGTGTCCGATCTCGGTGAAGCGTTCGGCGAACTGGGCAATGGCGCGCTGTTCCGCATCTCCCGAATCGGCGCAGACGGTTTTCCCGACACGACATTCCCCGGCATACCGTATCCCGTCGTCATCATGGTCGCGCTGTTCGTCGTCGTCTCCATTCTGCTTTCGAGGACGTCGCTTGGCCGGCACATCTATGCGGTCGGGTCCAATGCGGAGGCCGCACGGCTTTCGGGCGTCAACGTGCAAGGCGTAAAGCTCTTCACCTACGTGCTGTCCGGCGCGCTTGCGGGCGTGACCGGTTGCGTGCTGATGTCCCGGCTCGTGACCGGGCAGCCAAACGAAGGGGTGATGTACGAGCTCGACGCGATCGCCAGCTCGGTGATCGGCGGAACGTCGCTGATGGGCGGCGTCGGCACGATTTCGGGTACCGCCATTGGCGCATTCGTCATCGGCGTGCTGCGCAACGGCCTCAACATGAACGGGGTGTCGAGCTTCATCCAGCAGA
The DNA here is from genome assembly GCF_002902945.1 of Paraburkholderia caribensis. NCBI lineage: Bacteria > Pseudomonadati > Pseudomonadota > Betaproteobacteria > Burkholderiales > Burkholderiaceae > Paraburkholderia > Paraburkholderia caribensis. The sequence continues at coordinate 2,342,621 of NZ_CP026102.1, forward strand.
TCATCATCGGTGTGGTCATTCTCGGCACGGTCTGGATCGATCAGCTTCGTCACCGCAAGCGATAGGCACAAGCGCTTGGGGGCAGTCAGGAGAAGTTCAACCACTAAAGACAGGAGCGAGACATGAAAAAGTTTCCCATGCTGGCAGTATCCGCAATCCTCTGCGCGGCGTTCAGCACTGGCGTGTTTGCGGCAGGCGGCGAGATCGCCGTGATCGTGAAAACGGTCAATTCGAATTACTGGCAGAACGTGCAGAAAGGAGCAAACGCCGCACTTGCCGACGCGAAGGGCTACACGATGACCTTCCAGGGGCCCGCTGCAGAGTCCGACATCACCGACGAAGTCAACATGGTCGTGAATGCCGTGAACCGGCACGTCGCGGGCATCGTACTCGCGCCGTCCGATCCCGATGCGCTCGTGCCCGCGATCAAGCAGGCCTGGAATGCACATATCCCCGTCGTGATCATCGACTCCGCCATTGCCGATTCCGGCAAGCCTTACTACCAGTCGTTCCTGACGACCGACAATGAGAAGGCGGGCGAGCTGTGCGCGAAGGCGCTGATCGATCGCGTCGGGCAAACCGGCAAGATCGCGATCATGTCCTATGTACCGGGCGCGGGTTCGGAAGTCAGCCGCGTGGGCGGGTTCCGGAAATACATCGAGAGCCACTCGAAGCTGCAGATCGTCGGGCCGTATTACTCGCAATCGCAGATGGCGATGGCCTTGAACCAGACCACCGACGTGCTGTCCGCCAATCCCGACCTGAAAGGCATCTTCGGCGCGAATGAGCCGACCGCGGTCGGCGTGGGCCGCGCACTCAAGCAGTCGGGCAAGGCAGGCAAGCTCATCGCGATCGGTTTCGACGGCAACGAGGACCTGCAGGGGTTCGTGCGCGACGGCACGGTGCAGGCCATTGCTGTCCAGGGCTCGTGGCAGATGGGACACAAGGGCATCGAGACGGTCGTCGGCGTGATCGAGCACAAGCCGGTGCCGAAGCTCGTCGATACCGGCGTCGTGATGGTCGACAAACAGAACCTCGATTCGCCGCAAGCGAAGAACGTCCTTTACTGACAGAACCACGTTGAATCGTGACCGTCCCGCAGCGTCAAGGCGCGCTGCGGGTCCGGCCGATGGCTCGACGCATCGAACGGTGTTCCCTACCTGCTCATGAAGGCAATCGCAAAACGCAACTTGCCACGCGGCAGTCTGTCGCGCGCAGAACACCACGCCTCTTTCCTGCTCATGAGGATCTCCCTATGCTTAGCGTGATTTGCGAATCCCCCCGCGTGCTTCGCGCACACCAGTCCGACGTCCCCGAGCGCAAGCCCGGAGAAGTGTTGTTGCGCGTGAGCCGCGTCGGCATCTGCGGCACCGATCTCCACATCTTCACGGGCAATCAGCCGTACCTCGAATATCCGCGCGTAATGGGCCATGAACTGTCGGGCGTCGTCGTCGAAGCGGATGGCGATGCGGGACTGGCTGTCGGCGACGGCGTCTATGTGATGCCGTATCTTTCTTGCGGAACATGCGTCGCCTGCCGCCAGGGCAAGACCAACTGTTGCGTGAACATCAAGGTGCTCGGCGTACACCGCGACGGCGCGATGACCGAGTATCTGAGCGTGCCCGCCCAGTTCGTCCACAAGGCAGAAGGCGTCTCGCTCGACCAGGCGGCCATGCTCGAATTCCTCGCCATCGGCGCGCACGCGGTACGGCGCGCGAACGTGCAGGCCGGGCAGCGGGTGCTCGTCGTGGGCGCCGGTCCGATCGGCATGGCGGCCATGATCTTTGCGAAGCTGCGCGGCGGCAACGTCGTGTGCCTCGATACACGCGCCGACCGGCTCTCGTTCTGCAGTTCGCAACTCCACATAAGCGCCGCCGTGTCCGTCGGACCCGACGACACCGCGCAACTGTCGTCGCTGACGAACGGAGAATTTTTCGATGTTGTTTTCGATGCAACCGGCAACATCGACGCGATGAACCGCGGCTTCGGCTTCGTCGCGCATGGCGGGACATACACGCTAATTTCGATCGTGCCCGGCCAGGTCAACTTTTCGGACCCGGAGTTCCACAAGCGGGAGACGACCTTGCTCGCGAGCCGCAACGCGACAGCAGCCGACTTCGAAATCGTGCTCGAGGCGATGCGCGCCGGCCAGATTCCGGACCGGGCGCTCAACACCCACCGCATGCGCCTTGCCGACGTGCCCGAAGCATTTCCTCGCCTGCTGGAGCCGGGGCAGACGGTCGTGAAAGCACTGGTCGAATGCTGAGCGAAGGCGCTGCGCAAACAGGATCGAACTCATGAGCGCACCGATACTTCAATTCGGCACCAGCCGCTTTCTTCTCGCGCATGTTGCGCTGTTTGTCTCGGAGGCGCTGGAACGCGGCGACGCGATTGGCGGCGTCAGCGTCGTGCAGACGACAGCGAATCCGGCGAGCCGCGCGCGGATTGCCGCGCTGTCCCATGCGGATCACTACCCCGTGCACATACGAGGTCGCGAAGCCGCAGGCGTGGTGGACCGGGTGGTCGAATGTCGCGCTGTGCGCAATGCGTGGGCAACCGATACCGACTGGGCCGCGATCCGTCGCGCAATGATCGACGACGTACGCGTTATCGTATCCAATACAGGCGATGCGGGTTACCAACTCGATGAGCGAGACACGGCCGACCTGCTATCGAACGATGCGCTCGTGCCGCACAGTTTTCCCGCGAAACTGTTGACGTTGCTGAACGCCCGCTGGCGCGAGCGCCCGCAGGACGGTGTGTCGATCTATCCGTGCGAACTCGTCGACAGAAACGGTGACGCCTTGCGCGATATCGTGCTTGGCTTGGCCCGGCAGTGGCTGCTGCCCGAACTTTTCATCCGCTATTTGCAGGAACATTGCGTCTGGGTAAATTCACTCGTCGACCGTATTGTTTCCGCGCCGATCGATCCCGTTGGCGCGATCGCGGAGCCATATGCGCTGTGGGCAATCGAACGGCGCGTGGGGATGGATCTTCCATGTGCACACGAGCAGATCGTGATCACCGATGACTTGCGCCGTTATGCACGGCTCAAGCTGTTTTTTCTCAATCTCGGTCATACGTGGCTTGCCGATCAATGGCTCGGCGAAAATCGCGCGTTGCAGGAAACGGTGTTGCAGGCGATGAATACGCCTCGCGTGCGCAGCGGGCTCGAGACGGTGTGGCATGACGAGGTGCTGCCCGTCTTCAGCGCGATGGGGCTGCAAAACGAAGCTGAGACTTATATCGATAGTGTTCGCGAGCGATTTCTGAATCCCTTTCTCGCCCATCGTCTTTCCGATATCGCCGCCAATCATCGTGAGAAGATCAGGCGCCGGATACTGCCGCTCGTAGAAATGGCCGATTCGCAGTCTTTGCCGCTGACGCAGCCGAGGTTGCGCAGATTACTGGTGGCCAACAATCTGCTGCTGGACGGCGAAGAAGTGAGCCGGTCGTCCTGATGGTCGCAATGGACTGTCAACGCGCAACGTCCTGACTGACCGGGTTGCGTCAAGCATGCGCGATGGCCGCCGCTCTGACGCAATTTCGACCTGCACGCTTCGCTTCGTAAAGCGCAAGGTCCGCCGCCTTCGTCAGTTCGTCCAAAGTGGTCGGGCATCCGCGTCGACCCGTTGCGCATCCGACGCTGACCGTGAAGGGATGAAGCCCGGCCGTTCCAGCCTCACGCCATGACGCCTCCAACGTCTCGCGTACACCTTCGGCGACGCGCAAAGCGTTCGCCGCATCGGTGTCGGGCAACACGGCCACGAATTCCTCGCCACCATAGCGGGCCGCGCAGTCACTGCGACGGCGGACGCGTTGCGCAATACAGCCGGCCAGATGCTTCAACGCCTTGTCGCCTTCCGCGTGACCGTGTTTGTCGTTGTATTGCTTGAAATGATCGGCATCGATATAGAGAACGGAGAGGCAACTCTGCGTGCGCTGTAGCCTCTCCCATTCTGCTTCCAGCACCTCGTCGAGCGCGCGGCGGTTCTTGAGCCCCGTGAGCGAGTCGGTTTGCGTGAGTTCCGTCAGGCGGCCTTCGGCGAGCGCGCGGTCGCGCAGCGCAAATGCCAGCAACCAGACCACCGCGCAAAAGGCGAAACTGATCGCGCAAGCGGACGTGCCTACGATCCACGAAAGCGTCTTCCATGAGGCGAGCACGTCGTTGAGCGCCGGCGCGACGACCGCAATCAGCGGCGTACCGGGCACGCGTTGAAACGTGTAAAGTCTCAGCACGCCGTCGGCCGGCGAACGCGCCGCATAGAAGCCGGAATCCTGGTTCACCATGCGCGGAAACGTCTGCGATTTACTGAAGTTCGGTGCAATTGCCAGTCGTATATAAGGATTCCTTGCTACAAGTGTGCCGTCGGTCCGAACGATTGCCGTGACACCGCCTGGGCCGACGTTCAGCCCGTCGAGCAGGCGGCTGAAGTACGCCACGTCGATGGCGACCAGCGCCACGCCCTTGAAAGAGCCGTCGGCGTTGTTCATCCGTCTGCTCAGTGCCAAGGCTTCCACACCCTCGCGCGAGCGCGCCCGATACACGGCGGAAACATACAGGCCCGCGTTCGCCGACTGGCGATGTACGAGGAAGTAATCGCGGTCGCTGAAGTCCCAGTGATGCGTGCTCGAACAGCACCCGTCCATCAACTGCCCGTGTTCGTTGGTCACGCCCATGCCCGTCACGTATTGCGAAGTTGCGGTACGGTTGAACAGCAGTTCGTGCCGCACGTCCGCGTTCATATGTTGAACGGCCGGCTTGTCAAGAGCGGCGATAAGCGTCCTTAACGATTGATCCGAGGATTCGACGGTGTGGGAGATATTGCTCGACAATACCGCGGCAACGTTCCTGGATGTCTCGTGGGCGTGGCGAATCGCTGTGTCGCGCGCGGCAACAAGTGTTAGCAGGCTCACGCCCAGAACAGCCGCCGCAAGCAGTGTGCCGAGCGCGCCCACGATGCACGGACGACGGCCCGCGATAACGGCCGCGCGCCTGACAAAGTTTGGGAACACGTGATTTTTTGTGGGGTGTCGCTTTTTAGCGCGTCGACGCTTGTGCGACATGGTTGCGCAGGATAACGACAGTAGTATCGGCAAACGGAACGAAAAATTGAGAGCTTTGAGCGGTTTTTTCAGTCAAAGCCCGCTCCGTCCGCTGGACGGCCTTTGGCGACAATGGCCTGTCGACCGCTGTCAGACAGTTGACAGGCACGTTGCCGCCTTTGGTGCCGTCGTAGCCTCGAATGTCGGGTGCCGATGCGGGTGACGCGGCTAGTCACGCGGATCGCGTTAGACGGCGGCCCTCTCGATCGGCGCAGAAGCGAAAGTCGCAATCACATCCGATGCGAGAATCATGCGACGCCAGTTCGCCGGGACGAGCGTCATGCTGCGGCGAGGGCGGAATACTTCGTCACCACGCATGATGGGGCGCCCCGAGAGCGCGCAAAAACCGTCATCCCGTGCCAGACCCAGACGCCAGATCTGCTCTGCGTAATGTCCCGTCTGGGAATCGCTCCACGAGATACTGAGCGTGTGAGCCGATAGTATTTCCTGCACGACAATCCGGGCTGGCAGCGGGATCCATTCGGCCTGGTGATTTTTTCGCGCAGCCGGCAATCGCTCCCGTCGCATCTTCTCCTTGAACGAGGTTTCCACTGGCGGAGTCAGGAAAAGAGGCGTCGGACAAAGCAAACTTAGCAGCGCCCGCTCGATAATCTGGCCGTCGTCCGACGGTAATGCCGCTTTAGACGTTGGCATTTTCATTCGATAAAACTGCCGGTGGTTGATAACGTGTTGGCAAACAGCGCGGGAGTCCCAGCTGATCAATGTCGAGGGTTCTGTTGACGCGATCATCTTTTGTACATCCGGGCGGCCTGAGTCTCTCCGGCACTGCACTTTTGATTGACGAACAAATTTCCGCAAATACGCCATGTATTAACGAAACTTTCACACGATACTGATTCGAAACTGTTATCGACCGTCTAAAACAGATTCTGGCTAAAGCAATAGCGGCATTTACCTGTTCGAACGCGGTTCATAAGCGCTTATCATCCACGCCACACGCATTTTTTTACAACGACATTTATACTCACTTTTTCGGACATGACGGCTGGTGGAATTAATGCATCGAATTGGCTACTTCTTGACGGATGACTTTCAGGTCATGGCCATTGGGACCCAGACGGTGTTCGAAATCGCCAACGTCGTCGCGCGCGAACCTGTTTATCACGTGACGAATTACTCGCTCGAGGGTGGAGAAATTCGCTCGTCGCTCGGTGTCTCTGTCATCACAAAGCGGGCCGATTCGAACGCGACGGCAGACACATGGATGATCAGCGGCGTGGCCAATCCAACCGGCCGCATCACGACCGCTGAAGAACTCAGGTTCATCAGCGACGCGTCCGCACGATCGCGGCGCACGGCAGGCCTTTGTACGGGCGCGTTCGTTCTGGCTGAAGCCGGCCTTCTCGACGGCAAGCGCGCAACCACGCACTGGGCGTTCGCAGACGCCTTGCAAGCACGCTGGCCACGCATTCAGGTCGAAGCCGACCGCATCTTTATTGTCGATGGCGCGATATGGACGTCAGCGGGATTGACGGCGGCGATGGACCTGGCGCTTGGCCTGGTGGAGAAGGATCTCGGCGCCGACTTCGCGATATCGGTGGCGCGTGCGATGGTCATGCCTCATCGACGCTCAGGCGGACAGTCGCAGCACTCTCAAATGTTGGCGCTTGCACCGAAGTCGGATCGAATCCAGATGGCGCTTGAACATGCACGCGTCAATCTGTCCAAACCCCTGCGCGTCGACGATCTCGCCAAGGCGGCACATCTGAGCAGCCGACAATTCACGCGTATTTTTCTTTCCGAAACGGGCGAATCTCCCGCCAAGGCAATCGAGCGCCTGCGTCTGGAAGCGGCGAGAAACCTGATCGAGCGTGGCCGTCATTCGCTTGAAACCATTGCTCGAGAAACAGGGTTTCGTGACAGGCGTCACCTCAGGGACGTTTTTACCCGGGCCTATCAAATGACTCCGCAGTCGTTGAGGCGAGAGTCTCGTAATGTGACCGACAATGAACGCCTGATCGACGATTAATACATTGATGGCGTATCGCCCCGGGTACCGCCCTGATCGTTTATTGCGTTATTGCGCCGCCCGACATTCAACGCCGTACAGGTCATCTCCGCAGCAGGAATGTCTTAAAACATGACCTTAAACGTCATTTGAGTTGCTGGCCTTCAGCACCACAATTCACTCCCACACAATCGTCGATACGGAGTGACATGATGACGCAAGCAAATCTGGGCACAGCGCTGATTACAGGCGCATCATCGGGCATCGGTGCGGTGTATGCCGAACGCCTCGCGCGGCGCGGCTACGAACTCATACTCGTTGCCCGCAATCGTGAGCGCCTCGCCGCGCTCGCGAGCCGCATCACGACACAAACACAACGCAGCGTTGAAATTCTTGCCGCAGACCTTGGCACCAGGGACGGCCTTTCGATCGTAGAAGCGAAGCTAAAGCAGGACGCGACGATCACCTTGCTGGTGAATAACGCGGGCGTCGGCACCCACACGCCGCTTGCGGACAGTGACGTCGATGCGATGTCGCGCATGATCGATCTCAACGTGACGGCCCTGATGCGCCTCACCTACGCCGCCGTACCCGGCTTTCTGGCGCGCAGCAAAGGAGCCGTCATCAATATCTCGTCCATCGTCGCCATTGCGCCGGAAGCGCTCAATGGCGTCTATGGCGGCAGCAAGGCGTTCGTGCTGGCATTCAGCCAATCGCTGCATCACGAGTTGGCCAGCAAAGGCATTCGGATCCAGGCCGTTCTGCCGGGCGCGACAGCGACCGATTTCTGGCAGACGGGTGGCCTGCCGCTGGAAAATCTCGACAAGTCGATCGTGATGTCCGCTGAAAACATGGTCGATGCCGCGCTGGTCGGGTTTGACCGGGGCGAGCTCGTGACGATTCCTTCGCTACATGACATCGTGAAATGGGACGGATACGAAAGCGCGCGGCGTGCGATGTCTTCCCTGTTGTCGACCAACGTTCCGGCGCCGCGCTACACGGCCACGCATTGAGATTCACCTCGGATACTGAACTGATCGCGAAGTATCCGACGCGTCAATCTGAAGTAGCGGGAATGGCCGAACTGCAGACGACAGCCTCAAAGCCAGTTCTTCAAGAAGAGAACGCCATTACGCGACGACGTTCGGTCATCCACGCCGAAGTACCGGAACCGCAATACGAACGCAGTGCGCCTGCCCCGGCGGCCGCACTGTGTTGGTTCGGTTCCTGTCATCCTTTGCCCAGCGGCGGCCGGCTGGGGAACCCGGCCATGTTGCTCAACTGAGCCAGTTCATTTGCAGCCTCGCGCAGCAGGACCGAGTACTCGTGGATCTTCCCGGCGGTCAACCGCACCCGTGGCCCGGCCAGACTGATCACGCCGACGCAGCGCGAGCCACTGATGACGGGCACGGCGACCGCTGACATACGCGGCGCAAACACCTCGTCGATCATCGCGTAACCACGCACACGCGCAGCTTGCAGGAACCCCAACAGCGCTTTGACCGTCGTCGGCGCGTTGGGTCCGAACTCGTTCGGCTGTCCAAAGCCCTGCTTCAGAACGAGCGCGAGCGCCTGTTCGTCCGTCATCGTCATGAGCCACGCATGTCCCGTCGATGTGCACGAAAGCCGTGCCGCCTGGCCCATGTCGGGATCGTAGCGAAAGCCGACGCGCTGCCCATCTGCCTTGCCCACCCAGATAATCGCTTCTCCGTCGACCAGCGACAGCCGCGCCAATTCGCCCGTCCGCGCGGCAACCCGTTCGATGATGGGCTGCGCAATATCGGCGATGCCCGTGAGACTCAGGAATTCGAGCCCGTTCGACGTCATCCGCATTGTCAGAATGTAGCGGCTGTGATCGACCAGTTGCCGGACGTACCCACCCGCAACGAGTTCGGTAAGCAGGCGATGGCATGAACTGCGCGGCAGGGACAAGGCGTCGGCAATCGCCACGAGACCCGCACCTTCGCCTTGCGACGCCAGAAAATCAAGAATGCGTAGGCCTTGTTTGAGCGACATCGATCGTCGATTCCACAATACGAAATGAAGTTCCGGTGCGGAACGGTTCCTCTCTGCAGCGCGAACAATAGCACTTGTTCGGCACCCGCAACGAACGTTTCACCACATAGAAATGAGGAGACAACATGTCATCTATTGCTGACCCAGACCTCGCCGAAACGAGCCAGTCCGCGCATGCCCAGCTGATGGCGCGCCGGGCGGTGGCCGGGGCAACCGTAGGCACCGCGCTAGAGTGGTTCGACTTCGCGTTGTATGGCGTGGTCGCGGCCACGGTCTTTCCGAAGCTCTTTTTTCCGTCGCTCGACCCGACCGCCTCGCTGCTCGCGTCGCTCGCCAGTTTTTGGGCCGGGCTCGCCGCGCGCCCCCTGGGTGCGATCGTGTGCGGAATGCTCGGCGACCGCTGGGGTCGCCGCAAATTGATGCTCGTTACTGTCTCTGTGATGGGCGCGTCGTCGTTTCTGATGGGCCTGCTGCCCACCTACCAGCAGGTCGGCATCCTCGCGCCGACGTTGCTGGTTTCGCTGCGGATCGTCCAGGGTTTCGCGCTCGGCGGCGAATCAACGGGCGCCCAACTGATGGCGGTGGAGCATGCATCGGCAGCGCGACGCGGCTGGTATTCGGGCTTGCTCGGCATCTGTTCGCCACTCAGCCAGATTCTCGCCAATTTCACGCTGTTCACGCTGGCGGCCGTGCTTTCGTCCGACGATTTTGATTCCTGGGGCTGGCGAATCCCGTTTCTCGCAAGCTTTGTTCTTGTACTGCTAGGCATCTACATCCGCAGTCGTGTATCCGAGACACCCGCCTTCGAGGCACTCAACAAAAGCGGCGTACGGGCACGCGCCGCGAATCCACTCGGCATCGTGCTGAAGTACCACTGGCGCACTGCACTTCGCCTGACGCTGTTCTTTTGCGGGCCCGCTGCGCTGTTTTATCTGATCGTGGTGTTTTCGCTCAGTTATCTGACCAAACACCTCGGCGTGCCAAAGCAGACCGGCTTCATGCTGTTGATGATCGCCAATGTCTGCGCCATCGTCGGCGCACTGGCGGGCGGCTATCTGAGTGACAGGATTGGACGCAAGCGCGCGCTGATGCTCGGCTCGTTTTGCACGCTGGTCTGCTGCCTGGTCTACTTCCCGGTTCTCAACCAGAACTCGATCGCCATGACCATGGCCGTGATGGGCGCGTTCCTCGGCTTTACGCAGTTCCAGAGCGGCATCCAGCCGGTCTGGTTCGCCGAGTCCTTTCCGACCGAGGCACGCTATACGGGGTCCGCGCTGTCCTACTCAGGTGCGAACCTGCTCACGGGCGGCCCGATGCCCATTGTCGCCGTCGCGCTGCTGAATGCCTTTCACGGTTCTCCCTGGGCCATCGTCGCCGTGTGCGGCTCCTTGAATCTGCTTTCCTTTCTCATGATTGCAGTATCGCGGGAAACCAAAGGCACTGTCCTTGAACGCTCCTCCACACATTGAAACCATGACTCGCAAACTTTATATCCTCAATGGCTCGAACCTGAACATGCTCGGCGTCAGGGAGCCTCACATCTATGGCACCACCACGCTTGCGGACATCGAACAGAGCTGCCTGACACTCGCTGATTCGCTGAGGTTCGACTGCGTATTCCGTCAGACCAACAGCGAAAGCGAGCTGATCGACTGGATCCAGGAAGCGTTTCTTCAGGATGCCGCGCTGATTATCAATCCGGCCGGCTTTTCGTTCGGTCGAATTCCCGTGCTCGATGCAGTCAAGCTCGTCAGGCGGCCGGTGGTGGAATTGCATATCACCAACATCCACGCGCGCTCGGAAGAATATCGTCACTCGACAATCTCGGTCGCGGCTACGGCGGTAATCTGCGGGGCAGGCGCAAACGGATATCTGCTGGCAATCCGCGCGGTTGACGATCTATGGAGCAAGCAGCCCTGAGCCGCGCACTTCATGAATGACGGGGGCGCGTTGACGAAGCCTGCCGGAAGCGACGTCCACGCGTCGCGCATCGACTGATGCGCGAGTTTTAGAGCCGTTCGAACAACCGCGGCGTGGCACCGGCGAATAGCAGAAAAAGGGCAAAAAAAAATGCTCGCCAGGATCATCCGCCGCGCCCTGTTTTCGAAACCCGAGACTTTCGAAAAGTATCGAGTACCGTAGCGGCTTGAACAGGAATTGCAGCCGCATTGCTGGCTTTCATCAGTGCCTCGATACGCTGGGCAGTATCCGTCGACGGCGCGGGCGTGTACACCATGATGCGCATCCCCGGCGCATCGGGCACTTCCAGCGATAGCGCATCCAGCTCGAGCAACCCTGCTACCGGGTGCTCGATCACCTTGCGCCAGTCGCTGCGCTTGAGCACTTCGTGTTCCGCCCACCAGCGGCAGAAGTCAGCATCCGTATCGCTCAGTTCTTCGACGAGATCGCGCAAAAAGACCTCACCCGAAGGCCGAAGAATGTAGTCGCCGCGAAACTGCGCCAACACGCATTTCGCGTAGGCGTCCCAGCCCTGAAAGAGCGCACGCGCGCCGTCTTGCTGAAACGTGAACCACAGCAGATTGCAGCGGCCCGCAGGCATCTTGCGAAAGTCCGTGAATACACGCACCGCCGCCTCGTTCCACGTCACATAGTTCCAGTTGCCATCGACGACATAGGCCGGCATGTTGCCAAGCTGATCGAGCATGCGCCGAACCGTATCCGTCACGTTCTGTGCAATCGGATACGGGCCAGGCGGCGTGTAGTGATTGGCCAGTTCGAACAGATGCGTGCGCTCGTGCGGCGAAAGCTTCAGCGCATTGGCGAGGCTTTCGATCGTCTTGAACGACACATTCACTTCCCTGCCCTGCTCGAGCCACGCATACCAGGTCACGCTGATGCCGGCGCGTTCGGCCACTTCTTCACGGCGCAGGCCCGGTGTCTTGCGCCGGGCGCCACTCGGAAAGTCGATGTCCTCGGGCCGAAGACGTGCGCGGCGCGTCCTCAGAAAATCGGCCAGTTCGTTCAGGCGCTGCTGCTTTTCCATGTCTCGCCTCCTCATGCTTTCCCTGTTACTGCCATTACTAGTAATGGCAATTGCTAGATGCGCTCCGTCAACCATGCCACATTGGCGCCGTCGGGAAGCACGCTGTGTCCAGCATCGGTAACGCCAGATTATAGAACCCGTTACCGGTGCCTGTGACGGCCAGACGCGTTGAAGCGCAGAGACGACGACGCGCGCGTCTTCCGATGGATATCAAAACATTTACGGAGACATTCATGCGTCGTTCGATCCGCTTTCACCGTGCAAGCGTATTCGCTGCTGCGGCATTCATCCTGACGGCTTCCTGTGCCGCACGTGCAGACTACACCGGCGCGGCGCGCACGTTCCTGTTCAATCCCGCCGTGCAGATTCCGTTCTCCGATACCGCGAAGTTCAAGAAGAAACCGCCCTACGTGATCGGCTTTTCGAATGCGGGACTCGGCGACAGCTGGCGCGTCGTGATGCAGCACTCGTTGATGAAGGCGGCGGCCGAGCATCCCGACCAGATCAAGCAATTGTTGATCACCAACGGCAACATGGACGACGCCAAACAGGCTGCCGACATTCAGGACCTGATCTCGCGCGGCGTGGATCTGCTGATCGTCAGTGCGAACACGCAAAAGGCGCTCGACCCCGTCGTCACGCGTGCGATGAAACAGGGCATTCCCGTCGTGATGGTCGACCGGCGCATTTCATCGGACAACTTCGTATCGTTCGTGACGGGTTCCGATGCGATGATGGGCCGCGTGTGGGCGCAATGGATCGTCGAGAAGCTGCACGGCAAGGGCAACGTGATCATGCTGGCGGGCCAGGCGGGCTCCAGCGTCAGCGCCGACCGTGAAGCCGCCGCGCACGAAGTGTTCTCGCAATATCCCGGCATCAAGGTGCTCGACACGGTCTACTCCGACTGGAGCCCCGTAAAGGCCAAGCAGCAGATGCAGGCGATGATCGCGAAGTACGGGCACACCATCAACGCCGTATGGTGCGCGCATGGCTTGCCCGTCGCGGGCTCGATCGAAGCGTTCCTTGCGGCTGGCTTCAAGCCCGGCGAAATCCCGCCACACACGACAGCCGACCTCAACGGTCCGCTCCAATTGGCGTTGAAGTACAAGATTCCGATGCTCGAAATCGGCTATCCGCCTTCTATGGGCGGCACATCGCTCGATGTTGCGCTCAAGGTACTGCAAGGTCAGCCATTGCCGAAAATCTACGAGATCAGCCCGCAGATCGCGCTGACGCGTGGCGACGAGACGGCGTCGGTGCCACATCCCGATCAGTACATCGATCAGGTCGTCGATGCAAAGGGTCCGCCCGACAAGATCATCGACGGCGGCATGGGAGCGGACTACAACCCGTCGACGTTCAAGATCAAGCTGCCGGGTGAGAAATGAACGCGCATATAGCGGGTGTTTCAGGTAATGGCGTCGCGTCCCCGCCCGACGTCATCCAGGTCAGCGGCATCGTCAAGCAGTTCCCTGGCGTCAAGAGCCTCGATGACGTGAGCTTCGGCGTGCGCGGCGGCGAAATTCACGCACTGGTCGGCGAAAATGGCGCGGGCAAATCGACACTGATGAAGGTGCTCGCCGGCGCGTATCTGCCGGACGAGGGCGCATTGTGCTTCGACGGTCAGCCCGTCGCGTGGAAGTCCCCCGCAGACGCAAAGGCGCACGGCGTTCACATCATCTATCAGGAACTCGTGCTGTTTCCACAGTCGAGCGTCGCGCAGAACATCTTCGCGGGGATCGAGCCTCGCACCCGGCTCGGCACCATCGACCACCGTGCGATGAACGAACGCGCCGCCACGTTGCTGCACGAACTCGGCGTGCAACTCGATCCGCGCGAGCGAGTGGGCGCGCTCTCTGTCGCAAGCCAGCAGATGGTCGAGATCGCAAAGGCGATGGCGAGCGAAATACGCGTGCTCATCCTCGACGAACCGACGGCGGTCATCGCCGGCAAGGAAGTGCAGCTCCTCTTCGACCGGCTGCGCGTGCTGCGCGCGCGCGGCGTCGCAATTATCTACATCTCGCACCGGCTGGATGAAATCTTCGAACTGTGCAACCGCGTGACCGTCATGAAGGACGGCCGCAAGATCGGCACACAAGCCGTGTCGGAAACGACCCGCGCCGAGCTCGTGCGCATGATGGTCGGCCGCGAAATGAAAGACATCTATCCGCCAAAGCCCACGCTGGCCCCGGGCGGCACGGTCCTGATGAACGTCGAAGGTCTGCAGGTCGGCAATCGGGTCGTCGATGCTTCGCTCGCCGTGCGCGCGGGCGAAATCGTCGGGCTCGCCGGTATGGTCGGCTCGGGCCGCACCGAACTCGCGTCCGGCCTGTTCGGCGCGTTGCCCGCGCGCGGCACCGTCGAAGTGCGTGGCGCGCGCCATACGCGTATGACGCCAGCAACGGCGATCCGCCTCGGTCTCGGCTTTGTCACGGAAGACCGTAAATCCGAAGGCTTGCTGATGTACCTGAACGTCGCGCAGAACGTCACGGCGACCACCCTCCGGCGCGTGTCCCGGTTTGGATTGCTGAGAGCGAAAGAAGAGCGCACGGCAGGCGCGGATGCAATCCGCGAATACGGCATTGCGGGCGCGCGGCCTGCGGGCAGCGTCGCGACGCTCTCGGGGGGCAACCAGCAGAAGGTACTCATCAGCCGATGGGTACGCGTGTGCACCAGCGTGCTGATTCTCGACGAACCGACCCGCGGTGTCGACATCGGCGCGAAGGCGGAAATCTATCGCCTGATGCGCGAACTGACGGATCGCGGCCTCGGCATCCTGATGATCAGTTCCGAGTTGCAGGAGGTAATCGGCATGTCCGACCGCGTGCTGGTGATGCGCGAAGGACGTATTGCGGGCGAACTCAGCGGCCAGCAGATGACCGAGCACGACATCATGGCGCTCGCAACGGGCGGCGCGCAGCTCGCGCAGACGGGAGGCGCCGATGCGTACGCTCATTAGACGCCACGTCGCACCGAACGCAGCGCCATTCATCGTCGCAGTGCTGATCGCGGTGCTGTTTGTCACGGGCACGAACGTCAACGACCGTTTTTCGACGCTGTCCAATCTGCTGAACATCCATCAGCAGGCGACGGGCCTTGCGCTCGTCGCGCTCGGGCAGACGCTCGCCGTTCTGACAGGGGGCATCGATCTGTCCGTTGGTTCGTTGATCAGCGTGACAGCCACGCTCACATCCGGCATCTCCGATGCGACCCAAGGCGGATGGGGCATGGCGATTTCGGCCGCGATTGCGCTGTCCGTGATCGTGGGACTGGCCAATGGCCTGCTCGTGCTCTGGCTGCGCGTGCATCCGCTGATCATCACGCTGGGTATGGGCGCCATCCTGCAAGGCGGCATCCTGTACTACGCGAACGGCCCCGCAGGCAGCGTGCCGGACGGCTTCGACGCGCTGGCTTATGGACGCTATACCAACGTGCCCGTCACCGCCACCGTGGTGCTGCTTCTTTATGCCGGCGTGTCGTACTTCATGCGCAACACGCGTCTCGGCCGGTACGTCTATCTCGTAGGCGACGACGACAATGCGGCGACGCTATCGGGAATTCCCCGCAAACGGGTCATTCTGTTCGTCTACACGTTCTCGTCACTCTGCGCAGGCCTCACGGGCATTTATCTCGCCGCCCAGTTCGGCTCCGGTCAACCGTATCTCGGCGCCAACTACACGCTTGCGTCGATCACGCCCGTGGTCGTCGGCGGCACGATTCTGAGCGGGGGGCGCGGCGGCGTCGTCGGCACGTTGCTCGGTGTGTATCTGCTGAGCATGCTCAACAATCTGATCAACTTTGCCGGCGTGCCGTCCCAGTATCAGCTCATCGTGCAGGGCATCGCGATCATCGCGGCAGTCTGCGTCAACGTCCAGCAGAAACGGAGGCTCGCATGAACTCAGTTGCTCCGCGCAGCGACGCCACACCGGTGCGCGCGCTGTCGCTGCGTGCCGTACAGCGCTATGGCATCTATCTGTTCCTCGTGGCGCTGATTGCGCTTTCGGGCGTGTGGTCGCCCACTTTCCTTCGCGCCGATAACGTCGTCAACATGCTGGTGCAGTTCGCGCCGCTCGGCATCGTCGTGATTGGCCAGGTGTTCGTGATTCTGGTGGGCGGACTCGACCTGTCGGTTGCCTCCGTAATGGCGACGGCGGCCGTGATCGCCACTGCGTTCGACGACACGAACCATTCAGCCCCAGCCGTCTTTGGCGTGACGCTTGTGCTGTGCATCGGTGCCGGCTTGCTCAACGGCCTGCTTGTCACGAAGCGTCAGGTGTCGCCGTTTCTCGCGACCTTCGCCACCGCCGTCGTGCTCGACGGCCTGCGTTTCGCCTACACGCAGGGCGCGCCTTCCGGCAACGTACCACCGCTCTTTCACGTACTGGGAACAGGCTCGATTGCGGCAGTGCCCGTCAACGTGCTGCTGCTGTTCGTGTGCACGATCGTATTCGGCACGCTGCTGCATCTGTCCACGTTCGGACGGCGTGTGTACATGGTGGGCGGCAATGCCGTGGCCGCGAGACTGGTCGGCGTGAGTCCCGACACCGTGCGTATCGCGTGTTACGTGATCAGTGCGCTGCTTGCGGGGCTGGCGGGACTGATCCTGTCCGGCTATGTCGGCATCGTAGACAACTGGGTGGGCCGCGGCTTCGAACTCGATTCGATCGTCGCCGCTGTCATGGGCGGGCTCGCGCTCTCCGGCGGCCGCGGCTCGCTGCTGGGCGGCCTCGCGGGTGCAGCCATTCTCGTCATCGTCTTCAACATCGTGCTGCTGATCGGCATGCCCGTGCAGGCGCAGATCATCGTCAAGGGCGTCATCATCATCGGCGCATCCGCGTGCTACGTGAGCCGCCGGCAACGCTGAATTTTCCAGATCCACACGAGGCCATTCGAAATGGCCCGTCTAAACCAAGGAGTCGAATATGAGAGCAGTGCGTTTTCACTGTGCGCACGATATCCGGGTCGAGAACGTCCCCGACCCGACGAGCATGGGCGCGAGCCAGATGATCGTCAAACCGCTGTGGTGCGGCATCTGCGGCACCGACCTGCACGAGTATCAGGCCGGTCCCATCGTCGTGCCGACCGAGCCGCATGCATTGACGGGAGCAAAAGCGCCTCAGGTTCTCGGTCATGAGTTCAGTGCGGAGGTCGTCGAAGTCGGCAAGGACGTGAAGAACGTGCAGCGCGGCGACCGTATCTCCGTGATGCCGCTCGCGTCGTGTGGTCAGTGCTACTACTGCGCGCGCGGCATGCGCCATCTCTGCACGAAGATGGGTTGCGTCGGGCTCAGTTGGGACGGCGGCGGTATGGCCGAATACACAGTGCTCAACGACTATCACGCGAACCGCCTGCCCGACACCGTCAGCGACAAGCAGGGTGCGCTGATCGAGCCAGCTGCCGTCGCACTGTATGCCGTGGACCGGGGCGGCGTCACGGTCGGCTCGACGGTGCTGATTACAGGGGCGGGCCCGATCGGCGTGCTTGCTGCCCTCGCCTGTCACGCAGCGGGCGCCACGAAGATATTCGTCAGCGAACCCAACGCGGCGCGCGCCGCGAAGATGGCCGGCTTCGGCGTCACGACTGAAATCTTCGATCCGTCCGACGGCGACCTGCCGCAAAAGATTCGCGATTTGACGGAAGGCGTGGGCGTCGATGTCGCGATCGAATGCGCTGGCAACCAGCATGCGCTGAACGCCTGTGTCGATGCCGTGCGTTCGGCGGGCGCCGTGGTCCAGGCAGGTCTGCACGTCGGCACAGCGAGTGTCGATCCAATGAAATGGTCGCTCAAGGACATCCGCATCGAAGGAACGTGGTGTTACCCCGTGACGATCTGGCCGCGCATCATCGGCATGATCGCGAACGGCAAATTCCCGGTCGAAAAGCTCATCCACGATCTGATCGATGCCGACGATGTCGTCGAAAAAGGCTTCGACGTGTTGAGCGACAAAGGCAGCGACAAGATGAAGATTCTCATCAATCCCCAGGTACGGTGACGACATGCCGCAAACGCAAGAGAAACACAACGCACAACAGATCGGCTGGATCGGCCTCGGCAAGATGGGCACGCCGATCGTGCGCAATCTGCTCGCCGCAGGATTCCACGTGACCGTGTATGACGTCGACGCAGCGCGCATCGACGAGGCCGTTCGACTCGGCGCCCGCCGCGCTGAGGATCTCGCCAGCGTCGCGCGTTCGGCCCCGCTCGTGTTCTCGATCATTCCCGACGACGCCGTATTGCGTAAGGTCGCGCTCGGTGCACATGGCGTGATCGAAAACGCAAACGACGGCGCCGTCTATATCGACATGAGCACGGTCTCGCCCACGGCGTCGGGCGAAGTACGCGACGCGGCGCACAAGCGCGGAATCGGCTATATCTGCGCGCCCGTATCGGGCAGCACCGTTCTTGCCGACAAGGCGCAGCTAACGGTATTCGCATCCGGCCCGCAAGACGCGTACGACCGCACGTTGCCCGTCTTTGAGGTCATGTCGGCGCGCCAGTACTACGTCGGCGAGGATCAGCAGGCACGTTATCTGAAGCTCGCCATCAATCATCTGGTCGGCTCGACGGCCGTGCTGCTGGCTGAGGCGCTCACGCTCGGCACAAAGGGCGGGCTCGACTGGGCCAGGATGCTGGAGGTGATCGGCGATAGCGTCGCGGCGTCCCCGCTCGTCAAATACAAACTCGATCCACTGAAGAATCGGGACTTTTCCCCTGCCTTTTCGTCGCGGCAGATGCTCAAGGACATGTCGCTCGTCGTCGATGCGGGCGCGGACGCCGGCGTGCCGATGATAGCCGCAGCGCTCGTGCGCGAGCAGTTCGCGCGCTACGCAGAGGGCGATGGTGCGGATCTGGATTTCTTCTCGATCGTGCGCGCCGTCGAAGCGCAAGCCGGCATTTCCCGCTGAACGCTTTTCTCACCACATTCAGGAGTTGCGATGCACTACACCGTCTACTGCCTCGACCATGACAACATGGTCGAACGCCGTCTTGCCCATTACGAAGCACACAAGGCTTATCTGGCCACCTCGCCCGTCAGGATGGTCATGTCCGGCCCGCTGCTGGCAGGCGATCAGGAAACGATGATCGGCAGTTTCTTTCTTTTCGAAGCTGACGAGATCGGCGACGTGATGCGCTTCAACAGCAACGACCCGTTCAACAAGGCGGGCATCTGGCGCAGCGTGGATATCCGTCCGTTCCTCAAGCGCGTCGACAACCGCTAGTCACATCAACGGATTCGATCCATGCGAAACCTCGACGAGAACACCATCACGGATGCCGTACTTGCACGCCACGAACAGGCACCCGATGAGCGGCTCAAGACGATCGTCACGAGTCTCGTGCGGCATCTGCACGGCTTCGCCCGCGAAGTCGGCCTGACCGAGCGCGAATGGGAAGCCGGCATCCGCTTTCTCACCGATGTCGGCCATATCACCGACGACCGCCGCCAGGAGTTCATTCTGTTGTCGGATACGCTCGGCCTGTCGATGCTCGTGACGGCAATGGCGCATCGCAAGCCGAAGGGCTGCACGGAGGCAACCGTTTTCGGTCCTTTCTTCGTCGACAATGCGCCCGAATATCGTAACGGCGACGACGTCGCCAACGGCGCGCGCGGCGAACCGTGCTTCGTATCGGGTGTCGTGCGCGGCCAGGGCGGCGAGCCGGTAAGCGGCGCGCGCATCGAAGTCTGGCAGGCGGACGCCGATGGCTTCTACGATGTCCAGACCAGCGACGCCGACACGCATCGCGCAAGAGGTGTGCTGCATAGCCTTGCCGATGGACGCTATCACTTTCGCTCGATCGTGGCGGAGCCCTATCCGATTCCTCACGATGGTCCCGTTGGACGCATGCTCGAAGCGCTGGGGCGTCACCCGTGGCGCCCGGCGCATCTGCATTTCATGATTACGGCGCCCGGCTATGAACGGCTCGTCACGCACGTGTTCCGCGAGGGCGATCGTTACCTGGACTCGGACGCGGTATTCGGCGTGCGCTCGTCGCTGATTGCGCCCTGGACTCGCCACGAACGTGGCACGGCGCCCGACGGTACGGTGATGGCGACGCCGTTCAGCACGCTCTCATTCGACTTCGTCCTGAGTCAATGCCCATGATTGCCTTCACCTATATCAGCCGGCCCGGCCGCATCGTCTTCGGCACGGGAGCGATCGAGCGCCTCGCGGATGAACTGGACGAACTGTGCATCCGCCGCGCGCTCGTGCTCTGCACGCCCGAGCAGCGCTTTCTTGCCGACCGCGTGCGCAAGCTCGCGGGCGAGCGATGCGCGGACATGTTCGATCGGGCCGTCATGCATGTGCCCGTCGAAACCGCGCAGGAAGGAGTCGCGGCGGCGCTCGCAGCGGGCGCGGATGGACTCGTCGCAGCGGGAGGCGGCTCCACGCTCGGGCTCGCAAAAGCCATTGCGCTCGAAACCTCGTTGCCGATTCTCGCCATTCCGACCACGTACGCCGGGTCGGAGGTCACGCCTATCTACGGCATGACGTCGGCGAGCGAGAAAAAAACCGGCAAGAGTTATCGCGTACTGCCGCGCACCGTGATCTACGACGCGTGCCTCACACTGACCTTGCCCGCGTCGCTGTCGGCGACGAGCGGCCTCAATGCAATTGCGCATGCGGCCGAAGGGCTCTATGCGCAGGACGCCAACCCCGTGATGTCGCTGTTTGCTGAAGAAGGCATCCGCAGCCTCGCGAATGCGTTGCCGCGCATCGTGAAGCAGCCGGACGATATCGCGGCGCGCGAAGCCGCCCAGTATGGCGCCTGGCTGTGCGGGACCGTGCTGGGGAGCGTCGGCATGGCATTGCATCACAAGCTGTGCCACACGCTCGGCGGAATGTTCAATCTGCCGCACGCAGAGACCCATGCGGTGATGCTGCCTTATTCGATGGCGTTCAATCTGCCCGCGGCGCCAGCCGCCCACGAACGCCTGTGCAAGGCACTGGACACCCGGGAACCCGCCGCGGCGCTGCACGACCTTGGCCGCTCGCTTGATGCCCCCGCGTCTCTCGATATGCTAGGCCTTCGCTCAAGCGATATTGATGCTGCCGCCACGGCAGCGATGCAGGCTCCCTACTACAACCCAAGGCCGCTCTCCCGCGAAGCGGTACATCGCTTGCTGGCGTGTGCTTTCGACGGCATACGGCCCGACAGCCGGACCTTCCAGAGCGTATAGCCGCGTCCCCTGGCGAAGCGCGCATCCGCAGATTCTTCCTGCCAACATTGCAACTTTCGATATTTACTTTACATGGACAAACGGGCACTCATCATTGGCGCGACGGGCATCGTCGGCGGCAATCTCGCGCAACATCTACTGGCGCGCGGAGGCTGGAACGTAACGGGTCTCTCGCGCGGACGCACCAAAGCGCCCGACGGCGTCGAATCCGTCACAGCCGATCTCACTTCCGCGCAATCCGTTACGGATGCGCTGCAAGGACAGCATTTCAGTCACGTCTTCTTTACCGCATGGTCGCGACAGGCAACCGAGCGCGAGAACATCGAAGTGAACGGCGCAATGGTCCGTCACGTGCTGGATGCGCTCGGCCCGACCGGCAAGCTCGAGCACGCCGCGCTCGTCACGGGCCTCAAGCATTACCTCGGCCCTTTTGAAGCGTATGCGCAAGGCAATGTCCCGCTCACGCCGTTTCGGGAGGAACAAGGCCGGCAACCCGTCGATAACTTCTACTACGAGCAGGAAGACCGGTTGTTCGAAGCCGCGCGTCGATATGACTTCAGCTGGAGCGTGCATCGACCGCATACCATCATCGGCTTCGCGCTCGGCAACGCGATGAACATGGGCGTCACGCTCGCGGTGTATGCGACGCTGTGCAAGGAAACGGGGCAGCCGTTCGTGTTTCCCGGCTCGGCCGCCCAATGGAACAGTCTCACGGATATGACCGACGCGCGCCTGCTCGCGCGGCATCTGGAGTGGGCGTCCACCTCTCCCGCCGCACGCAACGAGGACTTCAACGTCGTCAATGGCGACGTGTTCAGATGGAAATGGATGTGGTCCCAGCTCGCGCAGTATTTCGGCATCGAGCCCGCGCCTTTCGACGGCGAGACGCGTCCGCTCGAACATCGCATGCAGGATGCGGGCAGGCAATGGGCGGATATCGCGGGCCGCTACCAACTGAAGGAACCGGATATCGGCAAGCTCGTGTCGTGGTGGCATACGGACGCCGACCTCGGACGTCCGATGGAAGTGTTGACTGACATGAGCAAGAGCCGTAAAGCCGGCTTCCTCGATTATCAGCCCACACCGGATGCGTTCTTCGCGCTCTTCGATAAATTGAAGCGCGAACGGATCATTCCTTCCTAGACGGGACTCTCGCCCGCGTTCACGACCTCGATGCTGCATCGCCTGGAGAAAGGATCGGTTACGGAGATCGAGTTCGTCAACGTGACGGTCCTGCTCTGGGGTGAACGGCTGGGGGTTCCGACGCCCGTCAGCGCTGAGACGAAAGGGCTCGCGCTCGAAGCGCCTGTCCCGGGCGCAACCGGAGGCGACCGGACTTGCCGCGATCATCAATCCCGTCCACCGGATTGAAGGCTTACGCTCTCACCACCTGACGAGCGCGGCGACCCTGATCATTTGTCGGGTTGGCCGCCTTCGCGGGGCAGTCCCCGTTGCTGCCGCTGCGTGTGCACCGCGGGATCACGCTCTGCTTGCGCGGCCGTCACCGCGTCGACCGGGTCATCACGCTGCCGCATCAGCCAGTAGACGCTCCCCAGTGCCACCAGCGCAAACGCAAGCGCCGCGATCTGGGCGGGCGCGCTGGCCGGATCGAGAATGATGAATTTGCGGGCAATAGCCAGCAGCGCAACCAGAAGCACCGTTTTGACCTGCACGATGTGATCGCGCCGCGCCATCACGCGCGTAATCGAATGCTTGAATTCCATCGCGATCAGCAGCGTCATGACCATCCCGAAGATGGTTTGATACACCGCGTGATCCAGCGGGTTCAGCGCGTCCGAAACCAGCAATGAAATCACCGCGTGAATCAACTGCCAGAGCGACACGAGGATAATGATGGAAATCACGACGCTCAGCACATGCGCGACAAGCTGCTCGAATCGTTCATAAAAGGTGAGCATGTCCCACTGCAGACGCAACGCATCGATATCCCTGCGTAGCCAGCTTTTCTTACTTTCCATGATTTGACTCCCGGAGAGCCGTCGTTGCGCCGCGAGCGCATCGCGCGTGCATGGAGTGCACATGCGCCATGCACAGTCCATTCACGAGTCGCGTATGCACATGCTACTGTTTTTCGCGTTTGTGCGGCTTCTTTGTGGATAGCTGCTCAAAGCGACACGGGCTGACCAGGAGAGGATCGGGCCCTCGTGGCCCTCGTGGCCCTCGTGGCCCTTGTTGCCCTTGTTGCCCTTGTGCCCTTTCGCATCGTTCCGATCAGCAGCTTTGCGGCGCGCCTTCCGTTGATGCTGTTCACAAAAGCGCGCGCTAATCCGTGCATCTCGGGATTAGCGACTAGACTTGAAGCGTCGTCGGTGCATGCGCACGCAGCAGGCACGTATGCGCCATTCAGTGAATTCAGTCACGATTGGAAGGTGCAATCGAAGGAGCCAGACCGATGCCGAAGACCGTTCGAACCGCCGAGCAGATCCGCGACGAACTGCAGAACCGCGTGACGAAAATCGCCGCTGATGTGCCGGGAGCTTTGCGGGTGCGCATACCGCTACCAGAGCGGCATCCGCCCGACGCATCCGGCCGCAACTGGAACATGGTGCCGCTCAATGACCTCGGCGTAGATTGCGCACATTATGTCCAGAAGGCGATCGAAGACATGCGCAGCGAGTTCGTGCTGCCAGATTGACGCCTTGATACGAAACGGGAGCCGCTCATGCAAACGCACGTGTTTGAGCATCGAGGCTACGAGATCGCGGTACACCCGGAGCGGAATGCATACGGCGCGTGGCAGGCGACCGTGAGTGTGCGCCATGCCGATAGCCGCGTGGCCGAATTCCGTCCGGAGACGATTCAGCCGGAATGGCTTACGCAGGAGGAGGCGGTCCGCGATGGCATCGAATGGGGCATGCGTTTTGTCGATCGCAAGCTGGATGAGTCGCACGACCTGATGTGATCGAACGATCAGCGGAAAGGGGACAAAACCTGGCAGTTTCGCGAAAGACACCCGCCTCCGATGCGCTTATAGTGCTTGAGTACGGCCAAGCGCCGATATCCTGGCGATACCTCGGCGCGGCCGGCTGCTCGTGAAGCGCGAGAATACGATGCAAAGTCGTGACGTCCTCAACAGTGGATAGCATATTCATGGTCAGGATCTATGGACGCATGCGCAGCGCACAGGGCTACGCGATACGCGACTTCCTGCATCGCAGCGACATACCGTTCGAGTGGATCGAACTGGGCAGCGATAAGGAAGCCGAGGACCTGGCGCACGTGCAGCATCTTTCCGATTCACGCCTGCCCGTCTGCGTTTTCCACGACGGCACGCGGCTCGAATGTCCGACCATCCGGCAAATCACCGAGAAGCTCGGCTGGTTTGCGAGTCCCTCTCGTGAAGCCTACGATCTTGCGATTTACGGCGCAGGACCGGCGGGATTGAGCGCCGCAGTGTACGGCGCATCGGAAGGGCTGCATACCGTACTGGTGGAGCGCTGGGCATTGGGCGGTCAGGCAGGCAGCAGTTCGAAGATCGAGAACTATCTCGGCTTTCCACAGGGCCTGAGCGGCGCGGAACTCGCTGAACGGGCGCGCGACCAGGCCGTCAAATTCGGCGCTGAAATCCTGCTGGCGCGCGCCGGTGTGCACGCGGAGTTTCCGCCTGGCCAGGGCATCGTATATCTGGAAGACGGCACGCGTATCACGGCGCGCACCTCCATCTGCGCGACGGGCGTGGCATATCGCACGCTAGGCCTCGCGGGTGAAGAGCGCTTTCTCGGCGCAGGCCTCTATTACGGCGCCGGCGCCAGCGAGGCTGCGTTGATCCACGGCGAAGACGTGTATGTGGTGGGCGGAGGCAATTCGGCGGGACAAGCCGCCATGCACTTTTCGCAGTCCGCCAATCGCGTCTATATGCTCGTCCGTGACGCATCGCTCAAGAACACGTTGTCACGATACCTGGCGGATCGCATTACATCGGCGTCGAACATCGAGGTGTGCACGTGCACCGAAGTTACCGCGCTTGCTGGCGACGACGTGTTGCAGGAGATAACGCTGACCGATGTGCGAACCACCCAGTCCCGCAGGGCAAAAACGCATTGGCTATTCGTCTGCATTGGCGGCGTGCCGCAGACGGAATGGGCACAGGAGGTCGGCGTCGTTCGCGATGAAGGCGGCTATCTCGTGACCGGGCCCGATCTGCAGGAATATCGGGCGAACCTGAACTGGCCTCTCGAACGCGCGCCACTGCATCTGGAAACGAGTGTGCCCGGCGTATTCGCAGCGGGCGATGTGCGTCACGCATCGATCAAGCGCGTAGCGTCGGCAGTCGGCGAGGGGGCAATGGCTGTGGCACTGGTGCATCGCTATCTGAATAGCAGCTGAGCGCGAGCGCAACCTTGATCCCCGCGCGTCTGCGCACACCTGTCCGAGGAGCACGATGATGACCGCCGGTTGCACGCACCTGGGCCAAGCCCGCATACTCAACACGTCCATCGACTATTGCGAGGACTGCGTGAAGCTCGGCCAGCCGTGGGTACATTTGCGGCTTTGCCTTTCTTGCGGACACGTCGGCTGTTGCGATTCGTCGCCCAACCGGCATGCGAGCAAGCATTTTCACGCGACCGGTCATCCGCTGGTCAGGTCAATCGAACCCGGCGAAACGTGGATCTGGTGCTATCGCGACGAGATCGTGGCCGGTGAACTTGAATCGTGAGGGCGACGCCCCCGCGCGGGCGGGGGCGTCGCACTCCTGATCGCGCCAGCATCACGCATGTGCCGGTGCCTGCGTTGACGCGTCGCTGCGCGCTTCTGCTTCTGTGGGCGATGCTCCTTTCTGCACACGCACAGAACGCGTCCCCGAGTCGTAGGTCATGGTGACCTTGTCGCCATCGCGCACGTCGCCTCGCAACATCGCATCGGCGAGTTGTGATTCCACCTCAAGACGGATCTTGCGTTTGAGCATCCGCGCGCCGAACTCGGGGTCATAGCCGATCTGTGCAAGATGATCGCGCAACGCGTCGTCGAACGACAGATCGATGTTTTGGGCCAGCGCGGTACGCCGTACGCGTGCAAGTTGCAGGTCGACGATACGGCGAATCTGCTCCTTGCCCAGCGCATGGAACACGACGACTTCATCGACCCGGTTCAGAAACTCGGGCCTGAAATGATGCCGCAGCATTTCCATCAAGCGGTCACGCAGTTCAGGGTAGCCGAGCTGCTTCGAGTCGGCCTTCATGTTGTCCTGGATCAGTTGCGAGCCGATATTGCTGGTCGCGATGATGATCGTGTTGGTGAAATCGACCAGACGTCCCTTGCCGTCGGTGAGCCGCCCTTCGTCGAACAGTTGCAGCAGAATGTTGTGCACCTCCGAGTTCGCCTTCTCGATCTCGTCGAGCAACACCACGCAATATGGCCTGCGCCGCACTCGCTCGGTGAGTTGCCCGCCTTCCTCGTAGCCGACGTATCCGGGGGGCGCCCCAACCAGCCGCGCCACCGTATGACGCTCGGAATACTCGCTCATGTCGATGCGCACCAGCGCGTTCTCGTCGCCGAACACGGAAGCGGCCAGCGCCTTCGCGAGTTCGGTTTTACCCACACCCGTAGGCCCAAGGAAGAGGAAGCTCGCAGTCGGCTTGCCGGCCTCCGTCAAACCGGCGCGCGAAAGCCGCACCGCTTTGGCCACTGCGGAGACGGCTTCATCCTGTCCGACTACGCGTTCCTTCAGATGGTCTTCCAGTCGCAACAGCCTTTCACGGTCTTCGGCCGTGAGTTCGGCTACCGGTACGCCCGTGAGGGACGAAACGATTTGCGCAATGTCTTCCGCCGTCACTTCCTGCGAACTGGTGCCGCGCTCCTTCTTCCATGTTTCAGTGGCTTCATGCAGGCGTTGTTGTTCCGCGACGAGCTGTCCTTCCAGTTCCTTGGCCTTATCGAATTGCTTTGCAGCGCTGGCCGCGTCCTGTTCCTGCCTGATGCGGCGAATGCTCGCCTCGACGTCGTGCAATGGTTGCGGACGCGAATTCGACGAAATGCGCACGCGGGCGGCGGCCTGATCGAGCAAGTCGATTGCCTTGTCTGGCAAAAAGCGTGCGGCGATGTAGCGATCCGAAAGTTTTGCCGCTGCAGCGATCGCCTCTTCGGTAATTTTCACCTTGTGATGTGCTTCGAGCCGGTCGCGCAGGCCGCGCAGGATCTCGATCGTTTCCTCGACGCTAGGCTCAGGCACCGTCACGGGCTGAAAGCGCCGTTCCAATGCCGAGTCCTTTTCAATGTATTTCTGGTATTCGTTCAAGGTGGTCGCACCCACGAGGTGCAACTCACCGCGAGCGAGCGCAGGCTTGAAGACATTGCCGATATCGAGGCCGCCTTCGCCGCCGCCCTGGCCCGCGCCGACAATCGTATGCAGTTCGTCGATAAATACAACGAGGCGGTCCTGGTTCTCGATGATCTCATCCAGTACCTGCTTGACGCGCTCCTCGAACTCGCCACGATACTTCGCGCCAGCCACCACGCTATTGATATTCAGTTCGACCACGCGCTTGCCGCGCAGCACTTCCGGCACCTGATCCTGAGCAATGCGCTGCGCCAGACCTTCGACGATAGCGGTCTTACCCACGCCGGGTTCGCCGATCAGCACGGGATTGTTCTTGCGCCGCCGCGCGAGCACTTCAATGGTCGTTTCGATTTCCTTGTCGCGGCCGATCACCGGATCGAGCTTGCCCTGGCGCGCAAGCGCGCTGAGATCGCGCGCGTACTTGTCGAGCGTGGGCGTGGTGGAACGGCCTTCCACCTTGCCGTCTTCGGCACCCTTGCCGACCACGTTGACTGCTTTTTGCCGCAGCGATTGCGGCGACAGCCCGAGCTTGCGCAGCAATTCACCTGCAAAGCCGTCTTCTTCCTCGACGAGCCCAATCAGGATGTGCTCGGGTCCGACATAGCTGTGACCCAGTTCCAGCGACGCCTTCAACGCATTTTCCAGCGCACTCTTCGCGCGCGGCGACACGCCGATCTGCTCGTTGTCGCTGGGCTCCTTGCGGGTGCCGCGCGGCGCGCTGTGGTCGATGGTCTTCTTGATCTCTTCAGGATCAAGCTTGAATTCGCGCAGGATTTCCTGCACCACATTGTTATCGGCAAGCGCCAGCAACAGGTGTTCCGTATCGACTTCGTTCTTGCCATATTCGACCGCGGCTTGGGCTGCCGCTTGCAGGCGGTCCAGACCGCTCTGGCTCAGGTACGTCTGCAGGTCCACCGCTTCACGCGCCCGGCGATGCCGGCGTGTACGGCCGCCTGGCTGTGCGCCTGCCGAATCGCCCGTCTGTCCGCTGCCGGCCGCTGTACCCTTATTTGCGCCGCCGGATTGTCCAGCCGAGGGCCCGGTGAACCGGGTACCTCGGCCGCTTTCCATCTGCGGCCACATGTCGTCGAACAGACTGTCGAACAATCCGCCATGAAAGAGGGACTCGAGCGGCGACAGGTGGCGCTGATTGCGCGTCATGAACTCCATGTAGTGCTCATTGCACAGCATCAGCTGACGGCGCTGACCGTTTTCGGTGATCGTGATCTGTGAGGTTGCGGGCCTTCCACAGACGCTGCACTCAGCCATGATGATCTCCTTTTCGTCCGTGCGGAAATTGCTTCCCGCGCGGCTATCGGGTGGGTGAAAAATACCTGTTCCGCTATTTGTTCCGCTGTTTGTTCGGCTACCTGTTCCGGGCTCGCCTTGTTCGCGTGCCGGGCTCGCGCTGCACTCGAAGCGATTCAGGCGAATCCCATCGTTCTTCGTCGCGTCGGCCAGCGCACCGATTCATCGTGCAGTACCAACAGCGGAAGGCAATGCAACGTGTCCTCTCCAATGGATATGCGTCGGATCGTCATGCAAGGTGTAACGCTCCAGCAGGTTGTCGCGTCGCCGGCGGGCAGACGGGCGCGCACAACTCGCGCCGTCAAGCCGACCAGTTCCACGCTGACGGATCGTGTCATTTGATCTCAATGCGCCGTTTCGCTGCCGGTTCTCCGGCCGCTTTGGGGACGCGCAGCGTCAGCACGCCGTTTTCAAATCTGGCCTCTGCCCGATCGAGATCGATGCCCGCGGGCAGTGGGACTGCGCGCTGAAAATGTCCGAACGACCGCTCGACCCGATAGCATCCCTGTTCTTCGCGCGTCGATTCGAAGCGCTTGTCGCCGCTCACGATCAACATGTCGTCTATCACTTCGAGTTCGACGTCGTCACGGTTCATGCCCGGCAACTCGGCGACGACACGCAGTGCGTCGCCTTCGTCGGTGACGTCGATCCGCGGTTGAAACTCGCTCGCGCTGAAGTCGCCGAACCAGCTTCCGAGCGGTCCACGACCTCCGAACGGATCGCGGATCAATTCGGTTAGCAGATGAATCGGGTCAGGCAGCGGCCAGCTGGCAGTCGCAAGTGATACGGGCGCAGCACCGAATTCCATCGGCGCCCCGTTACCCGTTTGTGTGCCAGTCTGTTGCGCGTTTTGCTGGGCGCCTTGCTGACCGGTGCGCGGCGCGTCGGCGCGGCCGGATGCGCCTTTTTGCGCGTGCGAGCGCAAAAACCGGAACGGGTTCCATTTGTCGAGATCCAGAGCCATATGATTCTCCTTACGTGAGGTGCGCCAGTGCCAGACCTGAGGCAGGACCTGGCGCAGCATCACCCGCGGGTTTCACTGTGTAACCACGAGCGCCCGTGAGCGATGCATTCACGGATGCAATGGTGCGTGTGTCTGGCTGGTCAGGTCGTCATGGCGCCAGGCACGCGCAGTGATGCCGATTACGACTAGCAGCGCGCCCGTGAACAACGCATACACGGCGATCAGCCAGACGAGCGCTAGCGCGCCGGCGCCCGGAAAGAGCAACACGAAGATGCCGAAAAGCACGGACAGTACGCCTGTCACCGCTAGCATCCACGCATTGCGCAGGCGCCGGTGCAGACGCGTTGCTGCGATCAGATCCAACACGCCGGTGATAATCGCGTTCGCGCCGATTACGGCGACCAGCACGAGGGCGGTAATGCCCGGGACCAACGCGGCTATCACGCCGGCGCCGACACTGCAGATGCCGAGCAGCAAGGGCACCCACCAGCTGCCGTGCGTCGCCCGGTAGCGGATGGCCGCGACAATGGCGACAACGCCGCTGGCAATCGCATACACACTAAAGAGGGCGATGAGCAGAAGAAGAGTAAGACCGGGCCAGAATAACGCCAGTGTGCCGAACAACAGCGCTACTGTGCCGCGCAGAATGAGCATCCACCAAGCGCGCCCAAGCAGTTCATCCATGCAGGACTCCACGTGTACGTCAGGTGATGAGCTTCAGTCTAGGCTCCATGCATCTGCCGTTCTTTCGCGTTTCTGCCATGCTTTTCGCGATTCTGTGTTCGTAAGGTTTTGCCGAGCCTGAACTTCTGCCCGCGCATGCGCGCACATCGCTTGCGACGCGTGGTCTTTGACGCAAAGCGCGTGAGCACGCCGACTCGAGTCTGAAGGATGTGTAGGTTTGAATCCCGCTACCACCGGTCGCGCATCGCCTGAGCAGCGCAGGGACAGCTCAACAGCGGTCCAACGGCGCGAGGTCGCTTCTGCCCAAATGACTAATACATCTTAAGCAACGCTGAACTACGGCATAATCTTTCGATAAGCCCAAGGTGGAAAAGAGAATCCTGACTATGATGAACCAGGCTACGAGATTGGCCACGGCTCGCGGATTACGATGCCAACCGATGCATGTCGCTTTTACCGACCGCGGACGGACTTTGATGCCTGGATTTCAGCTTGTTGTACCGACAGGCCCCACCGTTGTGCGCGCCGTCGGCTGCGACGACCTCGGCAGGAGTCACTCTATCCTGATAGGTGCACCTTTTACCGCAGTTATCCCCACGATGGCGAGGTTGGACACGATCGCGGACTGCGCTCCCAACGGATGGGTTATCGCGCTCGAATCAGGCGTACTTGGGCAAGTCTCGCAAGAGGCGTTTTGCGCGGTCCCGAAATGGTCTACGTCCTGGGACCCCTTCCTGCGCGAGACCGTGGATACATTGGGCGCCTTGCATAATGCGGATCTCATCGACGCCGCCTGCGCCGACGCGTTTGCCGATGTCATCTCGATGCACATTGCCTTACGCTACGGACACTGTGCTGGTTCGGCACAGCCGGACACGCCACTTACGCGTCGAATGCTGACTCGCATTCACCTCTTCATTCATGAGCACATAGCCGAAGCCATTTCAGTCGAGCAACTCGCAGCGCTGGTGCACATGAGTGCCTCGAACTTCGCACGCGTTTTCAAAACAGCGACAGGTAACCCGCCCCATCTGTACGTGACACTCGAACGAGTGAAGTTTGCGAGGACGATGTTGTGCGAGGACACGCTTCCCCTGGTTGAGGTTGCCGCGCACGCCGGTTTCCAGACCCAGCAGCATTTCACCGACGTGTTTCATCGATATACGGGTATGACGCCTCGCACATTCCGGCTTGCCCACCGAAACGTTGGTGGTTAGTCATTTTCTGGAAAGCGCATCCTCGATCTCGTGTTTGAGTTCTTCGAGCTTGCCCTTCGGCTTGATCTCGTTCGTCACGTTCACATCCGAAAGCCGCGCAGCCGAAGCTGCAGATATCCGACACGTCCTGCAGGAACGAGGAAGACGTGCAAGCCGCAAGAATCTAGTCTTGATGCCATCGTCGTCGCGTCGATGGCCCCGTTAAAGTCCCAGGGTGTGCGCCGGGCGGCATATGCGAGGTTGGCTGGCACCGCAACTGCTTCGCGGCGCGGTCGACGGGCTCGCGGGCAGCGCTGAGCCCGACTCAATCATGCTGCGCAAGAGCCTTGGTTTATTCCCGGAGAATAGAGGAGAAAATCGATGAGCGATCTAGTCGTTGTAAGCTTCAAAGGCGAAGAGACAGCCGACCAGGTGTTGACCAAACTCCGACAGATGCAAAAGGAACATCTGATTGATCTGGAGGATGCCTGCGTCGTGGTCCGTAGCGCGAAGGGCAAGGTACACCTCAAGCAGGCCGTCGATCTCGTCAGGATCGGCGCTGTCAGTGGCGCGGCCTGGGGTGGTCTATTTGGCGGTCTGGTTGGGCTGATGCTGCTCAATCCCCTCGCCGGGCTGGCAACGGGCATGGCCATTGGCGCTGGCACGGGCGCATTGTCGGGCGCGCTCTCGGACTATGGAATCGACGACGATTTCATGCGTTCGACGGGCCAGAACATTGAGCCGGGTTCGTCGGCGCTGTTCATCCTCGTGCGTCGCGTGAATTTCGACAAGGTCCTGCCGGAGCTGAAGCCTTTCGGTGGGAAGGTATTAAAGACATCACTCACGAACGATCAGGAAGAACGCCTGAGAAAGGCGCTAGAGAGCATGAACAGCAGTGATACGACAGCGTAAGCATCGCAGCCCTGCGTCAGGGTTGCGATCTTGAATACTGTTGAAGTTCGCATTTGGGCCGGATCGGCACCCTGATAATTCAAGCGGATTATTCGACGTGGACGTCGATCACGTCGACGCGCAGTTCGACATTGAAGCTGGTTCCCTTATGGAGCGCTATATGACAAAGGCAAGTTGCGTCGACGTCCAGAAGCCGAATATCGCGGCGCAGGAAGCGCCGATGACCCCGGATGAACAACTCGACGAAGCGCTCGAAGAGACCTTTCCTGCGAGCGACCCAATCGCCGTTCACCCCGAACCCGAACAACCCGCGAAGACGCAAACTCAGTCGTCGTCGGTACCAGGCGGCAACATTTTCGATGTGATCTGACGCCGACAAACTGACGCGTCTATGGCAGGACTTTTCGGGCCGAATCAAAGACACAAGGAGCGAATATGCCAGAGACGGAAATCGCACCCGGGGACGCCGGGCAGCGCGACGAGAAAGTCCCGCTGCGCAAGCTCTTCGAGCCCGTAAAAGTCGGCCCCTACACCCTGCGGCATCGTGTCGTGATGGCGCCCCTGACGCGTTCGCGCGCGAGCCGACCAGGCAATATACCGTCGCAGCTCAACGCCTGCTATTACGAGCAGCGCGCAGGGGCCGCGCTCATCATCAGCGAGGCGACGCAGGTGTCGATGCAGGGACAGGGCTATGCATGGACGCCTGGCATCCATAGTCGTGAGCAGGTCGAAGGCTGGCGGCGGGTGGCGGACGCCGTGCACCAGGCGGGCGGGTTGATGTTCATGCAGTTGTGGCACGTAGGACGCATATCGCACCCCTCGTTGCAGCCCGATGAAATGCTGCCCGTTGCGCCCTCTGCTGTTCTGCCGAAAGCGGAGGCGTTCATCGAGAACGAGCGCGGCGAAGGTGTCCTCGCACCCTGCGTCACGCCTCGCGCGCTGCAGGTCGAAGAGATGCCGTATCTCGCGCGCCAGTACTTCAGAGGTGCTCGCAACGCAAAGGCTGCCGGTATGGACGGCGTCGAAGTGCACGCAGCGAACGGGTATCTGCTCGATCAGTTTCTGTTGTCCGGCACGAACCGCCGCACGGACGAATACGGCGGATCGAGCGAGCGTCGGGCCAGGCTGCTATTCGAGGTGATCGAAACGGTTTGCGAAGTATGGGGACCGGAAAAGGTCGGCGTCCGGCTGTCCCCTCTCGGCACCTTCAATGACATGCATGATGACGATCCCGAGGCGACCTTTTCTTACGTCATCGAGAAGCTCAATCGATACGGGCTGGCTTATTTGCACATCGTGAATCCCGCGCTGGCGGCGACCGGTGAGGATGCCGCTTTCATGGAGCGCGCGAAACGCATGAGCGAGATGGTACGCCGCACGTATCGTGGCGTGTTGATGGTTGCGGGCGGGTTCGACGGCGGCAGTGCGGAAAGATGGCTCGAGGACGGCAACGCGGACCTGATCGCGTTCGGACGCTTGTTCATCGCCAATCCCGACCTCCCGCAACGCTTGCGGTCGCGCGCTCCACTCAATTCGCCGGATCCGTCCACGTTCTACGGAGGCGGCGAGCGGGGCTATACCGATTATCCATCGCTCGCGCAGGAGCGAGGGGAGGCCCCACGGTCCGTTGTCGATGGGCGTTGGAGATAGCGTGTTGCTGACCGGCGAGCTCGCCAGCGTAACGCGACGATTGGCGGCGCCCGCCGGGCCAGCGACCAATCACACTGAGAGGCGCATCATGGCTGTCAATACTTGGGTTGTCGTTGCCGACGGCAGCCGCGCAAGGATCTTCGAGACACCGGGACTCAAACTGGATTTGCGGGAAATCGAAGACATCGTCAATGTCGTCGCTGGTGGACAGGCGCTAAGCGAGAAAGATCGCGAAAAATTCGCCAAGACCGTCGCCGACTACATCGAACAGGGGCGTCTTCATCAGCGGTATCAGCGATTGCGGCTTGCCGTCGAGCCGAAGTTTCTCGGGATGCTGCGCGCACGTTTGAGCGAGGAGACGCGTCGCCTGATTTTCGAAGAGATTGACGAAGATCTCTCGGCTCTCGATGCGCACGCAATTCAAGCGCACCTGCAAAGACATTAACGGCACTTTGTCTGCGCTGCCACTGCCACAGGAAGTTCGCGCGAATGCTTTCAGGAAGGCGTTTTAGCCAACCTTCCCTTGTAGTGCGCCAGGGGAATCACACTTCTCGAACATATAAAGTCTTGCAGGTGTGTCTGCCAGGACGACCTTTCGCTCTTCGTCAACGGGAAGCAGCGCCCGCAGGAGTGCGAGCGCGTGAGCAAAACTCTCGTCCGCTTCGAACTGCGTGTGCGGCCAGTCGCTGCCCCACATCAGGCGATGCAGGCCGAAGGCCGCTTTCAGAAGACGGAACGCCTCGTGCGCGTCATCGTCATGCGGGCGAAGCTGGCGCCGGTTCCGATATGCCGCCGATATCTTCACCCACACGCGCCGCGTCTCCGCCAGTTCCAGAAGACGGCGAAAGCCCGCGTCACGTACGCCGCTATCGGGATCGGGCCGGCCGAAATGATCGACGACGACATTCACGCCAGCGTCCAGAAGCGGCTCGACGATGCGTGGCAGCCGCGCAGCTTCCGCATGCACTTCGACATGCCATTTCAGCGCACGAACATGCGCGAGCGTTTGCGCGCTCACCCAGCTGTCGAGCGACAGATCCGCATGCCCGATCAGGTTTAGCCGAATCCCTGCAATGCCCGCCCTTGCCATCTCCGTGAGCGCGTCGATATGGCAATCGCGCTCGATCACCGCGACGCCGCGCAGCCGCTGCGGCGCGCGGCGCAGCGCATCGAGCAGATAGCTGCAATCGGTGCCGAGAAAGCTGGGCTGCACCAGCACGCCGTGCGATACACCGTGCGTATCCAGTTGCGCAAGATAGGCGGCGAGCGGGGCATCGTAGCCGGGCGCATAGCGTCGCTGCCGGACGAGCGGCAAGCCTCGCTCGAATACATGAGCATGGGTATCGACAGATGCGATGCGGGCCGGACGATACGCCGTCTGCCCGTGGCTCGCGCCCGTCGCCGACTTCTCCATCATGAACATTCCTTTCACAGGTGCTGCGCGGTTGCGCGCCAGCGCTCCGCGCATCAATGCCTTTGCGCGTGGGAGAGCGCGCCGGTGTGTTCCGGATCGAGCGCGGCTTCGCCTAGCGCGCGGCCGCGTGTCTCCGGCAACATAAGCACGGACAGCACGACAATCGCGTAGGCGAGACCCGCATCGATGCCGATCGCCGTCCCGAGCGACATATTTGCAGACATATGCCCGACGAGCACCGGAAATCCCGCCGATACGACACGACCGAAGTTGTAGCAGAACCCCACGCCCGTGCCGCGCATACCGCGCGGATACAACTCGTTGAACAACGCGCCCATGCTCGCCGGAATGCCGGCTGCAAAAAAACCGAGCGGAAATCCGAAGAACAGCATCGCGGTATTACCGAGCGGAAGAAACAGATAGGCAGTCACCGTAATCACGCAGCAGATTGCGAACGTGAGAATGGTCTTGCGGCGTCCGATCCGATCCAGCAGCTGCGCACTCACGAGGCACCCGCAGAAGAACGCGACGATTACGACGGCGAGATAGCCGCCCGTGCTTAGCACCGACAGGTGGCGCTCGCTCTTGAGAAAGGTCGGCAGCCAGGTCATTAGCGCGTAGTAGCCGCCGTGCGCGCCAACGCCAAGCAGTGCGCCGATCATCGTCATGCGCAGCACTTGCGGAGAAAAGATGCCGGCGACGACGCCAGGCGTGCGCTCCTGTTGACGCGCGCGCGCGGGCGCGGCGGGCTCCTGCACACCGCGCCGGACGTACAGAATCAGCAGCGCGGGAACGATGCCGATCCCGAACATCACGCGCCACGCGGTATCGCCAGGCAGCAACGAGAACATCAACGCATAGAGCAGCACTGCCGCGCCCCAACCGACGGCCCATGCGCTCTGCACGCTGCCCATCGCCTTGCCGCGATGTTCGTTGCGGATCGTCTCGGCCATCAGCACGGCGCCCGCTGCCCATTCTCCGCCGAAGCCAAACCCCTGCAGCGTCTTCAGCACCAGAAACTGCGGATAATTCTGCGCAAACGCGCACAGGAACGTGAACACTGAAAAAAACGCGACGGTCCATTGCAGTGTCTTCACGCGTCCCAGCCGGTCCGACAGCATTCCCGCGATCCAGCCGCCCAGCGCCGACGCCACCAGCGTGACGCCGCTGACAAGTCCCGCTTGCGTGCGGTTGATCGACCATTCGGCGATGATCGCCGGAATCACGAGGCTGAACATCTGCACGTCGAGCGAATCGAGCGCCCATCCGCCGAAGCACGCCCAGAACGTCCGGCGTTCGTTACCTGAGATCTCGCTGAACCATTTGAACATCGCTGTCTCCTGGGTCGCCGTTCCTGCGTGGGGACGACGTATTTGTTAAGGCGCGACCGCTAGCGGATCTCGGCCTGATAGATGAATTCGCTGGCGGGCCCGCGCGAGCGGCGCCATTCGAGCGGCTGCCTGTCATAGCCGTACGCAAGACGCTCGATGACGACAGCGGGCGTACCCGGCTCGATGTGCAACAACCGCGCATGCAACGGGCCAATCGCTTCGACGGTCAGTGTTTCCGTGGCGGACGCCACGACCTGATTGCACTGCGCCTCGTACACCGGGTACAGCAGGTCACCCACGTCATTCAGGTCCATCTGCGCAAACGCCGCAAAGCGCACGTAGGGCAGCCAGATTTCTTCGGCGAGCATCGGCACGCCGTCGATCAGCCGCAGGCGCGACATCTGGATCACGCGGGCACTGTTCGAAATTTGCAGGATCGCGGCAACGGCCGACGGTGCGTCGACGACCTCGCGGCGCAAGATGCGGCTCTCCGGAATGCGCCGTTCGCCCTGCCGTGTCTGGAAGCGGAAGAAACGGAACAACGAACTGTCGAAGCTCGCGCGTCGCACGAACGTCCCCCTGCCCTGGAAGCGCTCCAGCAAGCCTTCCGCGACGAGCAGATCGACGGCCTTGCGAACGGTCCCGACAGCGACGTCGTAGCTGCTGGCGAGCGCCTGCTCGGTGGGGATCGCTTCACCCGGCCGCCAATGGCGGGCCGCGATCAGGGCAACCATTTCGTCGCGCAGACGCTGGTAACGGGGCAACCGGTCCTCGGCAGGCATTTTCGTCTCCATCAAATTCATATATATGATTTCACATGCACGGTCGATGATGGATCGGTAATAACCCGTAAACGCACGTATTTGTGCACGTTTCGGGTTTCCACGCATTGTTGCAAACGCCGATTCAACAAAACATATATATGAATTCTTAAACGGAGATTGATTGTGAGCCAAACTCTGGTTGCCGAGCAGGCAGTCGTGAAAAAAGTTGCCTGGCGGCTCATGCCGCTGTTGATCGTGATGTTCCTGATCGCGTTCATCGACCGGCAGAACGTCGGCTTTGCCAAGCTGCAGATGGTGCACGCGCTGGGGATGTCGGAAGCGTCGTATGGTCTGGGCGCGTCGCTGTTCTTTATCGGCTACCTGATGTTCGAGGTGCCGAGCACGCTTGCGCTACATCGTTTCGGCGCGCGCCTGTGGCTCGCGCGCATCATGGCGACCTGGGGCGCCATCACCGTGGCGATGGCGTTCACGCATTCGACGGGACTGTTCTATGTGTTCCGGTTTGCACTGGGTGTCGCCGAAGCTGGCTTCTATCCGGGCGTGATCTTCTATCTGACGCTCTGGTTTCCGCAGAGTCATCGGACGCGCATGCTCGGCTTTTTCACCTTGGGCAGCGCGCTTGCCAACATGCTCGGCTCGCTCGCGGGTGGCTTGCTGTTGTCGCTGGACGGCAACCTCGGTCTCGCCGGCTGGCAATGGGTGTTTGTCGCAACGGGGATACCTGCCGTCCTCGTCGCACTCGTTGCGTTGCGCTTCCTGCCTGAGTCCGTCGAACGCGCGCCGTTCCTGTCGGACGACGAGAAAGCCCTGATGATCGCGGCACTCCGGCGCGAGGCGCCGGCCCAAGCGGCCGCCGGGCATCCGTGGCGGGCGCTCGTCGACAAACGCGTGCTGATGTTCGCGTGCGGCTACATGCTGATGTCCACTTCGCTTTACGGCGTGACGTACTGGCTGCCGACGCTGCTGAAAAGCGGCGGCGTCTCGCATTCGTCGCTCAACGGCCTGCTCAACATGATTCCGTGGATGCTCTCCGCGCTGCTTCTGCTGTGGCTGCCCGCGAAGCTGAAACGCGAGGGCGTGGTACTCAAGGCGATGGCGATGGTGGCAGGCGTCGGCGTGATCGGCTTCGCGCTCAGTCTCGTGCTGCCGGGCCTGCCGCTGCAATTTGCCGCGCTCGTGCTGGGCGGGGCATGCATTCCGCTGCTCTATCCGTGCTTCTGGTCGCTGCCGCCGCGATACTTCACAGGCGCCCGTGCTGCGGCGAGCATCGCGGCGATCAATTCGATCGGCAATCTTGGCGGCTTCTTCGCGCAGAACCTGATGCCCTATATCGGCAAGGTGGCGGGCAACGCGAGCGCCCCGATGCTGGTGCCCGTCGTCTGTCTGACGCTGCTCGGCATGGGCATGTCGATCGCATCTGCGCGAAGCAGCGCAGGCGAGCGCGTGCGGCTTGCGCCGCGGCAGTGACAAATGATTGCTGCAAGGCACGCGCGACTGACCACCGGGTTGATGCTTGCGACGAAGCGCTACCGCGCCTATGACGCGACTTCGAACCCACTGTCAGCGCCCATCACGCTCAGAAAGCGACTCGTCAAAGGATGCCTCGGATGCGTGAGCACATCGTGCGCAGGTCCCTCTTCGACGACCATGCCGCCGCTCATAAAGACGACGCGATCGGCAACCTGATCGGCGAAACGCAATTGATGGGTGGAGATGATCATGGTCAGTCCGTCTTCGATCGCGAGCCGCTGGATCACGTCTAGCACCTCGCCGACGAGCTCCGGGTCTAGGGCGGACGTCGGTTCATCGAGCAGCAGCACGCGAGGATTGGGAGCCAGCGCGCGGGCGATCGCAACACGCTGTTGCTGCCCGCCAGAAAGATGGCGCGGCAATGCGTGGGCGCGATGACTGAGACCGACGCGTTCAAGCAACTCGTGTGCGCGGCGCTCCGCGTCGGCGGGCTCCATGCCATGCACCCACCGCAAAGGCCCCGCGATGTTCTCGCACGCGCTCAGGTGACTGAACAGATTGAAGTGCTGAAACACCATGCCGACGCCGATGCTCGCGCGCTCGTTCGCGATGTCGTGCTGCGTCATTGGCCGGCCGTCGGCGCGAAAGCCAACGCGCCTTCCGTCAATGCGGATTTCGCCCGCGTCCCAGTGTTCGAGGTGGTTGATGCAGCG
The DNA here is from genome assembly GCF_002902945.1 of Paraburkholderia caribensis. Lineage (NCBI taxonomy): Bacteria > Pseudomonadati > Pseudomonadota > Betaproteobacteria > Burkholderiales > Burkholderiaceae > Paraburkholderia > Paraburkholderia caribensis. Next base: position 2,382,623 of record NZ_CP026102.1, read on the forward strand.
GAGCAGCGTGCTCTTGCCTGAGCCGCTCGGCCCGAGCACCACGACGACTTCACCGAAGCGAACCGTCAGGTCGAATCCATCAAGCACTGTCTGCTTGCCGTACTGTTTGCGCAAGGCGCTCACCTGCACCGCTGCGCCCTGCCGGGCAAGTTCCGCCTGGCGCTTTACATGATCCGCCCGCCTGTACACCTGTCTGCGCGTGGGCGTACCGCTCTCGCGAAGCGGATCGGCAGTGAGCGGCTCGGGCCGCGGCGCCGCTCGCGCGCCAGCCGCTGTATCTTCCGCCACAACGGCACGGCGCCACGGCCATACACGCGCGACCCTCCCGGAAACGGGGCGATCGAGATCGAGCGCGGCTTCCGCGATCAACTGGATTACGGCAACCGCCCCCGTCAGGATCAGGTACATCAGCCCGGATGCGAAGAAGATCGAGAAGAAGTCGAACGTCGACGAGGCGAGTTGCGTGCTGCGCAACGTCAGCTCATCGACGGCGATCACCGAGGCCAGCGATGAGTTCTTCAACGCGCTGACCGATTCGTTGCCAAGCGCCGGCACGATTGCACGGATTGCCTGAGGTGCGATCACGCGGCGCATCAGGACGGCCGGTGTCATGCCAAGCGCCTGTCCTGCGAGCAGTTGGCCGCGTTCGACGCCGAGCACGCCCGCCCGCAGGATCTCCGCAATGAACGGTCCCTCGTTTGCTGCGAGCGCGAGACCGGCGGCGCCGATTGCACTCAGCTTCAGCCCGATATGTGGTAGCGCGTCATACGCGAAAACAAGTTGCAGGATGAGCGGCGTACCGCGGAAGATCACCGTATAACCGCGCGCGAGCGCCGCTAACGGGCCGACCCTGCTCAGCTGCATCGCTACGAGCACCAGCCCTACGACAACACCGCCGGCGAGCCCGAGGACCGTCACCGCGATCGTGAAGCCGATGCCGCGCAGCAGATACGGCAAGCCGAGATAATGCAGAAACAGTTCCATCAGTTCGACACGATCAGTTTGGGTGTTTCGAGATTTTCAGCGCCAAGCGACCACTTCTTCAGCAACTCAGCCTCGATGCCCGCCTTCTGGATCGCCACGAGCGCCGCCATCACGGCCGCGCGAAATTCCGGCTTGTCCTTCGGTACGGCGATGCCGACCGAGTACGGCAGCGTCACCGCGCTCGCCTTTTCGAGCTTGTCCGGATACGCCTTCACTGCCTGGTCCACCGTGTTCACGTCGTTGATGTACGTATCGGCGCGACCCGAGAGGATCGCCTGAATGCAGTTCGCGTTGTTGTCGTAAAGCTGTATCGCGGCCTCCTGCCTGTTGGCCGCCTTGCAGGCCGGCCCAAGATTCTGGATCAGAGGCACTTCGACATAACCGGTGTTTTCCGCGGCCGTGGTACCGCACATGGTCGGGTTGATTCCCGTGATCTTCTTCGGATTACCTTTTGCGACGAGAACGCCGTCGAACACCTTCGAGTAGGTGATAAAGTCCGCCGCCTTCGCGCGCTCTTCGGTCGCATAGATGTCGGAGATCACAATGTCAGCCTGACCGCTTTGCAGCGTCGTCAATAGCGCGGCGAACGTCACCGGCTTGTACGTCATCGTGAAGCCGAGGCAGTTGCCGATCGTCTCGCCGAGGTCTATATCAAAGCCGATGTATTTGCTGGGGTCGCTCGGATCCAGCGCTTCGTAGCCAGGTGTGTGGGGATTGATCGCGTTGACAAGCGACTTCCCCTTGAATTGCGGATACCGGGCCTGAAGCGCCTTGCACTCGGCGGGCGCGGCCGGTGCGGCGGCCTTTGCGTGGCCCGATATCAACAGTGCCAGCAAACAGACGGCGCCAATGACGAACTCGTGCCAGCGACGAAAGCCAATACCTTTGTCGAGCAAGCTAGGTCCGTGTTCAATGAGCTTGGTATGCATCCGGAAGACTCCCTCAGCGGCAGATGTCAATGGCCTACCCCATGTAAGCCTTGTTGCATCGCATCAGCGCAAGCGTAGGTGGAGGAAATTTCCCGGACTTGTCCCGGTGCGCACAAATCCTTGTACGGTGATGAAGGGGAAGTCTGCCTGCAGGCGGCGTCGGATTCGCGCGGCATTATTTGAACGAGGACGTGGCGCACGTGGAAGTTCACCACATGGTTTCCGCCCGGACATCGCAAGACTCCCCAAGCGGAGTGACGCGAAGCAGATTCGTCCACGCACAAGCTTTTGTACGCAGTCAACCAAGTCTGTCAATTCTGTCGCCCGTACGATCGGTCATCAATCGCGCCGCATCCATTGGACACTCTTACGGAGCTTTAGAAAGCATGCTTTACGACTTGCCTGCCATTCAGAAAAATGTTCATTGGGGATATTTCGATGCGGCGCTAGCGCCCGCGTTGATTGTCGAGAGCGGCGACTTTATTCGCGCCGAAGCGATCACGCATCATGCAGGTGACGCACCTGACCTCATGATGGATGACAAGGTGCGTGCCCTCTACGACACGATTCCCGAGTCCGATCGCGCGCCTGGCGTGCATCTGATGACGGGTCCGATCTTCGTGCGCGACGCCAGACCCGGCGATCTGCTCGAAGTGCGCTATCTGCAAATGACCCCGCGCTTCAACTACGGCTCGAATCTCGCGGCGCACTGGGGCCATCTGTTCACCGATTTCGAGAAAGAGCGCGTCACGATCTACGAACTCGATCAGGCTTCAAACACGGCTCACGCGCTCTATGCGTATGACTATCCCGGCAAATATCTGGTGCCGGGCAAGCGTTCGGAGATTCGCGACTGCTGCCGCGAGCTCGCGCTTGAAGGCATTCGCGTGCCCGTGCGCCCTCATCTGGGCACGGCAGGCGTCGCGCCCGATGTGGCGGGCCGTGTGAGCACCGTGCCGCCGGGTGCGCATGGCGGCAATATCGATAACTGGCGCATCGGCGCAGGTTCGACCATGTATTACCCGGTCGCCGTGAACGGCGGGTTGTTCTCGATTGGCGATCCGCATGTATCGCAAGGCGATGGCGAGATCAGCGGCACCGCGATCGAGGCATCGCTCAATGTAATGTTCCAGATCGTGCTGCGGCGCGACTTCGCGTTTCCCTCGCCGCTGCTGGAAACACCGGACTTCTGGATCGTCCACGGCTTCGATGAAGATCTCAACATCGCGACCAAAAACGCTTCACGCGATATGTTGTTGTTGCTCACCGAGCAGCAAGGCCTCTCGCGTGACGATGCGTATTCGCTGATGAGCGTCGCCGCGGATTTCTCCGTGACCCAGGTCGTCGACGGCCGTCAGGGCATTCACTGCAAGATCCCTCGCAGCGTCTTTCCTCCTAAGAAAAAGCCTCGCGTGTGAGCAGTGCGTGCGCGCGCGGTAACGGTGCATCCACGCACCGTTACCGCGCGCCGCAGCGCTAGCGGCGTCATTATCAATGGCACGGACATTGCCTTTGAATCATTCGGCTGACGTTCGTCAGCGTCCGGGAGCCCAGGTTGGACTTACTGCGTTTCACCACCGAGTCGTACGCCGAGAGAGATCGCCTGCGCGCATGGACCGAGGCGCTCGACCGGCTCGGGCTGCACTGCGGCGCGCCTCTTGTTGCCGGGCGCCCATTGCATGGAACCATTACGTCGCGCAGGTCGACGAGCGGCTTTGAGCTGATCGCGCTGGCCGCATTCGCGCAAACCATCGAGTTCAAGGTCGACGGCGCCGACAGTCTCATGATCGTGCTGCATCTCGACGGCGGCGCAACGCTCGTCGCCGACGGCGTGCGTGCGCGGATTGCAACCGGCGATATCATTTATGCGTCGTCGCGCGAGGAAGCCCACCTGGCGTACCCATCCGACTTCCGCGCGTTCGCCATCCGCGTGCCCCGATCCGCCATCAATGCACGCCTTCTTACACCATTCTCGCTACGTGCCGGGCGTTTGCCAGGCGAGGCCGGCATCGGTCACGTGTTCTCCGGCTTTCTGCGCTCGATTGCTGAAAGCGTGGAGACATTGACGCTCGACGAGTTGCGCCCCCTCGAACTCGCGCTCGCGGAATTTCTGGTGGCGAGTCTCGCCGCTCACGACAAGGAAGGCAGTTTCAGCGGGCTCACGCCCTCTCAGGCCGCGATCTTCTCGCGAGTGTGCCGGACCATCGAGGGCAATCTCGCCAACCCCGATCTGGGGCTCACGTCCATAGCCAAAGAAGAGCGCGTCTCGCCGCGCTATTTGCAGAAGCTGTTCGAAGCGGTCGGCCAGAATTTCTCGATCTACTTGCGCTCGCGCAGGCTGGAGCGCTGCCGCGCGGAGTTGGTGAATCCGCTGTATGAAAAGGTTTCGATTGCCGATGTCTGTTTCCGCTGGGGTTTCAACGATCCCGCGTATTTCAGCCGGGTGTTCCGCGAGCAATATGGCGCGTCGCCGCGCACCTTTCGACACGAAGCGGGTCTCGAACTAGCGCGCCATCTCGTGCGGCGAATCTCGCGCGGCTTGCCGGTGAATGCCGGGAGTTTGATCGTACATGCACAACTTGCCGGGCAGGGTGTGGCTCACGAAGTTGCCGATGAGGCCGACTCTGCCGGGCAGCCCGAGGCCCCTGCCGCACAAGCACAGCGCGAGTCCGGCAAGCCGCGTCACCATCTGTTGCGCGCAACGGCCAACACCATACACTGGGGATACTTCAGTCACGATCTTAAGCCCGTGCTCGAAGTGAATAGCGGCGACACGGTAACGATCGAAACCCTCACGCAACACGCGGCGGACGACTGGGAGCGCATGGTGCAAGGCGATCCTGGCGCCGAAAGTGTGTTCCATTGGACGGCTGGGCGCAAGAACGTCAACCGCCGCGGCGCAGGGCCCATGGACGCGTCCATCTACGGACGCGGTGCGGGAGAAGGTATCGGCGTGCACATCTGCACAGGTCCGATCGCTGTGCGCGGCGCGGAACCGGGTGATGTCCTGGAAGTGCGCATAGTCGATATTCATCCGCGCGGTTGCGCCAATCCGAAATTCGCCGGCCGCGCGTTCGGCAGCAATGCCGCTGCGTGGTGGGGCTTTCACTATCGCGAGTTATTGACCGAACCGAAACCGCGCGAAGTCGTCACCATCTATGAAATCGACGACGCCGCCACCGCGGGCGAAACCGCCTACGCCCGTGCGGTCTACAACTTCCGCTGGACGCCTCAGCGCGATCCCTTTGGCGTGATGCATCCGACCATCGACTATCCCGGCGTGCCGGTCGATCATTCGACGGTCGTCGAAAATCACGACATCCTGAAGAATGTGAAAATCCCGGTGCGCCCGCACTTCGGAGTGGTCACCGTCGCACCGCAGCAGGACGGTCTGATAGATTCGATTCCACCGTCCACTTTCGGCGGCAATCTCGACAACTGGCGTGTAACGCGCGGCGCGAGCGTCTTCCTGCCAATCGGAGTACCCGGCGCGCTGCTCTCCGTTGGCGACCCGCATGCATCGCAAGGAGACTCGGAACTGTGCGGCACTGCGATCGAGTGTTCTCTTACGGGTGACTTCCAACTGGTGCTTCATAAGAGAGACACGTTAAGCGGACAACCGTTTGCAGACCTCACCTATCCACTCGTCGAAACCGCCGACGAATGGGTGCTTCACGGCTTCAGTTATCCAAACTATCTCGCCGAGTTTGGCGCGAACGCGCAAAGCGCGGTGTATGAAAAATCGACCCTCGACCTCGCGATGCGCGACGCGTTCATCAAAACACGGCGCTTCCTGATGACGACCAAAGGCCTGTCCGAAGATGAGGCGATCTCGCTGATCTCCGTGGCGGTCGACTTCGGCGTGACACAGGTAGTGGACGGCAACTGGGGTGTTCACGCGATCATCCGAAAAGCGCTGTTCAACTCGTGAAGCAGCGCGTCTCATCTTCGATGCGCGTGCAGACAAGAGTTTGTTCGCAACAGGCTCGATGCGGCTATTTTGGCATCCCTACCATGGGTTCTGACGTGACCAACGGCGTATGCGCCGCTCGACAGGACTCTTTGGATCATGAATTCTCCCGCACATCGCGTGCTGCCCGGCCACGGGCGCTTTCCTTATTTGCCGATCAACGGTCGCCCTGTTTATCGCTGGCCTGACGGTTCGCGGCTCGCGGTCTATATCGGCTTCAACATCGAGCACTTTGCATTCGGCGCGGGACTGGGGCCGACTATCGGTCCGGTGATGCCGGAACCCGATGTGCTGAACCACGCGTGGCGAGAGTACGCATTGCGTGTGGGCGCATGGCGCTGTCTCGATCTCTTCGATGAACTGGCGCTGCCGACGGCCGCCATCATCAACACCGCGCTCTACGATCACTGCCCGGAGCTGGTCGCCGCATTCGCTCAGCGCGGCGATGAACTGGTCGCGCACGGTCATACGAATTCGGAACGGCAAGGAACGCTCACGGAAGACGACGAACGCGCGCTGATCACGGCATGCCGGGAGCGGATCGCGGCGGAGAGCGCGCAACAGCCAGCGGGCTGGTTGTCGCCGTGGCTCTCGGAAAGTCATGTCACCAGCGATCTGGTAGCCGAAGCGGGCTATCAGTACACGCTCAACTGGTGTCACGACGATCAGCCCACGCGCTTGCACACACGCAACGGTCAGCCGCTGTGGGCGATTCCGTATCCGGAAGAAGTCAACGATATCCCGATGATCCTCGCACGCCAGATGGATGCCAGGTCGTTCGCCGATCTGGTGATCGATCACTTTGACGAAATGCTGCGGCAATCTGCACGTCAGCCGCTGGTGATGGGCATTGCGTTGCATGCATACCTGATGGGTCAGCCACATCGTTTGTGTCACTTGCGGCGGGCACTCGAACATATTGCGCGGGCGCGCGACGAGGGCCTCGCCTGCATCACTACGCCGGGCTCGATCGCAAGCCACATGGATTTTCTCGGCCGTTAGACCACTTCATCCCTGCTTCGCTGTACTCCTTCTTTCGCACTTATATCGTTCAACCTGAATAGGATTCGCCATGTTCATGTCAAAGGCAATCAAGCTGCTGCTATGCGCAGTCACCGGCCTCCTCCTCGCGCAAGCCGCGTCGGCGCAATCGTGCGAACCGTCCAAGGTGGCGCAGAAATACCCATCGCTAGCAGGCAAGACGATCAAGATCGGCGTCGACCCAGAATCGCCGCCGTACGCGTTTCGTGACGGCAAGGATTTCAACAAGATCATCGGCGCCGACGCCGACATGGCCCGCGCCGTGTTCGCCTGCGCTGGCGTGAAGACCGAATTCTTTACGGCTGGCTGGCCTGGGTTGCTGCCCGCACTGCGTGCCGGACAGATCGATGTAATGTGGGACTTGTTGTACTACACACCTGAGCGCGCAAAGGAGACCAGCTTCGTCACCTATATGCAGGCCGGTACGGGTGGTCTGGTCGCAGCCGGCAACCCCAAGAAGATCGATGACATCTCCAGGCTTTGCGGCCTGACGGTCACAGCAGGCATCGGCACTGTCGAACTGACGATGGCACAAGCGCAAGGCGCCAAATGCAAAGCGGAAAACAAGCCCGACGTAACCATCATGACATCCGCCGATATCGCGTCAGGCGCACGGCTGGTTGCAAGCCATCGCGCCGACGTCATGATGTATGACCTCGCGCTCGTCGACGGACTCGCAAAACAGTACCCTCAGCTCTACATGCGCGGCTTCATGGTGACGAGCGGCATGAAGATCGGCGTGGGCGTGAAGAAAGGCAACGCCGATATGATCGCTGCCGTATCCGATGGACTCAAGATCATGCAGGCCAATCAGACCCAGAAGAAGACCTTTCTGCAGTACGGCGTAGACCCGTCGCTGGAAATGCCGACCACGCTACTTACTCAATAAAGGCTGCTGCCGGCACACCACAGCGTGTGCCGGCAGCGTCATGGATCAGGCCCGGAAATGAAGGCATTGCGTATCAAACACAAGATCGTCGGCGCCCTCGGTATGGCGGCCATGTTCGTATTGCAGCCGGCGATGGCCGCCGGCCTCGAAGGCGTTCAGGTGCTCGACGGTTTCAAAGAGCTGGCAGGTTACGTCGGCTCGCCGTTCCTGCTCGGCGGCGCGTGGATTGCAGTGAAGATCACGCTGATTGCGATGTCGATTGGGCTCATGCTCGGGCTAGGTCTTGCGCTGATGCGGCTGTCGCGGTTCAAGGCCCTGGACTCAGCGGCCTGGAGTTATATCTGGTTCGTGCGCGGCACACCGCAACTGCTGCAACTCGTATTCATCTTCGACGCCTTGCCGCTGATCGGTTTGCGTTTCGATGAAGTCACGACTGCGGTTATCGGCTTCGCCTTGAACGAAGCGGCGTTCAGCGCTGAGCTGTTTCGTGCCGGGATCCTGTCGGTGAACCGTTCGCAATCGACCGCGGCCGCCGCTCTCGGCATGGGACCGTTGCTGACGTTGCGCCGTATTATCCTGCCGCAATCGATGCGCGCGGTGATCCCCGGGCTCGCCAACGACACCATCGGCATGTTGAAGCTGACGTCGATCGCGTCGGTGATCTTCGTCAACGAGCTCACCTTTCGCTCGCAACAGGTCGTCGGGCAGAACTTCAAGTTCTTTACCGTGTTCGGCGCGGCGGCGGTGATTTATCTGGTCCTGACGAGCGGCATCTCATTGCTTCAGGTGTGGCTCGAACGCATCTTCGATCACGAGCGCGACCGAAAGCTCACGTTCTCGTGGTTCGGACTGCGTGCATCGAGTGATGTGGAACCTCTCGACGCACCGATTGCTTTGCCCGTCGCCGCCAAAGCGCCAGAGACGAACGATCACGCATGGATCCGTACCCTGCTGCCTGACGAAAGCCGCACGCCGCGGCGGTGCGATGAACCGTTTGTCGTTTGCAAGAACGTCTGGAAATCATATGGCAAACGCGAGATTTTGCGCGGCGTCGACCTGTCAATCGCGCATGGCGAAGTGGTCGTGATACTCGGCCCGAGCGGCTCCGGAAAAAGCACGCTGCTCAAGCTCATCAACCATCTCGAACCGCTTGACTGGGGAACGATCAAGGTCGATTCGCAGTATGTGGGCTATCGCGAAGTGCCGGGCGGCGGCGGCACGGTGCGGCCGCTGCACAATCTCGCACGTGCACGCGCGGAAGCACGCGTGGGCATGGTGTTCCAGCATTTCAATCTGTTTAGTCATTTGAGTTCGCTGGGCAATATCGTTGAAGCGCAGCGCCGGGTCTATGACGTGCCGCGCGCGGAGGCGGAAGCGCTCGGGCGCGAGCTGTTGAAGAGCGTGGGCCTGGCCGGACACGCGGATTTTCTGCCGCACCGCTTATCGGGCGGACAGCAGCAGCGCGTGGCGATTGCACGTGCGCTCGCGATCAAGCCCAAGTTGATGCTCTTCGACGAACCTACTTCGGCGCTCGATCCAGAACTGGTCGGCGAAGTGCTTGGCGTGATGCGCGGGCTTGCCGATGCCGGCATGACGATGATCGTGGTCACGCACGAAATCCGCTTTGCCCGCGATGTCGCTGACCGCGTCGTCTTCATGGACGGCGGCGAAGTGATCGAGCAAGGCACGCCGCAGCAGGTCATCGACAACCCGACCGAAGAACGCACCCGAAAATTTCTTAACGTCGTTGCCAACTAAATATGAGGCTCAAGTGACCGACTTCGAAACTTTCAATCTTGGCCGCGTCGCGCTGCAATCCGGTGCGACGCTGCCTGACATGCGGCTCAGCTACAAGACCTACGGCCGGCTAAATGCAGCGCGAGACAACGCGATTGTCTATCCGACCTTCTATAGCGGCAGCCATGTCGACAATGAGTGGCTGATCGGCGAGCACATGGGGCTCGATCCGCGGGAGTATTTCATCATCGTGCCGAACATGTTTGGCAATGGCGTATCGAGCTCGCCGAGCAACTATCCGCCCCCGTATGATCGTGGCCGCTTTCCGCATGTGACGCTATACGACAACGTCGCGATGCAGTTTCGCCTTGTGACCGAGAAGTTTGGCATCGAGTCTCTCAGGCTCGTCACCGGCTGGTCAATGGGCGCGATGCAGGCATTCCATTGGGCGGCGATGTATCCGGAGATGGTCGAGCGCATTCTGCCGTTTTGCGGGGCGGCTCGGTGCTCGCGGCACAACTTTGTGTTTATCGAAGGACTTAAGGCACCATTGCTGTTGGACCCCGATTTCAGGAACGGCTTTTACGATGCGCCGCCGACGCGTGGAATGCGCGCTGCTGCCCGTGTGTTCGCCGGCTGGGGATTTTCGCAGGCGTTTTTGCGTCAACGCCTCGACATGGAAGCGATGGGGTATGGGTCGCTTGAGGACTTCATTACCCAGTTCTGGGAAGGCGATTTCTTGAAGAAGGACGCCAACAATATTCTGTCGATGATGTGGAGCTGGCAGAACGGCGATATTTCCGCAAACTCACTTTACGAGGGAGATTTCGATCGGGCGTTGGGCAGTATCAAAGCAAAGGCGATTGTGATGCCCGGGCGCACGGATCTGTATTTCCCGCCGGAAGATAGCGAGTACGAGGTTTCGAAGATGCCTGATGCGCGTCTGCGGCCCATCGAGTCGGTGTGGGGGCATTTTGCGGGCGGTCCTGCAGCCAATGCTGTCGATGTCAAGTTCATCGACAGTGCGGTGAGGGAGATTCTGGCTATGTAGTGGTCGGAGTTTTTTCGGGTTTATTTATTCGCGCCGTTTGCCTTGGAGTCGTGACAGCGCGGCAAGGTATCCAGCCATACTGGATCGGGAATGGGGAGACGGATCGCGCCGGATGAGGAGTCCGGCATCGCCCCAGCCAGAGCTAGATCCGCCATGCGTTGCATTATCGGCTCGCGCGGCGACCGCGTCATCACACAAGTGCGCAAGAGACTCTTTCCGGATGCGTCAAAATAGCGCCATCCCGTCGCATCGCGCGCCGGACCCATTCCGGACCGCGCAGCCATATCCGCTAAGATAACCACCTGACCCCACCCAAACCAACCGACGCTTGCCGCCTTGCCGACCTTCACTCTCCCCTCTGCGCTGCAGGCGGAACTCGACATCCGCAAAAGCCGCTTTATCGCCTACGCGATTCCCGTCGCCGACCGCGACGCCGCGATGGAAGAACTGCGCCGCCTGCGCGAAGCGCATCCCACGGCCACGCATGTCTGCTGGGCGTTACTGGCGGGCGGCCAGTCGGGCATGTCCGATGACGGCGAGCCCTCGGGCACGGCGGGACGCCCGATACTCGAAGTGCTGCGTCATCACGATCTGGATGGTGTGCTCGCCGCTGTCGTGCGCTATTACGGCGGCGTGAAGCTGGGCGCGGGCGGCCTCGTGCGCGCCTATACGGACGCAATCGCCACCGCGCTGCAGGACGCGCCGCGTGTCGAGCGGATCGCGCTCGCGTCGTTGGAGGTAGAAATCGGCTATCCCGACGAAGCCCGCGTGCGACGCTGGATCGAACAGGAAAACTTCGCGCTCGAAGCGAGTGCGTACGACATGAACGTGCAACTGACGATCCGCATGCCCGTCACAGCCATCAAGGCCGCGCGCGAAGCCTTGCGCGACATGACCCAAGGCCGCGCGGTTTTCGCCGACAACGATTGAGCGCATCAAAAGCAAAACGGCCGCGTGCCGGAAAAAGTCTCCGTACACGTGGCCGCCCGAAACACCGTTTATCGACGGCGATCAATGCGCCGCAGCAAACGCCTTCGCCGATTCCTTCGCTTGCGCACCCGCCGCTGCCCGCGCGTCTTCGAGAATCATCTCGGCGCCCTTCTCCGCGACCATCATCGTCGGCGCGTTGATATTGCCTGACGTGATGTTCGGAAAGATCGAAGCATCGACGATCCGCAAGCCCGACATGCCATGCACGCGCAGACGCTCGTCGACGACCGAGTTGCCGTCGTCCCGTCCCATCGCGCACGATCCGCACAGGTGATAGATCGAGCCCGACTGCTCGCGGAAGTACTTCAGGAACGCATCGCGATCCTGCACCTGCGGGCCGGGGGAAATCTCTTCGACCGTGATGTCCTTGAGCGCCGCCGTCGACATGATCTTGCGCACCAGCTCGCAACCTTCGATGGCTTCGTCGATATCTTTTTGCGTCGTCAGCGCGTTGATGCGAATCTTCGCGGCATCTTCGGCGCGATCGGACGCGATCTGGATCGAACCGCGGCTACTCGGACGGCACGGATTGAAGCACAGCAGAAACCCCGAATACGGTTCCGGTTCGAGACTCGCCTTGTTGCTCTTCGGAATGCGATACGACAGCGGATTGAAATAGAGTTGCAGATTAGGCAGTGCCTCTTTCTCGCTGCTTTTGAAGAAGCCGCCAGCCTGATTTACGCTCATCGCAAGCGGGCCTTTGCGCGTCAGCATGTATTGCAGGCCCAGCTTGATCTTGCCCAGCAACGGGCGCATTTCGTCGTTCAGCGTCTTCACGTTCGAGCGATAGTAAAAGCTCACGCAAAGATGATCCTGCAGGTTCTGGCCGACAGCGGGCAAATGATGCACAAGGGGAATGCGATGTTCTGCCAGTAGCGCGCTATCGCCGACGCCCGACAGTTGCAGCAGCTTCGGCGTATCGACGGCGCCCGCCGAAAGAATCACTTCCCGGCTGGCGGTGAACTGGCGCGCACTGCCGTTCTGCTTGACGACGACGCCCGTTGCGCGCCGCTTTGCGTCGAACAGCACCTGCGTGACAAGCACTTCACGTTCGACCGTCAGGTTCTTGCGATTGAGCACCGGGTGCAGGTATTCGAAGCTGCTCGACGAACGCTGGCCGTTGCGCGTGTTCACATCGTAAATGCCCGCGCCTTCGAATTGCGCGCCGTTGAAGTCGTCACTGCGCCGGTAGCCTGCCTGCTCGCATCCCTTGATGAACACGTGGCAAATGGGATGCGCGGCATCCTTCATCGGCGAAATGCCGATCGGGCCATTCGCGCCGTGATACTCCGTGTTGCCTAGCGGATGCGATTCGAGCTTGCGGAAATACGGCAGCACGTCGCGATACGACCAGCCCTTGTTGCCCGCCTCCGCCCAGTCGTCGTAATCCTGCGCCTGGCCGCGCACGTAGATCATTGCGTTGATCGAACCGGAGCCGCCCTGCACCTTGCCACGCGGGCAATACAGCGAGCGGTTGTCGAGTTCCTTCTCCGGCTCGCTGTAGTACATCCAGTTGTACGTTTCGTTGTAGTACGTCTTCGTGAAACCAACTGGAATTTTGAACCAGAACGAATCGTCGCTGCGCCCCGCCTCGAGCAGCAGCACCGAGTACTGGCCCGACGCCGACAACCGGTTGGCGAGAATACAGCCCGCAGATCCCGCTCCGACGATGATGTAGTCGTAATTCATGTTCTATTCGCCCGCAGGCGTCCAATACGTGGATACGTGGAGTCCGTTATGGCTCGCTCGCGCACTCAACCTTTGGCGGGCGCGAGATCCTTCACGTCGGCCGGTTTCGACGCCATCTGCAGATGCAGGCGCTCGCCCTTGTATGGCGTGTGCTGATTGACCACTTCCATGTTCAGCTCGACGCCGAGGCCCGGTTCCGTCGATGGAATGATGTAGCCGTCTTCCCAGCGGATCGGCGTCTTCAGAACCTCCGCATGGAAACCGCCCCACGTGCCGATGCTTTCCTGAATCAGGAAGTTCGGCGTGCACGTTGCCAACTGAATGCTCGCGGCGGCGCCGACCGGACCGTTGTAGAGGTGCGGCGCGATCTGCGCGTAATAGACCTCGGCGAGGCTCGCCACTTTCTTCGCTTCGAGCAGGCCGCCGACGCGCGCCACGTTCAGTTGCAGGATCGACGCGCCGCCCGCTTCCAGCAGTTTGTGGAATTCGTACTTCGTGGTGAGGCGCTCGCCGGCTGAAATCGGAATGCTGGTGTGGCGCGCAACTTCCGCCATGGCGTCATGCTGCCCCGGCGGAACAGGTTCTTCGAACCACAGCGGGTCGTATTTTTCGAGGCGCTTCGCAAGACGGATTGCCGAAGCCGGCACCATTTGCCCATGCGTGCCGAACAGCAGATCGGCCTTGCTTCCCACGGCTTCACGCACCTTGCGGCAGAACGTTTCGCAGCGGTCCATCACTTCGAGCGACAGATGATGGCCCGAGTAAGCCGTATAAGGACCGGCGGGATCGAACTTCACCGCCGTAAAGCCGCGCTTGACGTTTTCCGCCGCGCATTCGGCCGCGAGATCGGGATCGTCGTAGTCGTATTCGCCACGACGGTTCTTCGGATACAGATACGTGTACGAACGCAGGCGCTCATGCACGCGTCCGCCGAGCAACTCGTATACCGGCTTGTTCGCCGCCTTGCCGATGATGTCCCAGCATGCCATTTCGAGGCCGCTCACAACGCCCATCATCGTCAGATCGGGACGCTGCGTGAAGCCGCTCGAATACGCTTCGCGCCACAGACGCTCGACATGATGCGGGTCCTTGTCCAGCAGATAGCGCGAGAACACGTCGTCGATGATGGGCGCCATCGCATTCGGATGAAACGTGGCGGAATAGATTTCGCCGACGCCTTCAATGCCGCAATCCGTCTTCAGCTTGACGAAGATCCAGTACATGCCGCCGATGTGCGGCGGCGGCACGGCAACGATATGCGTTTCGAGCGAGACGACTTTCATTTACGCTTCCTTCCTGTTAAGCATATTGCGCAGCACGAGCCCCGCGCAGCCGCCGACGGCGGACACGGCGGCCACATAGCCAAAGTACATTTGATAGCCATGCACGCCCGGATAGTTCTGCGTCAGATATCCGTTGATGAGCGGCAGGAAAACATCGGGTGAATAGCCGAGTACCGAAATCAACCCAATCGCAAGGCCCATTGTTTCAACGGGCACATTGCAGCGATCGAGCAGCGACCAGTAGAGACCGCGAATCGCATACGTCAGCACGCCGATAAAGAGCACAAGGAACACCAGCAACACATGGCTGCTGATTTGCGGCGCGGCGATCAGGCCGAGCAGCGAAAGCGACGCGAGAAAGAGCGCGATGATCAGCACGGTCACTTTCGAAAAGCGGTCGCCGAGAAAGCCGCCGCCAATGCCGCCGATGGGACGCATCCACAGCTTGAGCGTCGTGATCGTGCCCGCCATCACCACCGACAAGCCAATCTCGCCCTCATGCAGATACGCGGAGAAGCTGTAGGTCGCCCAGAACACCTGATAACCGCAGAACACGATCGCTGCGACCAGCCACAGTTCGGGAATCTTCGCGAGCGTGATCAGATCGGCGATCACGTTGCTGCGTTTGGCCGCTTGCGCACGGCTCGATTGCTCCGCTTTCGACGACGGATCTTTCACCAGGGCGAGCAACACGCCGAGGCCAATACACAGGAACGCGTACATATACACCACGACCTTGAAGCCGACAGCGGCCGGTTCGCCCTTCGTCTGCGTGAGCCATGCGAACAGCGTGATGGCGATCGTCGCGAGCATCGCTTCGATCAGCCCGCGGCCGCCGTCGAGAAAGCCGAAGAAGCGGCCCTGTTCGTCGGCACCCGCGATCATCGACACGCGCTTGATGACGGCCGCCCAGAACGTCAGCCCCGTCGACAGGCCCCAGCCGCCGAAGATCACCAGCAGCAGATTGAACGACGGTGCGGTCGAGTACACCAGCCCGAGCAGCCCCGTGGCGACGAGCGAGAAGCTGATCAGCAGGCGCGGCGCGATGCGGTCCGCGAGCCAGCCGCTAGGCAGGTAGCTCAGCAGAAAGATCGTGCCGAGCATCGAATACAGATAACCGAGCTGACTTTCGCTGATGTGGAAAACGTCCAGCATCGTCGGTTGATAGACCTGACGCAGATAGAGAATCGGATAAATCGCGCCGGCTGCGATGACGAGCAGCAACAGCTGCACATAGCGCTGTGTCTTGTTGCCGGACTGGTCGGTTGCGCTGGCGGAACGGCGCGCCGAGGCGTCCGCTTGAAGAGGTTGGCTTGCCACTGAAATGCTCCTGGGAGACGCGCGAGGAGCACAGCATGCGCCGTGGCCGTCGTGTCTCCATTACTTTGTTATGAATGCAGCGTGTGCTTTTTATGGTTAAAAAGAGAGCGCATCCCGTGTTGCTTTCGCACGCGGAATGCGCCCCGACAGGATCAGTACTTCATGACGACCAGACGCGTCTGCGTGAATTCCAGCATGCCGTGCTTGCCGTCGTCGCCGCCGAGCCCCGAGCGCTTCCAGCCTGCGTGGAAGCCCTGATACGGATCGGCGGGCGTGCGGTTCACGTAGAGTTCGCCCGCTTCGATGTTGTTCGCGACTTTCATCGTGGTACGGTAGTTCTCGGTGTAGAGCACCGACGACAGACCGAACTGGTGATCGTTGGCCATTTGCAGCGCTTCGTCGAGCGTGCTGTAGCGCACGACGGGCATGATCGGGCCGAACGTTTCTTCGCGGATGATCTCCATGTCCTGGCGGCAGTTCGTCAGCAGCGTAGCCGGATAGAAGAAGCCCTTGCCCTCGGGTATCGCGCCGCCCGTTTCGAGCGTTGCGCCATCGGCTATCGCGCGCTGCACCATCGCGTGAATCGACTGGCGTGAGGCTTCGTTGACGAGCGGCCCCATCGAGGAAGCATCCGCGCTGCGGTCGCCGCTCTTTACCGCGCTCATGTGCTTTTTCAGCAGCGCGACGAACTGGTCGTGCACGCTCTCGTGGACATAGACGCGTTCGATTGCCGTGCAAAGCTGGCCGCAGTGCGTCGTCTTCGAGCCGACGAGTTCGCGCGCGGCCTTTTCCAGATCGGCGTCCGGCTCAATGATGGCAGGCGTCTTGCCGCCCAGTTCGAGCGACGGCTTCGCAATGTTCTCTTTGCAATAGTCGAGAACCTTGCGGCCCGCGCCGACGCTGCCCGTCAAGGTGATCATGCCGACCGCGGGATGCGTGCAGACGGCTTCCGCCGTTGCGTGGCTCATCGCAAGAATGTTGACGACGCCCGGCGGCAATTCCGCGCGAATCACCGCCTTGGCGATTTCGAATGCGGAGGTGGGCGTGTTGTTGCTCGGCCGCACCACCACCGTATTACCCGCGATCAACGCCGGCGCGATTTTGCGCATGAACGTATAGACGGGATAGTTGAACGGAATCAGACATGCGACGACGCCGATCGGCTCGCGGTGCATCACGAGGTTCTCGTCGGGGGTGTCGCTGGGAATCACTTCGCCTTCGATACGGCGCGCCCACTCGGCGTGATAGCGCGTGATCTGGCTGGCGTAAATGGCTTCGTTGGTCGCGTCGGCCACGCTCTTGCCGGACTCCAGCGCGAGCGCCGCGCCGATGGAGGGCGCGCAGTCGGTCAATGCGTCGGCGAGCTTGTGCAGATACGCTGCGCGCTCCGCCGCGGGCAGCTTGCGCCAGCTCTTTTGTGCGACGGCAGCGGCAGCGACTGCCGCTACGGCCTCTTCGCGAGACGCGCCCGATACCTGGGCAATGTGCGCCCCGGTAGCGGGGTTATAGACGGAGATGAGTTCGTCCGTTGCGGGTTCGACGAACTGGCCGCCAACGAAATTCCGGTCGAGTCGCATGGTGTTTTACCTGGTGACGCGTGCGCGAAGCACATTACCGGCGGCGGGTCAGAGCGATTCGAAACATGCAGCCGGCGCATGACCGGGATTCTTCTCTGCGGCCTTATGCCGCGCAAGCGAGTATTTCGACCGTCGAACATTCATAAAACTCATGTTTCGAGGGCGATATGACGTGTACACGAACGAATCGCCAGAGGATGCGGCGGATATGTGGAAATGCGTCTTCCAGGGGAGGAGCGAAGAGCGCGTCAAGGCGGCGAATCCGCTCTTGCGCGAACCGGCATTGCACCGGCTGCGGGTAAATGGCGCGGCGATCTGCCCGTCGCGCCTGGGAACGGTCCGGCAGGATGTCGCCGGACCGGGATTACATGAAAGCCGCTTCGACGCGGATCAAGCCTCGCCCGTCGCGGGCGTAGATGCCTGCGCCGTCACGGGCGCTTCGACCACGGACGTAACGGTTTTCGCGGGAGCCTTCTTTGCGGCTGCCTTCTTTGCAGGCGCCTTGCTCGCGCTGGTTTTCTTCGCGGCGGCTTTTTTCGCAATGACGCGCTTGCCGGCAGTCGGCGCGGCGGACTTCGCAGCGACCTTTTTAGCGGCGGTCTTCTTGCCGGCCGATTTCGCGGCCGCTTTCTTCGCAGCGACTTTCTTCACAGCGGCTTTTGCACCTGCCGATGCCTTCTTCGCAACCTTGCGGCCCGCCGACTTCGCCGTTACAGCTTTCTTCGCCGCCGCTTTCTTCGTCACTGCCTTTGCAGTCACCGCAGGTTCCGCCGCAGCCGCAGCAGCATCGATCAGAAACTTGCTACGGTCTTTTACGTCCTTGATCCATGCCGGCGGTCGAGCATGACCGCTCCACGTTGCACCCGTCTTCGGATCGCGATATTTGGGCGGCAACTTGCCTTTCACCGCCGCTTTGATTCCAGCCTTGCCGCTGCTGACGCCAAGACGCACCTTGCGCTCGCGTTCGCGCCGTGCCTTTGCGCGACGCTCGATATCTTCCGTCGTGAGACCGTGTTTGATCATCAGTTCCCGGATCTGGTCCAACGCCCCTTGCGCGCCTTGAGCAATGAGCGCTTCGGCCTGTGACTGAAGTTTCTTTATGCGAGCCTGGATGATTTCCAATGTAGCCATTATTGCCTCCCTTTGAATTGCATACGCGGACTATGCCACGGAATTGCTTAGAAGCGCTATCGTTTTAAAGCTTGAGTAAGAAAACCGTTGTCCTCAGATACGCTATTTCCCTTAAGCCTCGCATAAGACTCGTCACACGCAATTGCTGAAGCGGCTTTTGACATTGGCTTGCATGCCGCGAGAATAATAGCCCGCCTTCAACCGTTAATTCCATTGACTGCCAATTGCTGCATGGCCGCACGCCTGCGCTCAACGGTACGACACTGATAAACTTTCAACGTCCCTTTCCTTTGAGCCCACATGCGCATCGCCGTGCTCTTGATTGGCCGCTTCGACACCTGGAGATATTGATGGAGCACGCGTACGTCCAGCTTCTGCACCTGCTTGCAGGCCACACTGCGTGGACGCTGGTCGTGGTTTTTCTTGCTGCGTTTCTCGAAGCCGTCGCGATCATCGGCACCTTCGTGCCGGGCAGCACGGCGATGTTCATCGCGGGCGCGCTGGTCGGCACGGGCACGCTGAATCTCGGCTGGCTCTTCGCGAGCGCGATTGCAGGCGCTGTGGCGGGTGACGGCATGAGCTACTGGTTCGGCCGCCGTTATAAAGACAGGATCAGCAGGCTCTGGCCGTTCAGCACGCACCCGGGGCTGCTCGAGAGCGGCCAGAAGTATTTCGACAAACATGGCGCGAAGAGCGTCGTGTTTGCGCGTTTCGCCGCACCGCTGCGCGCGATCATCCCGGTGATCGCGGGCATGCTCGAAATGCCGCCCATGCGCTTCTACGCGATGAACGTGCTGTCCGCGTTGTTGTGGGCGCCCGCGCATATTCTTCCGGGCGTCGTATTCGGCGCCTCGATCCAGCTGGCGGGTGCCGTGTCCTTCCGTCTCGTCGCGGCGCTGGCAATCGTGGTCGCCATCGTATGGTTGTGCTTCTGGGTGATGCGCGTAGTCGTCTCGCACGCACGCGCATGGGCCGGTGCATCGCGCAGCGGCCTCGTGGCGTGGGCGCGCGATCATGAAGCGCCGTATGGAAAGCTGGTCTATCGGATCGTCGATCCCGAGCGCGCGGCTATCGGCCTGCTGGTCGGCATTTCGGTTTTCGTGCTGGTGTGCGCGGGGATTTTCTTTGGCGTCATGCAGGACGTCGTATCGGGCGATCCGCTCGTTCAGGTCGACATGTCCTTCTATCGCTTTCTGCAATCCGCGCAGGCGCCGTGGATCAGCGAAGCGCTCGCGCGTGCCTCGACGCTCGGCAGCATCCCGACGCTCGCGGCGCTGGTCATTGCGTCGACCATCATGATCGCCTTCGAGAAACGCTGGCGCATGCTTATTTATTGGCTCATCGCAGTGATCTTCTCGCAGGTGCTGATCTTCGCGATCCAGGTCATCGTGCCGCACGCGCCGCCCGCCGCCGCGCTGTCCGATCTCTATGCATTTCCCAGCAATCACGTCGCCGCGAGCGTCACGGTCTACGGCTTTCTAGCGTTCGTCGTGGCGCGCCGCGTCAACATGCTGACGGGCATCGCCGTCACGGCCCTCGCGAGCCTGATCGTGATCGCCATTGCGTTCGCGGGCCTGTATTCCGGGCGCTTCGCGTTCTCCGATGCCGTGGGCGGCGCAGCATTCGCGGCCGTCTGGGTCGCTGTCGTGGCACTGACGGCCGTATGGCGGCACCCGGAAGCGCCGCCTTCGCGCGAATACATGCCTGCCGTTCTGCTGGTCGTGCTATGCGCGAGCGTCGGGCTGCAGATCGCCGTGGGACATCAGCCGGACGCGGAGCCGCAGGTGCGCCAGCGGCCGCCCGTAGTGGTCACGCAGGCGCAATGGACGGACTCGCTGTGGAAGCAGTTTCCGTGTTACCGCTCCGACATGAAGGGCGACCGGCGCGAGCCGATCACCGTGCAATGGACGGCTGACCGGCAGCAGATCGTCGCGCAATTGAGCAGCAGAGGTTGGCTCGAAGGCACGCGCTTCAATGTGCGCAGCCTGTTTTCGCTGGTGTCGCCCGACGTGCCCGTGATGGATCTGCCCGTGCTGCCCAAGCTCAACGACGGCGAGCCGTCGACACTCGTTTTCAGCCGTCAGCGCACCCGCACCGACGAACGCGACGTATTGCGTTTCTGGCGCACGGGCTATGCCGTTGCGCGCCGCAACGGCGCGGCGCCCACGCCGATCTGGCTTGGTTCGCTGGTGCATGAGCGTCTGCTGCGCCCATCGTGGCCCTTCAATGTGCTGCGCACCGACAGACAACTCGATCCGCTGATTTCCCCGAAATCGGTGAATGGCGAATGGCGAGAACTTGAACTGTCGAGCAGCATGGGATGTACCGACATTCCCGTCACGCTCATCGCATCCATAGAACGCTAAGTCATTTGTAGCGGTTGTACCGGTTCTGTGCCCGCTTGCCAGGCATGCGGTATGGTCAGCCGTGCAACAATGAACGACAGCCAGTGCGCGGCGAAGCGAACTGATGCGCAAGGAGCTATTTCAATTGGTCGATCTCAATCCGTCGGCAATTTCTACGTGGGGCGCGGCCGTTGTGTTCCTGAACGTGCTGCTCACGCGCCTCGGCGTTCCCGTGCCTGCCGTGCCCGTGCTGCTGCTCGCCGGCACGGCGATCGCCAACGGCCATCTGTCCTTCTGGCACGTGTTGACGGCCGCGCTTGCCGCTGCGCTGATTGGCGACGGAGTGTGGTTTACGGCGGGCCGCATGCTTGGACGACGGCTGATCCATGCGCTCGCGCGTCTGTCGGCCGCCGTGGAAAAGCGCGTGCGCAAGGCGCGTGCCCTCTTTGTGCACTTTGGACCGGCAATCGTCTCGGTCTCCAAATTCATACCGGGTCTCGCCATCATCACGCCGCCGCTGATGGGCACGACGCGCGTCGGCGTCGTCATATTCTTCGCGTGGGACGCCGTCGGTATCGTCGCGTGGGCAACGTTCTGGCTGCTAGGCGGGGCGATTTTCGAGCGGCAACTCAGCCTGCTGATTCACGAAGTGCGGGCGCACGGCTGGACGATCATCGATGTGCTGACCACCATCGCCGCGAGTTATCTGGTGTTCCGTTTCGTGCAGCGCTGGCGCCTGCAACGGCCGCTGTCGCTCGCGGCTATCTCGTCGGAACAGGTCGATGCGATGATGCGTCCCGACAAGCCGCCCGTCGTGCTCGACGCCCGCCCCGAGCAGATGAAACGACAGACGCCACAACCCATTCCCGGCGCGCTGCCGCTCGACGTCCATTCGCCCGCCACGGTCGACGCCGCCTTGCTCGCGCGCGATGTCGTCGTCTATTGCATCTGCGCCGACGACGTCACGGCTAGAACGCTGTCGCAGCAGATGCGCGACAAAGGCTTTACACGAATTCGCGCGCTAAGGGGCGGGCTGGACGCGTGGGAGCGGCGCGGCTACTCGGTGGAGCCTTTGATCGCACCGAACATCGGCGCCGCGCAACCCGGGCGCGACAAATCCCGTGTTATGTCGCAGGAACGCGGCATTACTTTGCGCGGTATTGCACCAAGAGGCGCCGTCTCCAGTTAATAGCGCACGTTTTCACGCGTCTGTCTGCCCCATTACCACGCAATCACACGCTAAAGAAAAACCACGCTTTGGTGCTATTAACAGCGAGCCGCTTAACGGTTTGGCGAACGGCGTTCCATTGCGTACCCCTCGAGAGCAGGCTGGCGCAGTTCTCGCTAAGATTCCACTTTCAGATCTGGTTACTAAAGACCGATTGTTCAGGTGGAACCTGGAGAGCAAGGTATGCGCTGGCTATTTATCATCTGGTTTATCGTGAGCGTCACGTATGTAGTAAGACGCGGCAATGCCCGTTTCACATTCGGACGCCAGCTATCAGATCATTCGACCTTTCTGGCTCCCATCAACTGCCTGTTCTATCTTTTCTCGCCGCTCAAGGCCAAAGCTTATATCGACGAAAAGCATTTCCCGGAATTGGCACCGCTCAAGTCAAACTGGGAAGTGATTCGCAAAGAAGCGCTTGCTGTGGATGCTGCACAAAAAATAGCCGCGTCGTCCCATTACAACGACATCGGGTTCAATTCATTCTTCAAGACTGGCTGGCGTCGCTTTTATCTGAAATGGTATGACGCGCCGCATCCGTCGGCGCAATCGCTGTGTCCCGTGACCACACGTCTGCTTCAGGACATTCCGACGATCAAGGCTGCAATGTTCGCGCAGTTGCCGCCGGGCGCGAGCCTCGTGCGGCATCGCGATCCGTATGCCGGGTCGGTGCGCTATCACCTTGGACTCGTCACGCCGGCAAACCCCAAATGCTATATCGACGTGGACGGCCAACAGTACTATTGGCGCGACGGCGAAGCGGTGATGTTCGACGAGACCTATATTCACTACGCGAAGAACGAGACCGACGTATCGCGCATCGTGCTGTTCTGTGACGTCGAGCGGCCCATGTACTTCCGCTGGGCCACCGCATTGAACCGGATGTTCTCGAATGTCGTGATGCGCGCGGCCAGTTCGCCGAATGAAGAAGGCGACCGCACCGGCTTTCTGAACCGCGGATTCAAGTATCTGTACGCGGTTCGCCGCGTCGGCAAGCGCCTGAAAGCGTGGCATCGGCCGACTTACTATGCCGTCAAATGGGCGCTGTTCGGCACGATTTTCGCAGGCATTATTTACGCGCTATGAAGCGTGAAGCGTCTGCGCGCTTCGGCATGGTCAGCCGCGCACCACTTCCTGAACGGGCGCAAGACCGCCGACGACGATCCTGTCGCGCCCCGTCGCCTTCGCCTGATAAAGACTGCGGTCGACTTCCTGCAACCACGTGTGATAGTCGGACAGATCGTCGGTCAATTGAGCAATGCCGATGCTGATCGTGCACGGGCATTGTGTCGACGCTTCTTTCGTCTTCTCCCTCACGCGCTGCACCAGCACCTTCGCAACCGTATGCGCCTCGCGCAATGTCGCGCCCGGCAAAACGACGCCGAACTCCTCGCCACCATAACGGCCAATGCTGTCGCCCGCGCGGAAATGGCTGCGCAGGAGATCGGCGAACGCCTGCAACACCGCGTCGCCAGCGGGATGACCTAGCGTGTCGTTGATCCGCTTGAAGTGATCGAGGTCGATCAAAAGCAGGCACGACGCGTAGCGGTTCGCGCGGCAGCGCTCGAATTCCTCGGCGAGCAGACCTTCCCAATGCCGGCGGTTCCAAAGGCGCGTCAGGCCGTCCGTGCGGCTCAGATGCTCGAGTTCGCGCGTGCGCTGCGCGAGCATGAGCGACAGCCGGTAGCTCGTAAAGCCCAATGCCAGCGGATAGATAATGAGGAACGGCAGACACGCGAGAATGGTCGGCATTTGCGACATCGGCGAAAACACGAAGCCGACCGTGACGAGTCCCGTCAGCACACCGAGCACATGCGCGACCACGCCGCGAGTGAAGAGCCGCAGCCCGCCCGCGGCGATGTTGTCCATGCTGAGCATCGCGAGAATCAGCACACTGGGCAGCACGTTGAACTGCATCGCCACGACCCAGAAACCGCCGAGCATCGAATCGACCATCAGATTCAGGCGTTCGCCGCGAAACGGCACTTCACAGGCAAGCGCCGCGCGCCGCGCGACATGCGGCCAGACGAAACCATGAAACACGAGAAGCGACCACAGCACGAAGCCGCGATGCTGTAGCGCGAAAACGGAAGCGACGCAGAAGAAGCCAAGCCCCAGCCCGGCAATGCGCAAGCGGTAAATGCGCTCGACAAAGCTCTTCCCTTGCCCGGCCCTGCTTTTCGTTGCCAACGTTATCGATCCCCGAGCAAATGACTGAGAATGAGGCCGCGCGCGTTCGTGCGCTGCGTGCCGCAGGGTCCCTGTTTGCACCAAGCTTTGATAGAGACGCTGCGCGCTTCGATGCGGGCGCAACGTCATGGATTGGTATAAAAAAATGATACCAGCATCCGCAGTGGGTAATTAGTCCATTTACGCGTTGGAAGCGCTTCTGTGGTTTTTCAGTGTTGCGCACGACGGGCGATGGACGCCCAACGTTTGCGCCGCGTGGCAATGGATGTCGACGGCGCTAGCGCGTCCGCTTGCTCAATGAGAGTTATGTGAAGCAAACGAATCAGCTTAAGTGAGTCAAAAGCCGCGCAAGCGGCAAGCGAGTCAATGGCCGCTGATCAAAGGCACCCGCGCGGCCGCCGATGTTTCGACGCTGCGCTGCGTCAGCCACACTTCCTGTTGCAGCCAGTCGCGAAACACCGTCACATGCGGCAGGTCGCCCTGTTCGGGACGGGTCACGAGCCAATATGACTGGTGTCCGTCGACATGTACGTTCAGCACCTGCACAAGGTCTCCATTGGCGAGTTCGTGCGCAATCATATGACGATCGGCGATCGTGATGCCGAGGCCGTCGACAGCAGCGCGTATGGCGTGATCGAGCAGGTCGAATTCGAAACCGCCGGACGTATCCACACCTTCGATACCCGCCGCCTTCAACCAATGCTGCCAGGTCAGATAACGCTGGTTGTCGCCCGCTAAAACATGCAGCAAAGTGAATTGATTGAGATCGATGGCTTCATTGCCCGCCTGACGTGCAAGCAACGCGGGCGAGCACACGGCGATATGCCGCTCGTTCATCAGCAGCAGGTTATCGAGTCCTTCCCATTCGCCATTGCCGAAACGGATCGAGCAATCGAGCACGCTCGACTCGGCAAGATTGTCCTCCAGCCGCGTCGACAGGCTCAATTCCAGTTCGGGATGCTCGGTGTGCAAGCGCCCGAGGCGCGGCAAAAACCAGCGGCTGGCGAAAGTGGGCGGCGCATTGACTCGCAAGCGGTTCAGATGCGTCTTCTCCTGAATGGAACGCACGGTCCATTCGATCTTGTCGAACGAATGCTGCAACGCCTGCAGCAGCACGCGGCCCGACGCCGTGAGATCCAGATGATGATGCCTGCGCTGCAATAGGGTTTCGCCGAGTTGCTCTTCGAGTTGCCGCACCTGGCGGCTCACTGCACTTTGCGTGACGTTGAGCAATTCCGCCGCGCGCGTGAAGCTGCCCGCGCGCCCGGCGACTTCGAAGGCTTTGAGCGCATTGAGCGCTGGCATTTTTCTTTTCAAGGAGGTCTCGATTCGGGTCGGCGCCCTGGCGCCACGCGCTTATTTTAGCGTCTGGGCGGCAAGGGCCTTCTCGCGATGCGTCCGGTTCAACACGGCGTGACGCGGCGCACAAATGTTAAGGGGCATACCCGTCATGCGTTTGTCATCGTATCGACATGCTGGGCTTGCAGGATCGGAGATCCCCCCGACCATCCCCCGAGGCCCAGGCCATGCCGGAACTCTCATATCCGCAGACAGGCACCGCGAGTGCCAAAAACCGCAACTTAGGACTCGCCGTCTTTGTGATTGCGCTGGTCGCTGGCGCGATCTATTGCGCGTTTCAGCTAATCGGCGATCTCGAGCCGATTCGCACGGGCTCGATCGTCCCGTATCTGCTGCTGGGCGTCGCCCTTCTGATCGCGCTCGGCTTCGAGTTCGTCAACGGCTTTCACGACACGGCAAACGCCGTCGCGACCGTGATCTATACGCACTCGCTCTCGCCCAACGTCGCGGTCGTCTGGTCCGGCACGTGGAACTTTCTTGGCGTGCTGACCTCGAGCGGCGCAGTCGCATTCGGCATTCTCCAGTTGCTGCCCGTCGAACTGATTCTGCAAGTGGGCAGCAGCGCAGGCTTTGCGATGGTGTTCGCGCTGCTGATTGCCGCGATCATCTGGAATCTGGGTACCTGGTGGTTCGGCCTGCCGTCGTCCAGCTCGCATACGCTGATCGGCTCCATCATCGGCGTCGGGCTGATGAACCAGCTGCTGCATGGCGCGGACGGCACGAGCGGCGTCGATTGGGGGCAAGCTGCCGGCGTCGGCAAGTCGCTGCTGTTCTCGCCGCTGATCGGTTTCCTGCTCGCCGGCCTTTTATTGCTGGTCCTCAAGGCGCTCGTGCGCGTGCCCGCGCTGTACGCCGAGCCGAAAGGCAAAGAGCCGCCGCCGTTCTGGATTCGCGGGCTGCTGATTCTGACCTGCACGGGCGTGTCGTTCGCGCATGGCTCCAACGACGGCCAGAAAGGCATGGGCCTCATCATGCTGATCCTGATCGGCACCGTGCCGACGGCCTACGCGCTGAACAAGGCCGTCACGGCAAACGAAACGCAAACCTTCCTCGCCGTTTCGCAGCAGGCTTCCGCCGCGCTCGGCAAGTACGCGACGCAAGGCGTGCCGCCCGTCGTCGCGCCGCGCAGCGAAGTGGAGAATTTCGTGCGCACGCGGCAGCTCGCGCCCGCGACGGTGCCCGCGCTGCAGAAGCTGATGGAGCAGATCGGTCAGCAGGTCAGCGCGTCGGGCACGATGGCGAACGTGCCGCAAGACAAGGTCGATAACGTGCGTAACAACATGTACGTCGCGTCGGAAGCAATCCGTCTGATGGAGAAGGCGAAGCAACCCGCGTTTGCAGCGGACGACGCCAGGGCAATCGACAACTTCAGGAAGCAGATGGACCACGCCACCAAGTTCATCCCGACGTGGGTGAAAGTTGCCGTGGCAATCGCACTGGGGCTCGGCACGATGGTGGGCTGGAAGCGCATCGTCGTGACGGTGGGCGAGAAGATCGGTAAGCAGCATCTGACCTATGGGCAGGGTGCATCGGCCGAACTCGTCGCGATGGTCACGATAGGCGCCGCCGACATGTACGGCCTGCCCGTATCGACGACACACGTGCTGTCTTCGGGTGTGGCAGGCACGATGGCCGCCAACGGCTCGGGCCTGCAATGGGGCACCGTGCGCAGCCTGGTGCTTGCGTGGGTGCTGACGCTGCCCGTGTCGATCGCGCTGTCCGGGGGACTGTACTGGTTGTTCCGCCACCTCTTCTGACGATTCACGCTTGCCGCCGCGGCGATTCGATCGAGCGGCGCATCCAAACAAAAAGCGCGGCATTTTCATGCCGCGCTTTTCATTTCAGCCCTTCAAACAGGGATCAGAATACGTCGGGCACGATCATCGAGTCCGGCACGGGATGACGGCTGTAGTCCTCGTGAAAGACGCGTTCCGGCAACACGATGGACGGATGTTCGATCTCGTGATACGGCACCTGACTCAACAGATGATGGATGCAGTTCAGCCGCGCGCGTTTCTTGTCGACGGCCTGCACGACCCACCACGGCGCTTCGGGAATATGCGAGCGCTGCAGCATCACTTCCTTCGCCTGCGTATAGCGTTCCCAGCGGCGACGGCTTTCGAGATCCATCGGGCTGAGCTTCCATTGCTTGAGCGGATCGTGGATACGCGCCTGGAAGCGGATTTCCTGCTCTTCGTCGGTGATCGAGAACCAGTACTTGATGATCTGAATACCGCTGCGCACCAGCATTTTCTCGAACTCGGGAACCGAACGGAAGAACTCGTCGTATTCGTCGTCGGTGCAGAAACCCATCACGCGCTCGACGCCCGCGCGGTTGTACCAGCTGCGATCGAACAGCACCATTTCGCCGCCTGCGGGCAGGTGGCTGACATAGCGCTGGAAATACCATTGCGTGCGTTCGCGATTGTTCGGCGCGGGCAGTGCCGCGACCCGGCACACGCGTGGATTGAGTCGCTGCGTGATGCGCTTGATCGCACCGCCCTTGCCAGCCGCGTCGCGCCCTTCGAAGATCACGACAAGGCGATGCCCTGTCTTGACGATCCAGTCCTGCAACTTGACGAGTTCGCCTTGCAGACGGAACAGTTCGCGGAAGTATTGCTTGCGCAATTCGCGCGCTTCGGGCGTGAAGCCTTCGCCGCCGTCGAGGATACGGTCGTCGACTTCCATTTCGAGTTCCTCGTCGTACGCATCGACGAGGTCCTCTTCGAAGCGGCGCTGCCGGGCGGCGAGCGACGCGGCGTCAAGTTCCTGTTCGGATTCCTTCATCACAGTGGCTCCTGTTCTTTCCGTAGCGCGGAAAAGGGTACACGCGGCGCGTGGGCTCGTGTGATTGTCAGCTTTCTCGGTGTCAGTCATATTACTCTTGCGCAGCGCGTGCGGCTCGTCAAAGCGCCTCTTTAGGCGCTTCACAGCCGCTTCACAGCCTCCTGGCGATGCTGATCTCGTGGCCGTCAGGATCGGTGATATGGAAATAGCGCTCGCCCCATGAAGCATCGGCAGGCGCGGCCTCGGGTTGGTATCCCGCTGCCAGTGCCTTGCGATAAACGGCGTCCACGTCGGACACGTGCACGATCACGCGTCCCCACCATCGTACCGGTCCTCTCGTGTCGAGAATCAGGTTCAGATAGGTGCTGCCGAACGCAAACGACGTGAACGCCTCCAGGGGTCCGCCATAGGCAAGCGGAAAGCCAAGCGCCAGGTAAAACGCAACGGCGCGCTCCATGTCATGCGTAGCGAGCGTGACGGCACTGAGCCCTTCGAATTGCGGCTCTTGCGTATGGCTCGGTGATTCCGGCTGATTCATCGCTGACTCCCCGCTTCTGAAAGTGAAAACAGCGGACACGCCCACCGGCGATGTCCGCTGCAAAGCGAATCGACATGGCGCCGCGGGATTGGCCGCGACGCCAGCGCATGCCGCGAGATTACGGTATCACACGCGACACGCCACGTCCGCGCGGATCGGATACGGCCTCCGGCCGCTCGCCGTTGATCTTGATTGCCTGAATGTCGCCGTTGAAATCCTGCGTCTTCAGCGTATAACCCTTCGCTTCGACCTGCCTTGCGAGGTCGCCTTCGATAGGCGCATACGGCTCCACGAAGATCGTATTCGGCGGCAACAGTTGATGGTGGAAACGCATTGCGCCAACCGCATCTTTCAACGGCATATTGAAGTCGTACACGTTATTGACCACCTGGAAGATCGACGTGAAGATGCGCGATCCCCCCGGCGTGCCGATCACCAGCGACACCTTGCCGTCCTTCGTCAGAATGGTCGGCGTCATCGACGACAACGGGCGCTTCTTCGGCTCGATCGAGTTCGCGTCGCTGCCCACCACGCCGAACATGTTCGGCACGCCGGGCTTCGAAGCGAAGTCGTCCATCTCGTCGTTCAACACGATGCCCGTGCCTTCCGCAACGACGCCGGAACCGAAATAGCCGTTGATCGTGTACGTGTTCGACACGGCATTACCCCACTTGTCGACCACTGAGAAATGCGTCGTCTCCGCTTTCTCGGGCATCGACGTACCGAGCCCGGGCTGCACGCTCTTCGTGTCCGACGGCGCGTTGGGATTCACTTCCGCTGCGCGCTTCGCGATATAGGCGTCGTCCGTCAGTTGTGCGACGGGCACCTTATAGAAGTCCGGATCGCCCAGATATTGCGCGCGATCGGCAAAGACGCGCTTTTCGATTTCCGATATCAGGTGAATGTACTGCGGCGAGTTGAGATCGACATTGGTGAAGTCGCTCTTCAAATCCGCCTTCATCTTCAGCAATTGCACGAGGCCAATGCCGCCCGAGCTCGGCGGCGGCGCCGTGATCACGTGATAGCCGTTCCAGTCCGCCTGAATGGGTTGACGCCACACGGCGCGGTAGTCCTGCAGATCGCGCTTCGTGATGAGGCCGTGACCTTTCATCGACGCCGCGATCAGATCGGCCGTCTTGCCGTTATAGAACTCGCGCGCGCCCTGATTCGCGATGCGCGTGAGCACTCCCGCGAGATCCGGTTGCTTGAAATTGACACCCTGTTTCAGATTGCCGAAATAGGTGTCGAAATTCGTCTTGCCTGCGAAGTCCTTCTCGGCGTCTTCGCGACGCTTCGCCAGTTGCTCGTCGACTTCGAAGCCGTCGCGCGCATATTTGATGGCGGGCGCCAGAACCTGTTTCCATTTCAGCTTGCCGAAGCGGTGCTGTGCTTCCCACATGCCCGCCACGGTTCCGGGCACACCCGCTGCGTAATAGCCGAAAAGGCTCTTGCCCTTGATGACATTGCCCTGATCGTCGAGAAACATGTTGCGCGTCGCAGCGAGCGGCGCGCGCTCTCGATAGTCGATGAAATAGGGCTTGCCGTTCACGTACAGCGTCATGAAACCGCCGCCGCCGATGTTGCCTGCTTCGGGGTACGTGACGGCCAGTGTGAACGCGATAGCGACAGCGGCGTCGACGGCATTGCCGCCTTCCTTGAAGATCTGCTCGGCAGCGTCGGCGCTGTACTTGTCAGCGACGGCGACGGCCGATGCGTTGAGTACGGGTTGCTGCGGCGGGGGTGCTTTCGCGTAAGCAGGTGCGGACTCGAGAAAGCCTGCGGAAGTCGTGAAGAGCCCTGCGACGGCGAGTGCTGTTGCGGAGAATTTCGCTTTATCGATTAGTTTCAATGCGTGCCTCCAAAGACAATCATCCAGTGATGGAACTAAAAGCCTGTCTTTGGGCTTATAACACGCAACGAGTGCATTTGCGAAGCAACCCTCATGCTGCAGCCGCAGCGAGTTGCTTCGCGCGATTACCAATTGCAATACGCTTGCGACGCTGTTAGACAGCAGCAGATTTCTTTAGCACCTGCGAAGCGACTTCATCCACGGCTGTCCTGGCCAGCTTGACGATCTCGTCGACTTCCGCGCGTGTCGTCACGAGCGGCGGCGCAAAGCCGAGAATGTCGCCATGCGGCATCGCGCGCGCAATGAGTCCTTGTTGCAATGCAACGGCCGACACGCGCGGACCGACTTTCAATGCGGCGTCGAATGGACGACGCTCTTCTTTATGCGCCATGAATTCGACCGCGGCAAGCATGCCTGAGCCGCGCACTTCGCCGACGAGCGGATGCGAATCGAATGCGGCATGCAACTGTTGCTGCAGATACCCGCCGACTTCCGCCGCATTCTGCATGAGGTTCTCGCGCTCAAGAATGTCGAGATTCGCGAGCGCCGCGGCAGCGCAAACGGGATGTCCGGAATAGGTCCAGCCATGCCCCATCGGACCATGTTCCTGCGATCCCTGCGCAATGACGTCCCAGACCTTCTCGCCGACGATCACGGCCGACAGCGGCGCATACGCGCTCGTCAAACCCTTTGCGACCGTGATCAGATCCGGCTCGATGCCGAAATGCTGCGCGCCCATCTTCGAGCCTAGCCGTCCGAAGCCGCACACCACTTCATCGCTGATCAACAGAATGTCGTGCTTCTTCAGTACTTTCTGGATGGCGGGCCAGTAACCGGCCGGCGGCGGCAGAATACCGCCCGTGCCCATCACCGGCTCACCGATGAAAGCGGCGATCGTATCCGCGCCCTCCTTCGCAATCAGCTTCTCCAGTTCTTCGACGCAATAGTCGACGAACTGCGCTTCGCTCATGCCAGCGGGCGCCTGACGATACCAATGCGGACAGACCGTATGCTTGACGCGATCGACGGGCAAATCAAAGTGCTGATGGAAACTCGGCAGACCTGTCAGGCTGCCCGTCACGATGCCGGAGCCGTGATAGCCGCGCTGGCGCGAAATGATCTTCTTCTTGTTCGGACGGCCTTTTACATTGTTGTAGTACCAGACAATCTTGATCTGCGTTTCGTTCGCGTCGGAACCGGACATGCCGTAATACACCTTTTTCATACCCGTCGGCGACCAGTCGATGATGCGCGACGACAGTTCGATGATCGTATCGGTCGAATGCCCGACATAGGTGTGGTAATAAGCCAGTTTCTTTGCCTGCTCATAAATCGCGTCGGCCACTTCCGTGCGGCCGTAGCCGATGTTCACGCAATAGAGGCCCGCGAATGCGTCGATGAACGACTTGCCTTGATGATCCTCGATGCGGATGCCTTTGGCGCCCGTGACGATGCGGCCGGGCAGCGCGCCGCTGGCGTGATCGTGAGCATGCGTCGAAGGGTGCATGAAATGCGCGCGGTCCGCGCTGAACAGTTGATCGAACTGGGTCATATGACACTCCATATTTAATCGATAGTTGAATGACAGACTCACGCGGCGAGCGGCCGGCGAGCAGGCGAAGCGACGTCGGTTAGGGGCAAGCCCAATTGACCGAGGCAGAAGTACCGCGTTTCGACGAACGGCTCGAAGCCTTCGAGTCCGCCTTCGCGGCCGAGACCCGATGCCTTCATGCCGCCGAATGGAATCGGCGCGCCCGTGAATTTCGCGCCGTTCACTGAGACCATCGCGAAGTCCAGTTGGCGAATGACCTGAAAGACCGTGTTCAGATCTTTCGCGCACAGATAGGCGGCGAGACCGTACTCGGTGTCGTTGGCGCGCGTAATCGCTTCTTCGAGCGTGTCGAAGGGCGACACGGCCGAAATGGGTGCAAAGTTCTCTTCATCGTAGATGCGCATGCCCTTCTGCGCATCGGCGATCACGGTTGGCTCGAAGAACCAGCCGCCGCGCTCATGGGGCACGCCGCCGGCCAGAACACGCGCGCCTTTCGCACGCGCATCCTCGACGCGTTGGACGGTCGCATCGAACGCGGCTTGATGCATCAGCGGACCGACTTGGATGCCCGGTTCGAACGCCGCGCCGACCTTCAACTGACGCACGGCCTGCGCATAGCGCTCGACGAATGTTTCGTAGACGGGACGCGCAACGAGTATGCGATTCGCCGCGCAACAGTCTTGCCCTGACGTCTGAAACTTTGCTGCCACGGCCACGCGCACTGCCTGATCGATGTCGGCGTCATGCGTGACGATGAACGGCGCGTTGCCGCCGAGTTCGAGCGCCGTCTTCTTGATGCCGCTTTGGGCGACGGCCTGCATGACGAGGCCACCGACGCGCGTCGAGCCCGTGAAGCTGACGGTACGCACGCGCGGGTCGCGCACCAGTGTTTCCATCGTCGTTTGCGGATCGCCGAGCACCACGTTGAAGACACCCGGCGGGAAACCGGCCTCTTCTGCGAGCTGCGCGAGCGCGAGTGCGGAGAACGGCGTTTCGTGCGCGGGCTTCACGACGACTGTGCAGCCTGCTGCGAGCGCCGCTGCAGCCTTGCGGGTGATCATCGCGTTGGGGAAATTCCACGGGGTGATCAGGGCGGCGACGCCGACGGGTTCCATGATCGTGCCGAGATGTGCGCCGTCGATATGCGATGGGATCGTGCGGCCGTTCAGTCGCTTTCCTTCATGCGCGAACCATTCGATGAAGCTCGCGCCGTATGTGATTTCGCCCGTTGCCTCGGCGAGTGGCTTGCCCTGTTCCAGGGCGAGGATGCCTGCGAGGTCGTGTTGATGGCGTTGGATCAGTTCGTGCCAGCGGAGCAATATGGCGGCGCGTTTTGTGGCTGGGATCCAGCGCCAGGTTTCGAATGCGCGATGTGCGGCGTCGACTGCCTGTGTGATCTGGTGTGCTTCCAGCATCGGGACGTGGCCGATTACTTTTTGATCTGCAGGGTTCTGTATCGCTATTGTCGAAGCTGTTTCGCTGTGGACCCAGCGGCCGTCGATGTAACACAATGATTTGAAGAGAACAGGGTGGCCGAGCAACATGGTGATCTCCTTTCTTTGATATCTCTGGCTGTTACTTTAGGCGCTGCGCGGGCTCTGTTTTTTTTGTTCTCGGGGTGTTTGGGTTTTGGTTTTTCTGTTTTCTGGTGGAGGTGGTCGGTTTTTTTCGCTGTCGCGGGAGGAGTTGGGTTTTCGGTTGCTATTCGTGATTAGCCTTTGCGCTTGCATCCGCGATTCCGCTGGCATCAGGGAATTGCTTTTGCTTTTGCTTTTGCTTTTGCTTTTGCTTTTGCTTTTGCTTTTGTTTTCGCTGTCGCTTTCGCTTTCGCTGGCATCCGCGATTCGTTAGCTCGCTTCAAGCGTCGCCCCTGTGCGGGGCGGCACCTACTTTTCTTTGCCGCCGCAAAGAAAAGTAGGCAAAAGAAAGCGGCTCACACCGCCAATTCTTGACGTTTACCCACGGGCCCCCAACGTCCCCACACCTCACACACCAGTGGCCCTGGTTGGTGCCCGTTGCCAACGCTTCGAACAGGTGCCTCACCCGCTTCGATTACCCGTACCCGAGCAAACGGCAGCGAATGGTATGCGCCGCCTAGGTGGCAAACTGTGTGTAGGTTGTCGCGTCGTATGGCTTGGCGCTCTTACAGGGTGGGACGCGTGTGCTATCGGTCCGGAGTGAGACGTGTGAGGCACTGCGGCCTACACACAGTTTGCCACCTGGGCGGCGGTGGACTGTCTGGTGACGCATGCTGAAGCGCAGGTGCGTGAAGCGGGTGAGGCGCTCATTCAGAGCGTTGGCAACGAACATCAGTCACGTGGTTGCCGTGTGAAGCGTAAGAACCTTTGGGGGCCCTCAGGCAGAAAAAAGAGCTGGCGGTGTGAGCCGCTTTCTTTTGCCTACTTTTCTTTGCGGCGGCAAAGAAAAGTAGGTGCCGCCCCGCACAGGGGCGACGCGTGAAGTACGCTAACAATTCGCGGATGCCAGCGAAAAAGCAAAAACCAAAAGCAAAACCAAAAGCAAAAACCATCACCCCACCTCAGCCCAGTCGGGCACCGACTCCCCCCCCTCTTTAACTACCTTAGTCACCACATAAGTAAAATACCTCTCAATCCCCACCTCCTCGGTGAGCAGCGAATCAATAAACCGCTGATAGTGATCAATATCCCGCGCCACCACGTGTAGAAAATAATCCACCCCACCGCCAGTAGCATGGCACTCCACAACTTCCTCCGCCCGCCCAACCCGTTCCTCGAACCGCCGCATATCATTCGCCGTATGCCGCGCCAGCGTCACTTCAACAATAATCCGGCTACCCTTAAATGCCTTAGCCCAATCGACATCCGTCCGATAACCACGAATCAAGCCACTCTCTTCAAGCCGCCGCACCCGCTCCCACGCAGGCGAGATCGACAAATTCACTTCCTCAGCGAGCCGCGACTTCGTAATACGCCCATCTCGCGCAAGAATGCGAAGAATCGCAAGATCGTAGCGATCGAGTTTCATACGCGAATACCACGCTCGACGACATCCGCAACCACGGCCACCGTATCGCCAATCCGCACGAGCCCCGGAAAATGCCGCGCAGCAAGCAAGCCGCCGCGTCGCGCACGATACTCGACAGCCTTCGCACCCGTCCGCGTCATATCGTGAACCCGCGCGATCACTTCGCCCGCTTCGACGCTTTCTCCCAGGTCCTTGCACATTTCCAGCAACCCATCGTGCTCGCAAGTCGTATAGCAAGTACCGTCCGGCATATCGAGCAAAGTTGTCGTGCGCTGCGCCGTATGGTCGCCGTCATGCAATGACAACACACCCGCATTCGCAAGAAAGCCCCGCACGCCGCGCTCGGCGACGGCCACGCTCGACACCGTCGCGGTGCCGCCGCCGCCCAGTTCAGTCGAGACGAACACCTTGCCCGCTTCTTCGACAGCCGTGTCGAACAGGCCAACGCTATCCAGTTCCAGCATCCGCATCGAATACGGCGCGCCGAATGCGCGCATCGCCGCTTCGCAACGCGCCTGCTGCTTCGCATCCGCCAACACGTGCACGGCGGCGAACGGCACGAAATCGAGCGTGCGGCCGCCCGCGTGCAGGTCGAGCACATAGTCCGCGAGGGGCAGCAGATAGCGCTGAAAGTAGTCGGCAATCTTCTCGGTCACGCCGCCGTCCGGCTTGCCCGGAAAGCTTCGGTTGAGATTGCCCCGATCGATGGGCGACGTACGGCTGCCCGCGCGAAACGCCGGATAGTTCATGAACGGCACGACGATCACGCGCCCCGTCACATCGCTCGCCTTCAGCGTCGATGCGAGCTTCGACAGCACGATAGGACCTTCGTACTCGTCGCCGTGATTGCCGCCCGTCAGCAACGCGGTCGGCCCGTCGCCATTGCGGATCACCGTGATGGGAATCATCACGGCGCCCCACGCGGATGCATCATGCGAATGCGGCAACTTCAGAAAGCCGTGCTGTTCGCCGTCGGCCTCGAAATCGATCGTCGCGGATATGGGTGAAGCCCGCATTGCCCTACTCCTTGACGAACAGCTTGCGCGGCGTGTTGCAGAAGGTCTCGACGCCCGACCCGGTAATCAGGATGCTTTCCGTGATTTCG
The DNA here is from genome assembly GCF_002902945.1 of Paraburkholderia caribensis. Classification (NCBI taxonomy): domain Bacteria; kingdom Pseudomonadati; phylum Pseudomonadota; class Betaproteobacteria; order Burkholderiales; family Burkholderiaceae; genus Paraburkholderia; species Paraburkholderia caribensis. Next base: position 2,419,173 of record NZ_CP026102.1, read on the forward strand.
AGTCCCCAGTCGTCGAGCCACAGGCCCGGCATGAAATGAAACGTCATGCCGGGTTCGAGGACGGTCTTGTCCCCCGGACGCAGGCTCATCGTGCGCTCGCCCCAATCGGGCGGATAGCTCGCGCCAATGGGATAACCGCACCGGCTGTTCTTCTCGATGCCCGATTTGCGCAGCACCGCAAAGAACGCGTTCGCGATGTCCTCGCAGGTGTTGCCGGGCTTCGCGGCAGCAAGGCCCATTTCGATGCCTTCGACAACCGCCTTCTCCGCATCGATGAAATGCTTCGGCGGCTTGCCGAGATAGACGGTGCGCGACTGCGGGCAGTGATAACGCTTGAAGCAGCCGGCAATTTCGAAGAACGTGCCCGCGTCGTTTTCAAACGGCGAATCGTCCCAGGTGAGATGCGGCGCGGCGGCATCGGCGCCTGTCGGCAGCAGCGGCACAATCGCGGGATAGTCGCCCCCATATCCGTCGACGCCCATAATCCCCGCCGAATAGATCTGCGCAACGAGATCGCTCTTGCGCATGCCCGGTTCGATCTGCTCGACGATCCGCGCATGCATCTTCTCGACGATGCGCGCAGCAATGCGCATGTACTCGATCTCGCGCGGCGACTTCACAGCGCGCTGCCAGTTGACGAGCGCCGTCGCATCGCGCCATGTCGCATTGGGCAGATTGCGCTGCAACGACGCAAATGCGGCCGCGCTGAAATAGTAGTTGTCCATTTCGACGCCGATGCGGCGCGCCTGCCAGCCGCGCGCCTCGATCACTTCGCGCGCGAGATAGTCCATCGGATGACGCTCGGGAGACTGCACGTAGTGGTCCGGATAGCCGACGATGTTCTCCCGCTTCATGAACACCGTGCGCAGCGCGCCGTTCGCATCCTGTCCGCGGCCGTACCAGACGGGTTCGCCGTCCAGCGCGAGCAGCACGCACTGATGCACATAGAACGACCAGCCGTCGTAGCCGGTGAGCCATCCCATGTTGGTCGGGTCCGTCACGATCAGCAGATCGATCTGGGCCTTCTCCATTGCCCGGCGCGTCTTTGCGATGCGTGCGTCGTACTCGCTGCGATCGAATGGCAGGCGGACCATTGGTGCCGCCTGCTCGACATCGTCCCGCTCCAGTTGAGGTGTGTCTGACATGGTCTCCTCTCAGCGCTTCATGTCGTTGCGGAAAAGGGTGCCTGCATTGGCCGCGCGCGCACGCGCGACGGCGAGCGTCGCGATGGCCGTGTCCTGCGCGCCCGTGCCCGTGAGGTCGCACAACGTGATGTCGCTGTCGCGCGTGCGGCCCTGGGCCTGTCCTGCGATGATCTGTCCGAGTTCCGCATGCGGTGCGGCCGCATCGACGGCGCCCGCTTCAATGGCGTGATGAAGTTCGCCGAGCACACGCGTCTGCGTGACGCGGTCGCACACATAGCGCGCCGCCACCAAGGCTTGCGGTGCGATTTCGTTCTTGTGTTCGGCATCCGAGCCCATGGCCGTGATGTGCAGACCAGGATGCAGATCGGCCGCATGAACCAGCGGCTCGGTGGTGGGCGTCGTCGTGATCGCGATGTCCGCTTTGGCGAGCGCATCATGCACGTCGCGCGCCACTTCGCACGCGATACGCAGTTGCCCGGACATGTCGGCTGCAAACTGCTCGGCGTTCGCGCGATTACGCGCCCATACCGTTACGCGCTCGACCTTGCGCACCATCGCGAGCGCCTGCAATTGCAGACGCGCCTGTTCGCCCGCACCGATCACTGCGACATTCGGCGCGTGCTGTTTCGCCAGCCAACGCGCTGCAACAGCGCCCGCGGCAGCCGTACGCACGGCCGTCAGATAGCCGTTATCGAGCAGCACCGCTTCCGTCAATCCCGTTTTAGCGGACAGCACGAGCATCAGTCCATTGAGGCTCGGCAGTCCGAGCTTCGGGTTGTCGAAGAAGCCGGGGCTGACCTTGATCGCGAAGCTGTCGAAGCGCGGCAGATAGGCCGTCTTCACATCGACTTCGCCGCGATGCTCGGGCAGATCGAGCCGCAGGATCGGCGGCATCGCGACGGCTTCCGTCGCGAGCGAGAGAAACGCGGACTCGATCTGATCGATAGCGGCGAGATCGAGCGGCACGAGTTCCCTGAGTTGCGCTTCGCCTAGCAGGGTAATAGCTGTCATCCGTCACTCCGTATCAGGCTGCACCGACAATGCGGCGATGCTGGTTCATGTCGATGTTGGCGCCCGTCACGATCAGCACGATCGGGCCGCGTGCAAGCGGCGCATTGCCGGGACGCCTCGCGAGCAGCGCGGCGATGCCGACGGCGGCAGCGCCTTCGAGCACCAGATGTTCGACTTCATAGGCGTGCACGATGCCGCGCGCAATCGACGCCTCGTCGAGCAATACGATCTCGTCGATCAGTTCGCGTGTCAGTGAAAACGTGTGCTGGTTGTCGAGCCCGATGCCGCCGCCCAGCGAATCCGCGAGCGTCTCCAGTTCATCGACGGGCACGGGCTTGCCTGCTGCGAGGCTCGCGTGCATCGCGGCGCCGCGCGCCATCGTCACGCCCGTCATGCGCACGCTGGGCGCGATCTGCTTCGCGGCGAACGCCACCCCTGAAAAGAGTCCGCCGCCCGACAGCGGTACCACGATGTGCCCGACGTCAGGCAAGTCTTCCGCGATCTCTACGCCGATGGTCGCCTGCCCGGCGATCACGTCGAGATGATCGAACGGCGGCACGTACGCGTAACCTTCTTCGCGCACGAGGCGTTGCGCTTCATGTTGTGCATCGTCCTGACTCCTGCCGACGATGCGCGCCTGCGCGCCCAGCGCGCGCACGGCCTCGACCTTGTTCGACGGCACCAGCGACGACATGCACACGGCCGCCTCGATTCCCAGCGCGCGCGCTGCGTGCGCGACGGCCCGCCCATGATTGCCTGTCGACGCGGTGACCACGCGCGTGCAACCGGTTTCGGCAAGGCGTACGAGTGCGTTCGTCGCGCCGCGCAGCTTGAAGCTGCCTGTCGGCTGCACGGTTTCGAGTTTCAGATAGACGGGTGCGTTCGCAACGGCCGACAAGGCAGGCGATTCGACCAGCGGCGTGCGCAGCACGCGCCCTTCGATACGTCGGCGTGCAGCGTAGACATCGGCAAGCGAAAGTACGGACATTGACGGCCCTTGCACCTGTTCACGACCGCTGTAGTACGCATCGCAGGGATTCGATGCGGGCCACAGCGGACTCAGTGCGGCCAGTCTAATGTTCTAAATATTGTTTTCTATTGTCCTGGTACATTTTCGTTTTGCCCGTTCGCATGCAATGACGCATTCAGCCAAAGTCATGCACCTGCGGGTATTGCTCGAACACGTCACGCATCGTTTCGAGCGCTTCCTGATAGAGCTCGTCGCTCACTTCCGCGCCCACGCACAAGCGCACGGCGTTGGGCCGGTCCGCGCCGCGCACGAGAAACGGATCGGGCGACGTCACGGCAATACTCCGGTTGCGCAGCTCGCGCACGAGCCGGTCCGCCTGCCAGTGATCGGGCACGCGCAGCCATACCGACAAGCCTTGCGGATGCGAGCCGAGCACATATGGGCCCAGTACTTTTTGCGCGATCGCCTGGCGGATCGCCAACCGCCCGCGCTGCATCTCGACAAGCCGCGCGGCCGTGCCGTCGTTGATCCAGCGGGTCGCTACTTCCGCCATCGGCGAGGTCGCCATCCAGCTGCTCACGCGCAACACGCTCTCGGCGCGCAGCGCGAGCCGGCGCGGCGTGGTCAGATAGCCGATGCGCAAGCCAGCTAGCACGGACTTCGACATGCTCGTGCAGTAGAACGACAGGTCCGGAATATGACTCGAAATGGGCGCGGGACGCGACACGGGCAACGGTCCATACACGTCGTCCTCGATCACGAACACGCCGTAGCGCTCCGCGATCCGCGCAATCGACCGGCGTCGCGACTCGGGCATCATCGCGACGGTGGGATTGTTCAGCGTGGGTGTGCAGACGAGCGCCGTGATGCGCTCGCTGTCGCACATCTCTTCGAAATGCTCGGGGTGAATGCCGTACTCGTCGATCTCCAGCCCTTTCAACGTAAACCCAAGTACATTCGCGGAGCCGATTACGCCATGGTCGGTCAGGCTTTCGCATAGCACCGTATCGCCGGGACCGACCAGCGACGCGAGCGCGAGAAAGATGCCGTGCGCCGCGCCATTGGTGACGAGCATCGTGTCCATCGAAGCGGGCATGCCCATTGTCTGCAGCCACGCAATACCCGCCTGCCGATGATGCTCGAAGCCCGCAATCGGCCTGAATGCGCGAATCCACGGCTGGTCTTCGATCTTCGACAGCGTCGCGCACACCTTGCGCCACATCGCGTCGTGCTCGGGCGTATGGATGATGCGTGCGATCGAAAAGTCGATGACGGAACGCTCCGCCGTATCGAGCATATAGTTCGACATCGTTTCCGTGACGCGCTCGGCGACGAAGCTGCCCCGCCCGACCTCGCAACGGATCAGCCCTTGCCGCTCCAGTTCCTTGTACGCATTCGTCACGGTCTGCACGCTGATCGACAGCTCTGACGCGACGTCGCGCTGCGGCGGCAGACGCGCGCCCGCGCGCAGCGACTCGCTTTCGATATCGATCGCAATCGCCTTCACCAGCCGCTTGTATTTCGACTCGACGCCATGCACCGCGCCAACCGCTTCCCGCCATTGCTCGATCACCTGCCGACTCCCGTTCCATGCAAAGCCGCGCATGCAGCGCGCTCCACACCATGCATAGTGCGACAAAAGCGGTACTGAAAATTATTGTCCTAGAGCAATCGGAACAAAAAAATGGCTTTGTATGCTGCGTTCATGGGTCGCATCGCAGCACATGTCGAACGCGCCGGAATCCTTGCCACATCGGGTTTTCCCGCGCTTCGGGCATGCACCGCACTGCGTCATTTGTCACTCTCTTTTCGCCCTCATACGGAATCGCCATGAAATCGAAGCGCACGTCAGTCATGCTCGGCGCCCTCTGCCTCGCGGCAGCGAGCCTCGCCATGCACACCCAGTTCGCGTCGGCTGAAACGACGTTGCAGCGCATCCAGCGCACCGGCGAGGTGCGCATCGGCTATGCGAACGAGGCGCCGTTCGCCTACACGCAGCCCGACGGCAAGGTGACGGGCGAGTCGCCGGAAATCTCGCGCAAGATCTTCGGGAAGCTCGGCGTGAAGAAAGTCGATGCCGTGCTGACGGAGTGGGGCTCGCTGATTCCAGGCCTGCGCGCCGGCCGCTTCGACGTCATCGCTGCGGGCATGTACATCACGCCCGAGCGTTGCAAGCAGGTTGCGTTCGCCGATCCGCAGTATCAGATCCAGGACACGCTGCTGGTGATGAAAGGCAACCCGAAGAATCTGCACAGCTATGGCGACGTCGCGAAGCAGCCGGACCTCAAGCTCGCGGTCATGGCGGGCGCCGTCGAAGTCGCCAATTCGCGCGACGCGGGCGTCAAGGACGCGCAACTGCTGCAGGTGCCCGACACGACAGCGCAACTGCAGGCAGTGCGCACGCGCCGCGCCGACGCCGCAGCCGGCACCGCGCTGACGATGAAGGGACTTGCATCGAAAGATGCGGGCCAGGTCGAAACCGTCTCGTTCTTCAAGGACGATCCGAACCACACGGGCTATGGCGCGCTGGCGTTCCGGCCGGAAGACACCGACCTGCGCGATGCCGTGAACAAGCAACTGCATCAATGGCTCGGCACCCCCGATCATCTCGCGACGGTCGGACCCTTCGGCTTCGACAAAACGAATCTGACCACGAAGACAGCCGCGCAAATCTGCGGCCAGTGATCCGACGCAATGGGGACGCAGGGTCAATGCGTCTCCATTGCGAGGCAAGCGATGTCATGCGCCGCGATGCAATACGCCGGCGGCGCAATCGGGATCGCGCACGCCTGGGAGGCACCGAGATTGCTTCCAGCATTCAATCCCGCGCACATCCATGCGCCATCATGCAAGCGAGGCAACCGCCATGCGTGAACTGTTTCCCCTGCTGCTGCAAGGCACGCTCGTCACTATCCAGATCGCCGCGCTCGGCACGCTGCTCGCGATCGCCATGGCCTTCGTCGCTACGGCTGCGAAGCTTGCGCCATGGGCGCCCGTGCGCTGGCTCGGCAACGTCTATGTCGAAGTTTTTCGCGGCACGTCGCTGCTCGTGCAGTTGTTCTGGTTCTTCTTCGTGCTGCCGCTGCCGCCGTTCAGAATCGAGCTGACGCCTTTCACGGTGGCCATCGTCGGGCTTGGTCTGCACTACGGCGCATACGGCTCCGAGATTCTGCGCGGCGCGCTGCGCTCGGTGCCGGGCGGCCAGTTCGAAGCGGCCGTCGCGCTGAACATGTCGGCCTTCGCGCGCATGCGCCGCATTATCCTGCCGCAGGCGATGATCAACGCATTGCCGCCCGCGACCAACCTGATGATCGAGTTGTTGAAGGGCACTTCGCTGGTCTCGCTGATCACGCTGTCGGATCTCACGTTCCGCGCGCGCCAGCTCGACGAAGCAACGTTCAAGACCGCCGAAATCTTCTGCCTCACGCTCGTCATCTACTTCGTGCTCGCGCAACTGCTTGTCGCGTTGATGCATCATTTCGAGCGGCGCGTGAGCCACGGCATCATCGCTCACACTTCGCGTCAGATCACGCAAAAGGCGGCGTCATGAATCACTTCTTCGATCTGCAGTACGCGGCGCATATCCTGCCCGACCTGGCACGCGCATCCGTCTACACGATCCTGATCACGCTGGTCGGCTTTGCGATTGCGCTCGTGCTCGGCCTCGTGCTTGCGATCCTGCGGCGCAGCCCGATCAGGCTCGTGTCGCGCACGGTCGGATTCGTCGTCGAGTTCATCCGCAGCACGCCGCTGCTGATCCAGGTCTACGTGCTGTTCTATGTGCTGCCGGCTTACGGCATCACGATGTCCGCGCTCACGGCTGGCACGATCGGCATCGCGCTGCATTACGCGTGCTACACGTCCGAGGTGTACCGTGCGGGTTTGAATGGCGTCGCGCGCGGCCAGTGGGAAGCAGCTTCCGCGTTATCGCTGTCGCCATGGCGCACGTATGGCGGCGTAATTCTGCCGCAGGCAGTGCGGCCCATCATTCCCGCGCTCGGCAATTACCTCGTCGCGATGTTCAAGGACACGCCCGTGCTATCGGCCATCACTGTGGTCGAACTGATGCAGCAGGCGAAGAACGTCGGCTCGGAAACGTTCCGTTATCTGGAGCCGATCACGCTCGCGGGACTGTTCTTCCTCGTCATCAGTGTGACGTTCGCGCAACTCGTGCGGCAGCTGGAAATTCGCCTGAGGCTGCCATGAAGACGCACGCAGACACCGACACCACTTTGCAGTCCGAGTCCCCCGTGATGGAGAAAGAGATGAAGCGAGACCCCGTTGCCGCGCTGAGCGAAACACCGAACGCGAACGGCGACCAGCCGATGGTCCGGTTCGCCGGCGTAACGAAGCGCTACGGCGCGCTCACCGTGCTCGACGAACTCGATCTGGAAATCGCGCCGAACGAGAAGGTGGCGATTATCGGACCCAGCGGCTCGGGCAAGTCGACGCTATTGCGCGTGCTGATGACGCTCGATCCGCTGACGAGCGGCATGATCGAAGTGGACGGCGAGCCGCTCACCCACATGCGCAAGAACGGCGCGCTCGTGCCCGCCTCGCTTGCGCATCTGCGTCGCGTGCGCAGCAAGATCGGCATGGTGTTCCAGAGCTTCAACCTGTTCCCGCACATGACGGCGCTCGCCAATACGATCGAAGCGCCGATGCAGGTACTCGGCCTGTCGCGCAAGGAAGCAACGGAACGCGCGCGGGAGTTGCTTTCGCTAGTCGGTCTCGCCGACAAGTGCAATCACTATCCTTCGCAGTTGTCGGGTGGCCAGCAGCAGCGCGTGGCAATCGCACGCGCCCTGGCAATGCGCCCGAAGGTGATGCTGTTCGACGAAGTGACGTCCGCGCTCGATCCCGAGCTATGCGGCGAAGTGCTGAACGTGATCCGGCGGCTCGGCGAAGAACACAATCTGACGATGCTGATGGTCACGCACCAGATGGGTTTTGCGCGCGAATTCGCGGACCGAGTGTGCTTCTTCTCGCAAGGCAAGATCATCGAGCAGGGGCCGCCGCAGCAGTTCTTCACCTCGCCGCAGCACGAACGCACGCAGCAGTTCCTGCGCGCGGTTCGCGAAGCCGTCTAAAGCGTCTGGCGTCGAGGCGTGACGTTCCTGAATGCGCACGTCACGCTTCCCCTCTTCCGCCGCGCGCGAGTTCTTCGCCGCTGTTGTGGGGCAGCTTCGCCGTCACGGGAATCGACGCGAGCGAGAACAGGCCGACCACCAGAAACGCGGGCCAGAAGTCGGTCCATACGATGGTCGAATGCCCTTGCACGTTGTGCGATATCTGCAGCACGATGCCCGCGATCGTCACGCCGAGACCGAGCGAAATCTGTTGCACGACGCTGGCGACACTCGTTGCGCGGCCCACGTCCCGGCTCGGAATATCCGCGTACGCGAGCGAGTTCAGCGACGTGAATTGCAACGACGGAAACACGCCGCCGAATAACACGACGAACCAGATCACGGCGTGCGGCGTTCCGGGACCGAACAGTCCATAGCTGGCGATCGCGCAGCCGGCCAGCACGGCGTTGAACATCAGTACGCGCCGGAAGCCGAAGCGCGCGAGCACCGACGACGCGATCGTCTTCATGAAGATCGAGCCGAACGCCGAAGCGCAGGTGATCGTGCCCGCCGCGAACGGCGTCATGCCGAGACCTTCCTGCAACGCGAGCGGCAACAGGAACGGCACGGCGCCCAGGCCGATCCGGAACAGCGAGCCGCCTGCGACGCTTGCGTGAAAACTCGGGATACGCAGCAATCTGAGATCGAGCACCGGCCGTTCGACACGGCTCGCGTAACGCCAGTAGACGAGCAGCAGCACGGCGCCGAGCACGCACATTGCCGTCGATATGCGGTCCGACACCAGTTCGCCGCCGACCAGCGACAAGCCGAGCATGAACAGCGACGCGCCGCTCGCCGACAGGACGAAGCCGGTCCAGTCGAGCGGTCCGGGATGCGCTTCGCGCATGTTGGCGATGTGTTTGTTCGTGAGCCAGATGCCGAACAGACCGATGGGAATATTGACGATGAAGATCAGACGCCAATGCAGATACGTCGTGATGAAGCCGCCGAGCGGCGGCCCGACGACGGGCCCGAGCAGCGCGGGCACGGTCAGATAGTTGACGGCGCGGATGAAGTCCGACTTCGGCACGGAGCGGAAGATGATGATGCGGCCAACGGGCACCATCATCGCGCCGCCGATGCCCTGCACGAAACGCGCGGCGACGAAGAGCGGCAGGGTCGTCGATGCGGCGGCCATCAGCGAGCCGGCCATGAAGATACCGATTGCAGTGCGGAATACGGAGCGTGGGCCGTAGCGGTCGGCTACCCAGCCGCAGACGGGGATGAACACGCCGAGGCCGATCACGTAGGCCGTGATTGCGAGTTTCAGGGTGATTGGATCGTGGCCGAGGTCGCGTGCCAGTACAGGCAGGGATGTGACGAGGACCGTCGAGTCGACGTTTTCCATGAACATCGCGCAGGCGACGATTAGGGGCACGATGAAGGTGCCTATTGCCAGAGGCATGGGTTTGGGTTTGGGTTTGGGTTTTGTCTGCGACGCTGTTGAGGTTGGAGCTTGACGTTTGTTCGCTGCGCGAGTCGGGGTTGGGCGGTGTCCTTCTGATTTGCTGATTTGCTGATTTGCTGTGCGCTGTCTACCGTTTGTGCTGGCATCCGCGAATTGTTAGCCTGCTTCAAGCGTCGCCCCTGTGCGGGGCGGCACCTACTTTTCTTTGCCGCCGCAAAGAAAAGTAGGCAAAAGAAAGCGGCTCACACCGCCAACTCTTGGTCCTGCCTGAGGGCCCCCAAAGGTTCTTACGCTTCACACGACAACCACGTGACCCACGTCCGTTGCTAACGCTCGTGCGGTGCGCCTCACCCGCTTCACGTTCCCGCGTCACGGCAAGCCTTGCCGGGCAGTCCACCGCCGCCCAGGTGGCAAACTGTGTGTCGGCCCTCGGTACTCCACATGCTTCACTCCAGACCGATAGCGCACGCGCCCCACCCTGTAAGAACGCCACCCTATACGACGCGACAACCTACACACAGTTTGCCACCTGGGCGGCACATACGATTCGCTGCCGCTTGCCCGAGTACGGGTATTTGAAGCGGGTGAGGCATCTGTTCGAAGCGTTGGCAACGAGGATCAACCGGGGCACTGGCGTGTGAAGCGTGGGGACGTTGGGGCCCGTGGGAAAACGTCAAGGATTGGCGGTGTGAGCCGCTTTCTTTTGCCTACTTTTCTTTGCGGCGGCAAAGAAAAGTAGGTGCCGCCCCGCACAGGGGCGACGCATGAAGCACGCTAACGTAAAGCGGATGCCAGCGAAAACGTAAATCAGCGGATGCCAGCAAAAACAAAAGCAAACCACCCAGCGTCGCAGACATCAAAAAAACCAAACCCTTACCGCGCAGCACCCACCATCGGCTGCAGCATAGGAAGAATCTCCGCCGCCGCCCGCTTAACATCATTCGGAAAATCAATCTCGATCCAGGGCGCGCCCGTGACATCGGCAGTGTCAAAAACATGACTCCGCTCGAGCAACAAATCCCGCACCGCCTCTTCATGAGGCATATTCGCGCGCCCGCTGTCGACATACCCCGCCACGATCTCGGCAAATCGCTTTGCCGTCTCCTCGCGCAGACGGAAGAACCCAACCGACTCACCAATCGTGTCGTACTCAAGCCCAACAGCCAGCTGCTTGCGCAACTCAACCGGCACGCCATCCTTCAAACACAGCTTGACAGGCTCGTCGCCCGCCTCGAAATCGCGATCGATCAACAGGCGGTTCGCATGCTCGCCCGCAACCAGAGCGCTCAGGATGCGCTCGTCATACAGCACATCGGCATCCATCAGCAACACGTCGCCGCCGCCCGTCACGGCATCCGCAACGGTATGCACCGTCAACACACTGCCAAGATCAAAACGCGGATTCAGCTTGATCTCCACCTTGTGCGGCCACTCGATCCGCTCCAGTTCGGCTTCGACCAGCTCCGGCTGAAAACCAAGCGCCAGCACGACGTCCGTGACGCCCGCTGCGTCGAGCATCTGCAAATGACGCTCAAGCAAGGTCACGCCGTCGAAACGCAGCAGGCATTTGGGAAACTGTTCTCCAACAGGTTGCTGGAGACGCAGGCCAAGACCTGCAGCAAGAATGATGGCGCGCATTCGCGGTCCTTTCTAAAAAAATCAATCGACAGCAGGCAGACGCGAATCGCGTCGCCGCTGCCAGCTACGTTCGCTGAAATGCAAATACAGCAGGCCCGGCAGACCCAGCAGCAACTCGCGCGCGCGCTTCACCAGCGACAACGCCAGCGCCGCCTCGGGCGGCAGACCAACCAGCGGCGCGAGCAGCAGATAGCCGCCCTCCTGAATGCCAAGCGAGCCGGGAATCGCGAAAGCCGCGCCGCGTATCGCCTGGCCCAGACTTTCGAGCAGCAGCGCATCCACCCAACCAACAGGATGACCGAGGAAGCGCAGCGCCAGCCACACTTCCACCGTACCGATGATCCAGCCCGCAAGGCTCAGTGCGAAGCTCGCCGCAACCTTGCCACGCTGGTCGTACAGTTCACGCACGGCCACGTCGACGGCATCGGCGCGCGTGGTCAGCGCCGACCAGTCGCGCTTGCCGAACACCTTCGACACGACGCGCAGCGCCTTGCCGAACAGCCCGCGCCGCTGCGCCATATAGAAGCCGACGATCATCGCCGCCAGCACGCCCGTCGCGATCAGCGCCGCCGTCTGCAAGTCGTGCATCGCGCCATGCGCCGCCGACGCGCCGAACAGCAACAAGCCGAGCATCGCGAACACGATCTGCGCCAGCGCCTGCAACGTGGTGCTGACGGTGATCGCCGCCGCGGCGTCGCGCATGCGCAGCCCGCGTTGCGACAGCTGCCGCACCATCATCACCGGCCCGCCGATCTGACCAGCCGGCAACAGACTATTCACCGATTCGCCGATCCAGCGCGCGAACACCGCGTCGAGTTCGGTGACTTCCTTGCGGCGCCGGTCGAACATCACGGAGATCGCGCCCGCGTCGAGCACGAGCGGCAGCAAGTGGAACGCCGCGACGACGGCGAGGCCCCAGCCAGCCGCCATCAGCGTCGAAACGACCGAACCGAAGCCCTGCCATGCGAGCAACGCGACGAACAGCCCGCCGCCGATCGTCAGCAGGATCACGGCGGCACGCGTCACGCGCCTTCTCCTTTGGCGTTACGGCGCGCGAACTGGCTGAACACCTGACGGAAACCGAAGTACGCGATCGCGTCCTTCAGATTCGAAATCACGCGGCGCCACGGGCGCATGTTCGGATCGGTGACGTATTCGAACGTCAGCGAGACGCGTATTTCGTTGTCGAGCGCAGGCGTGATGCGGTGACGCAGCTTGTCACCGTCGAAGAACACGAGACCGCCCGGCGGAATCTGCACCGAGCCCGGCACGTCGGCTTTGTTGGGGTTGCGCGTGTGCAGTTCGTAGTCGAGACGGCACGACGATTCGTCGATCACGCCAAGCAGCAGCGTATAGCGACGGCCGTCGTAGTACGACGTGTCGTAGTGCCAGCCGATATGGTCACCTGGCTTCGTGTAGTAGTAGAGCGCGTACGCGTGGGGATCGTCAGCCGGTGAGAGCAGCAGCTTGTCGCCCGTCAGGTGTTCGAGGAAGCCGATCAGCTCCTTCGAGCGATACAGTTGCGCGATGAAGGGCGCGAGGCGATCGATCGTATGGCGGCTGACGCTGCCGCCCTGCTTGTGGCCCGGCAGATAGTTGCGGTTCACTTCGGGCAGCAGCCCGCGCGCGGCAGCGACCAGCTGCGCCGTGACTTCGGGCGCGAGGAAATCTTCCAGGTACAGAAACGCGCTCTGATCGTCGAAGTCCTTGCGCAGTTGCGCATTGTCGAACGTGCGGACGCGGCTCGCGACGGCGCGATCCGCATCGGGCACGCCGCTCGAAGCAGCGGCCCCAGAAACGGCAGAAGCCGGCGCAAGGCCGGCAGCGGGTTCCATCGGGTTGGTTGTAATCACGTTTTCTTCTACGGGCACACTCATCAACTCACCAACGCTTGACTGTCTTTTTGCGCCGGGCGAGTGCGGCGCAGGACGCGCCGGTAATCGATCACCACGTACGCAGCAAATAACGGCGCGCCGATCGACGCAGCCACGAGAAACGGTGCAACGCCGCCCGTCAGCGTGACGAGGGGTAGCAGATAAAGGACATCCTCGGTTTCGAAGCCGCCGACGGACGCCTGCTTCGTGCCCATCTTGCCCGCCATTTCCTCGATACGCATGCGCAGGAAAAAAATCAGCGCAACCGCGATGCCCGCAATCGTACCAAGCAGGAACGGCGGCACGGCCAGCCCGATCAGATTGCCGACCTGCGCCGACGTCATGCCGTAGCCCATGCCGCCGAACAGCAGCACCGTCACGAGTGCGTCACATGCCAGGTCGTAAAAATGACCGATGCGGCTCGTCTTGCCGCTGACGCGCGCCAGTTCGCCGTCCGTATGATCGACGAAGTTGGACAACACGATCAGAAACGCGCCGACGTTGGTCCACGCGAATCCGCCGCGCGCCAACGCCAGGCCGCCCGCGAGACCGATCAACAGGCGCACGGTCGTCAGGTGATTGGGCGTAACGGGTGTATCCACGAGCGGCATGATGAGCCGCCGGGCAAGCCGGGCGTCCCACATTCGGGGCGGCGGAACGTTCCGGGGAGGGTGAGATTGCGAAGTCATAACCCGGAAATATATACGGGATCGCGTTTTCTTGCCTTACTCGCGCACAATTCTGTTGCTTTTCAAAGACCTACTCGTGCTTGACCTGACAGCACGTTTTTCCGAACGCAGGTACAGTGCACGCCGGTCGCGCCAATCTTACCGGCTCGTTCGAACGGTTTTCGTGGTGTTTGCGGCCATTTGTCGTCGATCGTCGCGGTACTCCGTGCTTTTTTGCTTCCTGTCCGTCCGCGCCCGCGCGGACTCTCTTCAAACACATGAAACAGTTTTTTGTACGCTCCGCCCTGATTGCCATGCTGCTTGCGGCGCTGCCGCTCGCCGCGCGGGCCGCTTCGCTCGATGCCGCGCTCGCCTGCGACCAATCGGCGCACAAGTTCATCGCCGACCTCGCTGCTCAGCAACTGATCGATCCAAAGCCGATGCGCGTCGAAAGCAATTCGATCAATGCGTTCCGCCCGGTGCGCGGCGCGAGTCTGGATGCGTATGGTTTCAGTGTGTTCGCTGTGGTCGGCTATGAACAGGACGATCCGATCTTCCGCGTCGGCAGCGGCGAACCGCTCGCAAAGTCGGCTTACGGCGCAGTTGTCTGGGGCAGCGACGAAAAGGTTCAGACGGCCGTCACGGCTGCCGGCAGCACGGCCATCGTTCACCATGTGGCGCCACACGTGACGGCGATTTTCTGCAAGCGCAGTTGACTTGAGCGCCTTCGTTGAGGTCGGCGCGCCCGCCTTGGTTGCACCTTGGTTATCAACACTTTTCGTGGGTAAGCCTGTGAGTATCCTGCGCACGAACGCCCCAAGTCATTGATGTGGCTCGGAATGTGCGTCGTGCATGCGAGGGCGCATTGATTCCTCGATCGACGGCGTCCGGAACGCGCGCGCCTGTGATCTTGTCCACAGTTTTTGTTCACAAGCCTGTGAGTAACCTGAGCAAGACGGGCGCAAGTCATTGACGCCGCTCAGATTGCACTCGATGCACCCATGTCGCATCGCTTGCACGAGCTCCTCCGACGCGCGAACGCGGCTCGAGGTTGTCCACAGTTTTTGTTCACAAGCCTGTGAGTATCCTGCGCACGAGATCAGCAAGTGCTTGATGCGACAGGACTTAAACGCGTTGCATGCAGCAGGCAGGCGCGCAGGCCCGACGCACAGCATTCCGCTTATCCACAGATTTTGTTCACAAGGATGTGGACAAGCTGAGCACGCCACACGCAAGTGCTTGCCACGAAAGGAAGTTCGCCCCGCGTTGCCGATCGATGCATCGACACCCGCGCGCACCCGGCACATCGCCTGAAAGCGCCTCGGCTAAAATCCCCGGACCATTCATGCACGGCCTTCGACAGAGGCCAATGCGCCTGACCACCGGAGCCACTCATGCCCTACGATCAGCAGAACCCGTTTGCCCGCATCCTGCGTGACGAATTGCCGTCTATCCGCGTCTATGAGGACGAGCACACCGTTGCGATGATGGACATCATGCCGCAGGCCGAAGGCCACGTGCTGGTTCTGCCGAAAGAGCCCGCCGCCGAGCTGTTCGAACTGTCGGAAGACGCAGCGGCCGCCGCGATCCGCACCGCCCGCAAGGTCGCGATTGCCGTAAAAGCGGCGCTCAACCCGCCGGGAATGATGATCGCGCAACTGAACGGCGCAGCGTCCGGCCAGACCGTGCCGCACGTGCACTTCCACGTGATTCCGCGTCACGACGGCATTCCGTTGAAGATTCACGCCGCCGAGCGCGCCGATCTCGACGGATTGCGCGTGCTGGCCGGACGTATCAAGGCAGAGCTGGACAAGCCTGCGTCCGCCTGAGCCGCTAACAGTAGTTATGGGCGGCGTCAGCCCGGCCGACGAAACTCGTTCTCCACCCACGACGCCGCGCTCGCCCTGCTGAGCTTGAAGTTCGGCGCGACCTTCACTTGCGCGAGCTGCTCGCCGAAGGAATCGAACGCGGTGAGCAATGCATAGGGATCGTCCTCGTCGGGGACGATATCGAGCGTGACTTCGATGGTGGCGTCGCCGGACTCCACCGCCATCCGCTTGTGCAACTGCGCGTGCAGTTGCTGTTCATGGCGGCGCAGTACTTCCGAAGCCGTCTTCACGAGCGTGTTGAATGCGCCCGTGTCCAGCGGCTTCGGATTCTTCTTGTCGCGGCCCATCGTCCACGGGCCCACCAGCGCAGGCTCGGCCTCGCCGTCCTTGATCATCTCGACAGCCCAGCCGTCGTCGTCTTCGTTCTTCTTGACCCGCGCGGTCCAGCCGTTGTCGCGCCACAGACGGTCTTCATGCAGGGCTTCGGATGCGTTGCCAGCGTCGGGTTCGGTGAGAAGCGTATCGGTCATTGCAGAGAGGGTTCGGGTTCGTCGGGCGCCGCAGCGAGCCTGCAGCGCGAAAACCACTATTTTACCCAGGCGCGCCGCCGCAAAATCGGGCGGAGGCACGCCTATAACCAATGGACAAGAAAAGACGCCTTATCGTGCGAATATGAAAAAGTTCAATTTAATTCGACATCGATTTACGAAACAATCCATTGACTATTATTCAACGGAACGATTCTGATTTGATAAAAGGCAAAAAAAAGCGGCCCGAAGGCCGCATAAAAACAGATGAAAAAGACAACCCTTGGTCAAGGGGTAAGCCGGATTGTATAAGCTGCAACCCGTCCCGGCGAGCCCGTTGAGTGGAAGAGTACCTTTCCAAAAATCGCACTAATCGAGGCTTGCAAAACCCGATGAAAACGGATTTCAACGGGTTAACCCGTCTGACTTCCAGCTGTCACCGTCGCGCTGGTGCAACAATGCGACAATTGACAACAGCCCGCCAGGCACCCGCCGAATTCAAAAAATCCTTTAAAACCAAAATACTTAGCGACGTTAATCCGTCTATTCCGTTTTTCGGAAAGTATTGTTGCGCCAGATGAAAGTAAGCCAGCAAGTATCAGTAATACACTTCGCTCCGGATCGACGGCACGCATTACAGCGCGTGTTCCGTATTACGGTCTCCACGCAAAGTCTCGGAGTAATAAAGCATGAAAAAAACCCTTATCGCCGCGGGCATTCTCGGCGCCTTCGCAGCAACCGCCCACGCGCAAAGCAGCGTTACCCTGTACGGCACGCTGGACGCAGGCCTCATCTACACGAACAACCAGGCTGGCCACAGCAACTGGCAACAAGGCAGCGGCTCGGTTTCGGACACGTACTTCGGCCTGCGCGGCAGCGAAGACCTCGGTAATGGTCTGCACGCCATCTTCACGTTGGAAAGCGGCTTCAACCTGAACAACGGCAGCCTCAAGGAAAACAACACGCTGTTCAACCGTCAGGCGTACGTCGGTCTGCAAAGCAACCAGTACGGCACGGTGACCCTCGGCCGCCAGTATGACTCCATGGTCGACTACCTCGCGCCGCTGTCGGCAGCGGGCTCGGGCTTCGGTAACAACCTGGCAGGCCACCCGTTCGACAACGACAACCTCGACAACTCGTTCTCGGTCAAGAACTCGGTCAAGTACGCGAGCCCGAACTTCGCAGGCCTGCAGTTCGGCGGTCTGTATGGCTTCTCGAACGAAGCTAACGGCTTCGCGGACAACCGGGCATGGAGCGCGGGCGCTTCGTACAAGAACGGTCCGCTGAACGTCGCAGCCGCTTACCTGCAACTGAACAACTCGGGCAGCAACAACACGAACGGCGCGATCTCGGCGGGCGCGGGCGGCGCAGCGCAGCTGGCTGCACAAACGCAACGCACGTACGGCGTCGGCGCGAACTACACGTACGGCCCGGCAACCGTCGGCCTCGTGTACACGCACTCGCAGCTGGACAACCTGCAGAGCGCGAATGTCGGCGGCACGTTCATCAACGGCATCTCGGGCACGAACCTGCACCTGGACAACTATGAAGTCAACGGCCGTTACGCGCTGACGCCGGCGTTGAGCCTGGCAGCTGCCTACACGTTCACGGACGGCAAGGTTTCGGGCTCGAACGGCGACGGCTCGCCGAAGTGGCACACCGTTTCGCTGCAGGGCGACTACTCGCTGAGCAAGCGCACCGACGTGTACCTGGAAGGCGTGTACCAGCACGCTTCGGGCGAACTCGGCAACTTCGGCGCAAACGTCGCAGCGATCAACACGCTGACGCCGTCGTCGACGCAAAACCAGACGGCTGTCGCTGTCGGCCTGCGTCACCGCTTCTAAGCTGTCTGTCGACGACGCCACAGGCGGCCGGATCGGATGACGATCCGCGCTGGCCGCCCTGGTGGTCCGTCAAAAAACGCGCGCGTGCAGTCTGACGCGCGCGTTTTTTTATGCCCTATGCGCAAGCACGATCCCGCACGCATGCGCCCGACACATTCGTTGACACTTTTCTTTCGGTTTACTAATGATTTGATTCTGACTGTCGTTAAATGCTTAAACGCGCCAGCCATTTCTGACAGAACGAGCGCGACTCAAGTACGAAATCGGAGAGCATATGACGACGACAATCAGACACGCGAGCGTGCTCGCGCTGTTGCTGGCGGCCAGTTCGGCCGCGCATGCGGGACTCGATTGCAGCGGCTCGCGCGGCGGCTGGCGAGTGCAGTCCTCGGATAGCTGGACAGGCGGCGACAAACTCACGCACTTCGCCGTCTCGGCGCCATTCGGGGCACTGGGCGCCTACCTCGCGCGCGACACGCAACACCCCGTCGTCTACGGAACGCTGATCGGCACCGTGCCGGGCCTCGCCAAAGAAGTGTTCGACGGCACCTGCCGCACCGACGGCTTCTCCTACAAGGACCTTGCGGCCGACGCGCTCGGCGCGCTGGCGGGCGCGGCGCTGGCGCACTGGGCGATCATGTACCAGCGCACGGCGCGCGGCACGACGCTCGGGCTCGCGTACAGGAATCGCTTCTAGACAATGCGCGGCGCGATCCGCTTCGAATTAATTTCTAACACGATGCGGCATGCGCATTCCGCTTGCGTCGGTATACTCCGGCCAAAGCCGTTTTTGCAGTCGTTGACATTTCATTCGACGTCGATTCGCCGGATGAGCGCAGCGGCGCGAGCGGCTTCGTCGCGAAGCCTTGCGCTTCGCTTGCGCCCACGCACCCCGCAGCACGGAGACGCCGACGACACAATCATGAAACGACTCATCCTACTTGCCCCCATCGCCCTTCTCGCCGCGTGTGGCTCGTCGCACGGCCCCGACGCCGGCGCGTCTGGCCAACCGATGGTCTATGCATCGTCGGCGCGGCCCGCGTCGGACATCGCGCGCTGCCTCGACAGCCGTCTGTCGCGCGTGCACGTCTCGAAGAACAACGGCGTGACCGATCTGACCGTCGGCTCATCGTCGAACGGTTCGTACTTCATCACGCTGACGCCTTCGAACGGCGGCTCCGTCATCAAGGTCATACGCGGTTCGGGCGACGATCCGCCCGAAGAGGAAATGCGCTTTGCGATTGCGCGTTGCACGACCTGATGTGTAAGTCTTCGTAACGGCACGACCTGTTGTCATGGCCCGCGCATGTCGCGGGCTATTTTTTTGCATGGGCTTCTGCAAGAATGGCCGCCCGCGTTTCACCGCGACCTTCATCGTCGCGCGACTTCAATGGCATCGAGCAAGGCACATCACGCGACAGGCTGGGCGGCCGGCGTCATCGCGGCGGCACTGGCCACACATCATGGATGGCAAGGTCCTTTTCATGTATGGGCGTGGCTTGCGTTCGTGGCGGGCGTCGCGGGCGCGACTGCGCCGGACTGGCTGGAAGTGGCATGGTGGTCGCGCCGCAAGCGTCTGTGGATCACGCATCGCACGGCAACGCATTGGGGACTCGGCTGGCTCGCGGCGCTGTTCTTCTCATGGCAGGCGATGACACATCATCCCGTGGCAGCTGTCGCGTTTGGCTTTGCATGCGGCGGCGTGATGCATCTGCTGGCCGACTGGCCGAATCCGCTTGGCGTGCCGTGGATTCTCGGGCGTCACTCACTGAAACTCTGGAACAGCGGGCATTGCGATCTGATCGTCGTCGCCGCGTCCTGGGTAGGCGCGTGGTTTGTCGTCTCGCATATCTGGATGCCGGGCGCAGCGCCATTGACGTTCTTAAGACAACTGCTCTAGCCATCCGATCCGCAACGGCCCACTCATCAGAAGCAGGTCCGTTAGCTCATCGCCAGCGTGTCGGCAGGCGTGCAGCAGGTCCGTATAATGGCGGCCCGCGACGGCAACGCACTCGACGCCTGCCGCCCTTGCCTATCCCAAATTCAAAACGCCTGCTCAAGACAGGTCGACGCCTGAGAGGAAAGCCGCGTGGAAGATCTTTTCCAATCCGTGAACGCATTCTTTGCCTTCATTGCACCCATCTCGGATTTCCTCTGGGACTTTCCCACCAACTTCAAAGCCTGGTCGCAGATTCCCGTGCTCGGGCAATTCCCGTTCGCGATTCTCTTGCTGGTCGGCGTCGGCATCCACTTCTCGATCCGCACGCGCTTCATCCAGACGATGAACGTCGGCAGGATCGTGCGGATCATGCTGCGCCGGCAGTCGTCGAATACGGGCGTCAGCGCGCTCGCGTCGTTCATGCTCGGCCTGGCGATGCGCGCGGGACCGGGCAACATTGTCGGCATCACGGGGGCGATTTCCGTCGGCGGGCCGGGCGCGTTGTTCTGGATGTGGGTCGCCGCATTCTTCGGCATGGCGACGGCCTTCATGGAATCCACGCTCGCGCAGCTTTTCAAGGAAAGAAAGCACGACGAGTTCGTCGGCGGGCTGCCGTTCTATGGGCGGCGCATACTCGGCGACCGGCGCATCGTCGGCACGTTTTTGTCGCTGGTGTTCATCGTGTATGCGCTGTTCAACGTGCCGCCGCAAACCTTCAACGTCTTCACCGCGATCGGCACGATCGCCGACACCGTCTCGGGCACGCACCTCGCGCGCCAGTCGACGGTGTACTACGCGATCGCAGCATGCCTGATCGTCGCGTGCTCGTTCATCATCATGGGCGGCATTCGCCGCGTGACCGCGTACACCGACGTGCTCGTGCCCATCAAGGCCGCGCTGTTCTGCCTGATGTCGCTAGTGATCATCGCGATCAACCTGCCGCTGATTCCGTACTTCTTTCACGAGGTGATCGTCGGCGCATTCGCGCCGCATGCGCTGTTCGGCGGTGTGATCGGCACGGCGCTCGCGCAGGGCGTCAAGCGCGGGCTGATGTCGAACGAAGCGGGCCAAGGCACGATCACGATGGCGGCCGCGATTGCCGATAACGATCACCCCTGCGAACAGGGTTTCGTGCAAAGTCTCGGCGTGTTTTTCGACACGATGGTCATCTGCACGATGACGGGCTTCATCGTCGTGATGGCGCATGTGTGGACGGGCAGCGTCGATGGGCAGGCGTGGGAATCCGTGCGCGCGTCGAAGATCACGGTCTATCTGGCTTCCGTGCAGACGCTCGTGCCCGCGTCGGTCGCGCAGGCCGTCAGGATCGTGATGTGCGTCTGCTATGGCCTGTTCGCCTTTACCACACTGCTCGGGATGATTTCGTTCGCGGAGATTACGGCGAATTTCATATCGCGCAGCCGCGCTTTCATCACGGGCATTCGTGTCGTGGGCTCGCTGGTGTTCGTGCCGCTCGGCGCGCTGACCGTGCTGGCGGGACTCGAACTGCCCAACCTCTGGGCGCTGTCCGATCTGATGAACATCGTGATGGTGCTGCTCAACGTGCCGATCGTGCTGGTCGGGCAACGCCTCGTCTACAAGGCGCTCGCACACTATCGCGCGACGCGCGGCGGCCCGTTCGTGTCGGAACAGATCGGCGTACGCACTGAATACTGGACGGCCGATCAACGCAACGGCGCTCGCCAGCAAGCGGATACGCAAAAGGAACGCGTCGGCAGCTAGCAGGCCGCGACGTTCACACGACGTTTTTCTCGACGATCGGCCGGTTTTCCAGCACGCGCGCAAAACCGAGCGAAGAAAGATCGAGCGTCGTATAGCGGCCGTGCAGCACGAGCTCGCTGACACCGCGTCCCGTCGCGGGTCCTTGCTGCAATCCGTGACCGCTGAACCCGTTGGCAAAGATGCAATTGTCGACGTCCGGGTGATGACCAATGATCGCGTTTTGATCCAGCACGTTGTACTCGTAGTAGCCGGACCAGCAATGCTCGACGCGCAGCGCCTCGAATTGCGGCACGCGATGCGCGAGCGTCGGCCAGATCACGTCGTCGAACAATGCGTGATCGACTTCGTCGAGCGGCAGGTCGTCGGGATCGTTGTCGGGCGACGGCGACGTGCCGCAGATATACGACGTGCCCTCGGGACGAAAGTACACGCCCGTCGGATCGATCAGCAACGGAGCCTGTTCGAGGCTGGCCGGCGAACTGACGTTGAAGATGCTGCGGCGTCGCGCGAACACGGGCAGCTCGATACCCGCCATCGACGCCACGCGCCGCGCCCACGCGCCCGCCGCATTCACGACGACATCGCAAGGAAACGTCTCGCCGCGTGAAGTCACGACACGCGTCACGCGCCGCCCTTCGCGTTGCAGCGCCGTCACGTCATCGGCGACATAGCGCGCGCCGAGCGCCTGTGCTTTCTTGCGCAACGCCTGCACGAGCCCGTAGCCGTCGAACCAGCCCTCGCCCGTCTCACCGAATGCGCCCGCACTCAGGTCGCCGGTGTTGAGCCACGGAAAGCGCGCGGCCAATCCCGTCTTGTCGAGCAACGTGATGTCGGCGCCGAGGCGCTGTTGCAGCGCGTGATTTTCGCGCAGTGTCGCTTCGCCCGAAGGCGTCGCGAGAAACAGGTAACCGCCTTCGTGCAGGTCGATGGAAGGCTTTGCGCCGTCGATCTCCAGGCGCTCGCCAATGGTCCGCAGAAACTCGATGCCGAACAGCGACATCTGGATGGAGAGCGGCGTGGAGAACTGCTGGCGGATCGACGCCGCCGACAACGCCGAGGACGAGCGCGCATAGGTCGGATCGCGCTCGATCACGGTGACGCTGACCGTCGGGTCCGACAGACGCAAGAAATACGCGATCGAACTGCCGATCACGCCTCCACCGACAACGACGACTTTCGAACTCACAGGCCACTCCAGACGAAGCGGGTCGGCGGGCAGCGGATGCCCGCGACAGGTTGGACAAGTTCAGCAGTTTGATCGAAGCAAGCGCGGCGCGTCACTGACTGCAAAGCCCGAGCACGCCGCACCGAAGCATCAGCCGATATTGAAGTCGATGCCTTGCGCCAGCGGCAGCGCCGACGAATAGTTGACGGTGTTCGTCGCGCGCCGCATGTACGCCTTCCACGCATCCGAGCCGGACTCGCGACCGCCGCCCGTTTCCTTCTCGCCACCGAACGCGCCGCCAATCTCAGCGCCGCTCGGCCCGATGTTGACGTTCGCGATGCCGCAATCACTGCCCGAATCCGACGTGAAGCGCTCGGCTTCGCGCAGGTCGGTGGTGAACACGCACGACGACAGGCCATGATGCGCCGCGTTGTTCGCCGCGATGGCGTCGTTGAAATCCGAGTAACGCAGCACGTAGAGAATCGGCGCGAAGGTCTCCTTCAGTACGACGGCCGTTTGCGACGGCATTTCGACGAGTGCAGGACGTACGTAGTAACCGCCTTCGTAGCCCTTCACTTCGACGCGTTCGCCGCCGAACACCTTGCCGCCTTCGGCCGCCGCCTGTTGCAGCGCTTCCTGCATGCGCGCGAACGATTGCTTGTCGATCAGCGGCCCCATCAGCGTGCCCTTTTCGAGCGGATTGCCGATCGGCACCTTTGCATAGAGTTGCTTCAGACGCTCGACCGTTTGCTCGTACACGCTGTCATGCACGAACAGGCGCCGCAGCGACGTGCAGCGCTGCCCGGCCGTGCCGACCGCCGAGAACAGGATGCCGCGCAGCGCCAGTTCCTGGTCAGCCGTTTGCGCGACGATGCCCGCATTGTTGCCGCCGAGTTCGAGCAGCGACCGGCCGAAGCGCTTGGCCACTTCGACGCCGACCGTGCGGCCCATTTCCGTGCTCCCCGTCGCGCTGACGATCGACGCACGCGGGTCAGCGACCAGCTTCGCACCGACCTCGCGTCCGCCGTTGACGACAGCCGTAAGGCCTGCCGGCGCGTCGCCGAATTCCTTCAGTGCCTCGTTGAGAATCTGGTTGACGGCGAGCGCCGTCAGCGGCGTTTTCTCCGATGGCTTCCAGACCACGGCGTTGCCGCACACGAGCGCGAGCGCCGCATTCCACGACCACACGGCCGCCGGGAAATTGAACGCCGAGATCACGACGCAGGTGCCCATGGGGTGCCACGATTCGGCCATCCGGTGGCCGGGGCGCTCTGAAGCGATCGTGAGGCCGTACAGCTGGCGCGACAGGCCGACCGCGAAGTCGCAGATGTCGATCATTTCCTGCACTTCGCCGAGGCCTTCCTGCAGGATCTTGCCCGTCTCCAGTGTGATGATGCTGCCGAGCGCCTGCTTCTTCTCGCGCAGACGCTGGCCAAGCAGGCGCACGAGTTCGCCGCGGCGCGGCGCGGGCACGTTGCGCCATTGCTCGAATGCCTGCTTCGCGTTGGCCAGCACCGTATCGACCTGCTCCGCCGACTGGCTGGTCACGCGGCCAATGAGTTCGCCCGTGATGGGCGAATGGACGGCGATGTCGCCCGCTTGCGCTGCGTCTGCAATGCCGAGATCGGCAAGGATGCTCGATGCGTTCATCTGGATTCCCGTGATTTCCGATACGAAACAAAAGTAAGTTCGGAAACTATACACGCCGTCTTTTATGGCGACAAGCGGCGGTGCGACATGAACTTGCGCGAAGCGGTGATACGTCAGAACGAGGGAAAAATGAGGGTTTTCCCGAGTTTGTGAGCGTGGTGCTTTTCAGCGTGAGGCATCATCATGCACACTCTGCGGGTGCGTTTCAGATCGGAAATCCGCTTGCGTCGCTGACTCGCCGCGCCGGCCGTCCGGCAGTCCGCGGACAGGCCGATGTTATGATCGGAAACACTGAAAGCATCATGCTGCATAGTCATTTACGCCCATGGATACCTCGCTCACCAAGTCGCTCGAAAGCTCGACATCGGACCTTGGCCGCCGCGTGCGCGCTGCGCGGCTTGCCCACGATCTGACGCTCGAAACCGCCAGCCGCCTGTGCGGCGTATCGCGCTCGACGCTGTCGAAAATCGAAAACGGTCTGATGTCGCCGACCTTCGACGTGCTGCAAAAGATCGTCGTGGGTCTGAAGATCGATCTGGGCGAACTGTTCGGCTCGACGCCGAAGGTCAACGCGAGCGGCCGGCGCGCGCTCACGCGCAAGGACGCGGGGCAGCGTCACGCGTATCGCGGCTACCAGATGGAACTGTTGGCGACGGACCTTGCGCACAAGGCGATGCTGCCGTTTCGCATCCGCATCACCGCGCACACGCTCGATGCATTCGATGACTGGGGCCGCCATGAAGGCGAAGAGTTTCTGTATGTGATCAGCGGCAGCGTGTGCCTGTATTCGGAGCTGTACGCGCCGACGCATCTGAATGCCGGCGACAGCCTCTACTTCGACAGCCGTACCGGGCATGCCGCCGTTTCGACCAGCGAAGAAGATGCGGAAGTTTTGTGGATGGCGACTAGTGGTGATTTGCCGCAGGCGGCGGGTGCGGGCGCTGCATCGAGGAAATAGCCATCGAGGGTGGTTGGGTCGCGTCCTCGATGTGACTTTTGTGGTTTGCGCGTCGCGGTTCGGTGGTTTGGCCTTTGCGGTGGCATCCGCGATTCGCTTTTGCTTTTGCTTTTGCTTTTTGCCTTTTGCTTTTTGCTTTTTGCTTTTTGCTTTTGCTTTCGCTGGCATCCGCGAATTGTTAGCGTACTTCACGCGTCGCCCCTGTGCGGGGCGGCACCTACTTTTCTTTGCCGCCGCAAAGAAAAGTAGGCAAAAGAAAGCGGCTCACACCGCCAGCCCTTGTTCTTGCCCACGGGCCCCCAACGTCCCCACACTTCACGCGGCAGCGATTTTGTTCGCATGCGTTGCCAGCGCGCTGAGTAAGCGCCTCACCCGCTTCGAATACCCGTACTCGAGAAAGCGGCAGCGAATGTTATGTGCCGCCCAGGTGGCAAACTGTGTGTAGGCCGTAGCGCCTCGCACGCCTCACTCCGGACCGATTGCGCACGCGTCCCACCCTGTAAGAGCGCCACCCTGTACGATGCGGCAACCTACACACAGTTTGCCACCTGGGCGGCCTTGGAATGTGTGGCACGGCATGCTGTAACGCGGGGGTGTGAGGCGGGTGATGAGCACCGCAAGAGCGCTGGCAACGGGCATGAGTCACGTGGTTGCCGAGTGAAGCGTGGGGCCGTTGGGGGCCCGTGGGTAAACGTCAAGAATTGGCGGTGTGAGCCGCTTTCTTTTGCCTACTTTTCTTTGCGGCGGCAAAGAAAAGTAGGTGCCGCCCCGCACAGGGGCGACGCCTGAAGCACGCTAACGAATCGCGGATGCCAGCGAAAGCAAAAGCAAAAGCGAACCGCGACGCGCAAACCAAAAAAGGCATATCGCAATGCCAGCGCAAACCTCAAAAAAAACCAAAGGCAACAACTCAACCCACCAACCGAGCCTGCGCAAGCGCCCCAAGATTACCCTCACCAAATCCATGGTGCCCTTTCCGCTGCACGATTTCGAAGAAGATATCGCCCTCGCGCCGCAGCACAAACGTCTGAAAGAACAACAACGGCACACCGTCCGCGCCAATCTCTCCATCGACCAGAATGCGCCCCCGCTTCAACCGCTCGATATCGAGCCCATGCCCCGGCAAACGCGTATCGATCTGCTCGTAATACGCGGGCGGCGGCTCAACCAGCTCGATGCCGTTGGCCAGCAACTGATCGACACAGGCAAAGATATCCTCGGTGGCAAGCGCGATGTGCTGCACCCCCTCGCCCGGATGATCGGGCAAATATTCATGCATCAGACTCGTGCGCCGCGTGCCTTCCTCGTACAGCGGAATGCGGATCGCGCCGCACGGCGACACCATCACGCGCGATTCCGCCGACACATGCCAGTTCGCATGCAACTCGTGAATCTCACGGAAGTTCAGCAGCTCGCGATAGAAGTCGATCCACTCCTGCATGCGGCCAGCGCCGACCGTTTGCGTTAAATGATCGACGGCGATCAGGCCCGTGCCCGCGTGGCTCAGGTCGGCCTGCGCGGTACTCGGCTCAATCGGCCGAAAGTCGATGTCGAAGATCGAGATGTCGCCAAGGCCGCCCTTCTGGCCGCCGCGTCCGCGCCAGCGGTCGACGAAATAGATGTGTGAATCGCCGATCCCCTGAATGGCGGGAATCGTCAGCTCGCCCTTGCCGACCCGCTCGCCTTCGAACGACCACGCGCCGAGCTCCGTCGCGCGGTCAAAAGCGCGCTGCGCATCCGCCACGCGAATACCAATCGCGCAGATGCCCACGCCGTATTCTTCCGCATACCGCTCGGCGAACGAATCCGGCTCCGCGTTCAGCAGAAAATTCATATCGGCCTGACGGAACAGCGTCACGTCCTTGCTGATGTGGCGCGCAATCGGCTTGAAGCCGAGCTTCACGAAGGTGTCGGCGAGTATCCGCGGATGGCGCGCGGCAAATTCGACGAACTCGATGCCGGCCGTGCCGAGCGGATTGTGCTCAGGGTCCGCAACGGCCTTGAGCGCGTCGGCAGGGGTCGGCAGGTCGCTGGGCATATGCATCTCCATGGTCGTGCTGTTTCAACTCGGCAAGCGTGTGGATCGGCGCGCCGCGCACCGTGTTTTACACCGCGCAGCACCACTCGTGCAACCTCGATTTTGTACTAGTCGGTTCAAAGACGCACCTTCCTGCGTGACGTTCCCGAGGCTTTGTCCCCTCGTGGCTTCGTGGCGCGCGGTGTTAAACCTTGGCTCGCGTCGCGCGTTACGTCAACACCCGCGTCAACACCCGCGTCGACTTTGACGTCATTCCCGGCGTCGCGCTTCGTGCGGCCCTTCGCCGGGCGCTTGCCCCGCCCATCTTCGGCGCGCGCCTGCACATGGCGCGCAAGCCGCTCGCGCGCGACCTTGCGCACGGCATCGATCAGCGCGCGGCCGACGGGCGTCGGCTGCGTGTCCGAGCGCAGAATCAGGCCGACGGGTTCCTCCGTGCCGGCAATGGGCAACGGCAAGGGCACCAGCAAGCCGTGCGCCAGTTCGTACTCGATTGCGCTGCGCGGCACGAACCACACGGCATCGTTTTCGAGCGCGAGCGCGCGCCCCACCGACACCGACAGCACCTCGACGAACGACGACAGCGGCGGCACAGCCCACGCGCGCAGCAGGCTTTCCGCCGACTGCCGGATCAGCGTCCCGTACGGTGGCACGACGACGGAAAACTCCAGCAAACGCGTGGCGGACGACAGCGGGCCCGACGCCAGCGCATGCCCCGCGCGCACCACGGCGACGAGCGGCTCGCTATATAGCTGCTCGAACGTCAGCCCCACCATGCGCTCGGGATCGGCCAGCCTGCCGACCGCGAACTCGATTGCGCCCGCCTTCAGGCGCTCCAGCAGTTCGGTGTTCGAGCCTGTCTTGAGCCGCACGATCGCGTTCGGCCACTGCTCGCCGAACAGGCGCATCACGGGCGGCACGAGCGATGTCGCGACGGTCGGCAGCACGCCGATATCGAGTGTCGCGGCAGCCTCGCCTTCCACGCGCGCAAGCAGATCGACGCCCTGGCGCAGCGCGCTCACGCAGGCGCTGGCATGCGGCATGAAGAGCTGGCCTTCGCGCGTCGGCACGGCGCCATGCCGGCCGCGCTCGAACAGTCGCACGCCGAGAATTTCTTCCAGTTCGGCCACCGTCTTCGACACAGCCGGTTGCGTGATCGACAGGCTCTGCGCCGCCTTCTGCACGCCGCCGAACTGCGCGACGGCGAGAAAGCACTGCAGATGCCGGAATTTGACGCGGCTGTCCGCGAGGCTGCGTTGCATGACGGATCGTTATACGAGATGGGAAAAAACGTCATTTTGCATAACTTCTCGGCTTCTATAAAGTCACGTCATCCACTAGCCCAAATCGAATCCCCCAAGGAGACACCTGATGGACGATTCCATTCTGAGTCCGCGCGACTTTCCTTCGCATCCCGCCTATGTGCATTCGCCGTATGGATCGTCCGTCAAGCGCGGCCCGACCCGCCCGCTGATTCCGCTGAGGGAGCGCCTGCGCGACCAGCGCGTGCCCGTCTACGGCGCGGAAGACCTCGGCGCGCTCGACAACGACCTGACGCGCAATGCTGCAAAGAACGGCGAGCCGCTTGGCGAACGCATCATCGTGACGGGCCGCGTGCTCGACGAAGGCGGCCGCCCGGTGCGCAACACCCTGGTCGAAGTGTGGCAGGCGAATGCAGCCGGCCGCTATGTGCACAAGAACGATCAGCACGACGCACCGCTCGATCCGAATTTCCTCGGCGCGGGCCGCTGCCTGACCGACAATGACGGCCGCTACCGCTTCATGACGATCAAGCCGGGTGCGTATCCGTGGGGCAATCACCCGAACGCGTGGCGTCCGAACCACATTCACTTCTCGCTGTTCGGCGACTACTTCGGCTCGCGTCTCGTCACGCAGATGTACTTCCCGGGCGACCCGCTCCTGCAGTACGACCCGATCTTCCAGGGCACGCCGGAAGGCGCCCGCGACCGCCTGATCTCGCGCTTCACGCTCGACGTCACCCAGGAAAACTACGCGCTCGGCTATGAATTCGACATCGTGCTGCGCGGCCCGAACGAAACTCCGATGGAGCGCTAATCATGACGACGCTTAAGCAAACCCCTTCGCAGACGGTCGGACCGTACTTTGCATACGGCCTGTGCCCCGAGCAATACAATTTCGACCTGAAGAGCCTCTTTACGAACGAGCTGGCGGACCGCGAGGCAGCGGGCGAGCACATCACACTGATCGGCCAGGTATTCGACGGCGACGGCGCGGCGATCGGCGACGCAATGATCGAAGTGCAGCAGGTGGACAGCGAAGGCCGCTATCCGCAGTCGCGCGAAGACGTGGCGAAGACGGGCTTTCGCGGCTTTGCGCGCTTCGGCACGGGCACGGACCCGCAGAAGCGCTTCATCTTCGAAACGGTGAAGCCGGGCCGCGCGTCGCCTGACGAAGCGCCGCATCTGAACGTGATCGTGACGATGCGCGGCATGCTGCTGCACACGTTCACGCGCGTCTACTTCGACGACGAAACGGCCGCGAACGACAAAGACCCCGTGCTCGCGAGCGTGCCCGCCGAACGCCGCGCGACGCTGGTCGCAAAGCGTGAAGCGAAAGGCGGCAAAGCGGTCTATCGCTTCGACATCCACATGCAGGGCCCGAAGGAAACGGTGTTCTTCGACCTGTGATGCGACGCACAGTGCGTGAGCCTCGCATGCATTCGATGCAAGGTTCATCGCCTGTTCACAAATGAAGGTTAGGATGCGTTGCGCGAGTCAAATCGCGCAACGAAACTCCGAGCAGTTTTTAGACGCCCGCTTTGACGCGGGCTTTTTTTCGTCTGCGATTCGTGGCGCTGCGCCGTGGGTCAACTGCGGTAATCCGACACCGGATTATCGATCAGCCGCAACGCCGATTCCCACGCCAGTTCGGCGATGCCTTCCTCATCGTCGCGCGCGAACTGGCTGGCCGTTAGCTTGCGCACATGCTCGGGCGGCAGCGTCAATTCCGCATTGCCCGCGAGTGCGTCGATCTGGATCTGACACGCGCGTTCGAGGAAGTAAATCTCCTGAAACGCCGTTGCCGCCGACTTGCCGCCCGCCAGCAAACCGTGATTGCGCAGGATCATCGCGTTGCAAGATCCGAGATCGGCGACGAGGCGCTCGCGCTCGCCGAGATCGAGCGCAATGCCTTCGTAGTCGTGATACGCGAGCACGCCGTAGAACTTCAGCGCATGCTGACTGATGGGCAGCAAACCCTGCTTTTGCGCGGACACAGCCGAACCCGCCGACGTGTGCGTGTGAATCACAAAGTGCAGATCAGGCCGCGCGGTGTGCACGGCCGAATGGATCGTGAAGCCCGCCGCATTCACGCGATAACGCTTCGGATCGGCAGCGACCTTGTCCGCCGCTTCCAGAACGCGCCCGTCGCGATCGATCTTCACGAGATCCGACGCGCGCATCTCGTGAAAAAGCACGCCATAGCGGTTGATCAGAAAGTGGTGCTCGGGACCCGGCACGCGCGCCGTGATGTGCGTGTCGATCAGATCGGTCATGCGGAAATGCGCGACCAGCCGGTACAGCGCGGCAAGCTCGCAGCGCGTCGCCCATTCTTCGCTGCTGTATCCAGCCTGTTGCGAGGTCATGTCGGACATGGCGGAGTCTCCTGAAAACAGTCGCGCGGCGCGTGAACTGAAAGCGGAAAGCGAAAAAACGGAATCAGTGAAGCGCCCGCGAATGCGGCGCTCAGACGCGGAAATGCTCGATGTCCTGACCTGCGTTGATGGCGCGCGTGAGCCAGTCGGGGCGGTCGCCCTTGCCGTCCCATTCGTGTCCGAATGCATCGCGGTACCTCGGCACGGCGGCGTCCGCGATTAGCGCCTCTTCGAGCGCTTCAAGCGTAATGCCAAATTCATCCATGCGGCGACGGATCCACAAGACCAGCCGCTCACGAGCTTGACCGTCGAGGTCGAGCGTCCGATGTTCCTCTCGCTCTTTCATAACGTGCCGATAACGTATCGAATTACGCGGCCAATTAGCACGCGTTAAATAGATTATTCGCTTCACACTTGCAGCGAAGCCTTAATACGGATCCATCAACTTCTGCCGAATGAAGTTGTCAGCGCGTTTCGACAGATTGAATGGCGGCGAAAAACCCGCATGACGCGTACTGGAATTCGCCATGAACCTTGAAGAACCAAGGTCGCTTCCCTGATTTACTCAGGATTCTAGCATTCATTCCCGTGCGTGCGCGTCATACCCGGTGCTTTGATAGATGCGGAAAGCGGCATGGGCTCTACGTTTGCGATGATCAGACCATAAGCATGCTACTTTTTCTCCGGCTCCTGATCGATCGCGCTCGACGACTTCACGCGCGCGCGCAATTCGAATTTCTGGATCTTTCCCGTCGAGGTTTTTGGCAATTCGCCGAAGAAGACTGCTTTAGGCAATTTGAATCCGGCGAGCAATTGACGGCAATGCGCAATGATTTCCTTGGCGCTAGCGTCCGCGCCGTCCTTCAGTTCGACGAATGCGCAAGGCACCTCGCCCCATTTCGCGTCCGGCATCGCAACCACGGCGGCCACCGACACGGCAGGATGCCGGTACAGCGCATCCTCTATTTCGATGCTCGAAATGTTCTCGCCGCCGGAAATGATGATGTCCTTGCTGCGGTCCTTGATGCGCACATAGCCGTCTTCGGTGATCACGCCGAGATCGCCCGTATGAAACCAGCCGCCACGGAATGCGGCCTCGGTGGCGCGCTCGTTCTTCAGATAGCCCTTCATGCAGATATTGCCGCGAAACATCAGTTCGCCGATCGTCTCGCCGTCGCGCGGCACGGGTTCGAGCGTATCGGGATCGCGCACGTCGACGGCTGCCTGCAAGTGGTAGCGCACGCCCTGACGCGCGTTGAGCCGCGCGCGTTCGTCGTCGTCGAGCGCATCCCATGAGTCCTGCTTCGCGCAGACGGAGGCGGGCCCATACACTTCCGTCAAGCCGTACACGTGCGTCAGATCAAAACCGATCGCCTTCATGCGGGCAATCACGGCAGGCGACGGCGCCGCGCCCGCCACCATCGTCGAGACGCGGTGCGCAATTCCGTCGCGCCATTCGGCAGGCGCGTTCGCCAGCGCGCTTTGCACGATGGGCGCGCCGCAATAATGCGTAATGCGCTCGCGGCGAATCAGTTCGAATACCAGCTTCGGATCGAATTTGCGCAGGCACACATTGACGCCCGCGCGCGCCGCGACGGTCCATGGAAAACACCAGCCGTTGCAGTGGAAGAGCGGCAGTGTCCACAGATACACAGCGTGCTTCGGCATATCCCATTCGAGGATATTGCTGAGCGCGTTCAGATAGGCGCCGCGATGGTGATAGACGACGCCCTTCGGCTCGCCCGTCGTGCCCGACGTGTAGTTGAGCGCGATGGCGTCCCATTCGTCGTCAGGCAGCGCCCACGCGAACTGCGGATCGCCTTCTTGCAGGAAAGCTTCGTAGTCGGTCGCGTTCGGGAAATGGCGAGTATCGGCGGGCTGCGCATCGCTGACACTGATAATGCGCAATTGCGGAAACTCGCGCGCGGCACGCAGCGCAAGCTCTCCGTATTCGCTATCGACAATCAGCACTTTCGCCTCGCCATGCCGCAGCATATACAGGATCGACGCGGCATCCAGCCGGGTATTCAGCGTATTGAGCACGGCGCCCGCCATCGGCACGCCGAAATGCGCTTCGATCATCGGCGGAATGTTCGGCAGCAGCGCCGCGACGGTCTCGCCGCGCGCGACGCCCGCGCGTTGCAGCGCACTCGCAAGACGCCGCGCTCGCTCATACGTCTCGCGCCACGTGCGGCGCATGTCGCCATGCACGACGGCCAGCCGGTCGCCATAGACTTCGGCGGCCCGCGCAATGAAATCGATCGGCGTCAGCGGAACATGATTGGCTTCGCGGCGGGCGAGCCCCGCTTCGTACATATTCGTCATGGCTGTGTCTCCTCCGAAGCGCGCGGCCTCGTCGGTTCAGTTGTCTTTTTGGCAATGGGTTTCGGGTTCGAAACACGCTGACTCACGCATTGTAGATGCGTAATGCACGTGCAAAGCGCACGTGCAAAGCGCACGTGCAAAGCGCACGTGCAAAAGCATCGCATGAATCAATGCTGCAACTAGCCCCGGCACAAGATTTTGTGCGCAGCCGCAATGCAGCGCGGAACGCGCGGCAGCCGCGACGAACGCGGCCCGCGCGCACCTACCGGAAATCGGGCCTTCGCCCTTAGAACATCGCGCGCCTGAAAAATCAGACGCGCGGCAGGTCGTCGATGAATTTCTCGACGTGGCCGTCCGGTACTTCGGTATCGATCCCGTCGTGGCCGTCGGCATGCGAGACCGTTTTGATCTTCGGGCCCAGCAGATTCAGGCCGCCCAGCGTGAAGAACGACCACACGGCATTGCCCGCATGAATGGCCGTCACGACGTCCGCGACTTCGACGATTTCGTGCGGCGAAAGCCATTCATTCGTTTTCGGATTGACGAGAGCCCAACGGACGTGGGTGACGCGGTCAGTCATAGGGTTAATGCGTACGGCATCGATAGCATAGGTCGCCATTTCCACCTCCATCGTCGTCACCCAGGCATCGTAGCACTTATGTCTGGGTAGACGAAACAGGCGCGTATCGCCCCATGCAGACGGACCCATTCGAAGAGCACCGCTCCGTTGCACGGCCACTGTCCGGATGTACTCTGCGGCGCCGGCCGCCGCGTGAAAGCGTCAGTGCAGGGAATGACTGCATCTTCGAATGGCTTCCACTTTCTATAACGGTCGTGCGTAAATTGTTCTGAACCCGGGTTTGCACCAATGCGGCGCGGCGCACATACGGGCGCGCGCCGTACTCAGCGTGCTCATGATCCGCGGGCACATGCAGTACGATGGCCGCACTGACCTGCACGGAAGACGAGCCATGTCGATCGAAGTCGGGACGGCGTCGTGGACGGACGCCACGCTCATCAAATCCGGCCGCTTCTACCCGAAGGGCTGCAACAGCGCCGAGGCACGGCTGCGTTTCTATTCGAGCCAGTTTCCTATGGTCGAAGTCGATGCGTCGTACTACGCGATGCCCAGCGCGGCAACCAGCGCGCTGTGGGCCGAGCGCACGCCCGAGCACTTCACGTTCAACGTCAAGGCATTCCGGCTTTTCACCGGGCATCAGACGGAGCGCAAGTTCTTCCCGCCCGACATTCAGCCGCTGCTGCCGCAAAGCGATAAACGAAACCTCTACTACCGCGACGTGCCGCCAGACCTCGTCGACGAGATGTGGCGGCGCTTCTTCGAGGCGCTGGAGCCGCTGCGCAAAGCGGGCAAGCTCGGCGCCGTGCTGTTCCAGTTCGCGCCGTGGATCTCCACCGCGCCGCGCGACACATCACACGTGCGGCACTGCGCGGACCGGATGACGCCCTATCTGACGGCATTCGAATTCCGCAACGCGAGCTGGTTCGACGACCGCCATCGCGAATCGACGCTCGCATTCGAACGCGAACACGGCCTCGTACATGTCGTGATGGATGCGCCCGAAGGCGTGCCGAATCGCGCGCATACCGTATGGGAAGCGACCTCGCCGGAACTGGTGATCGTGCGCCTGCACGGCCGCAACGCGGACACCTGGAGCGGCAGCACGACGGCCGCGGGCCGCTTCAATTACGACTATACCGAGCGCGAACTGGAAGAAATCGCCGTGCCCGTGCGGGAAATCGCGAAACGCGCGGGGCGCACGCATGTCGTGTTCAACAACTGCTTCGAGGACGCTGCGCAACGCAACGCGCACTCGATGATTCGCATCCTTCAACAAGAGCGCTTTGCGTAAAAGCGCGTTGGCACCTTCAATCACGCAAGGCATTAACGCGTTTTCCGGTTGCAATTCAGTTTGCATCGACTAGCCTCGTCTTATTCGAACCAGACAAATACCTTTCATAAGACGAAAAAGACAAAGGTGCACCGATGCTACTGACGGCTTATGTGCAGGCCAGCAAGCCGGGCCTATTGCAGCTATGGATCGGCATGTTCGGCGTGGCCGCGCCGCCCGTGCCGCAGGTTTCCATCGACCGGCAAGCGGCCGTGCCGCTCGATCCGCCCGCGTTCTTTCCGATTCGCGATTTCAGCGTCGACGGCAACGGCCAGTCCATCAATCATCAATGCGTGCTGCGCTTCGACGTGCCAGACGAATCGCGGCCGCGACAGATCGTGATCGACGCGGGTGGCGAACGGTTCGAATTCGCCAGTACTTCGTTGCCAAAAGAAGTGCCGACACTGATGGACGGCAGCTTCAATATCCTGTTGTCGTCGTGCTATTCGCAGCCGGAAGATATCGACGGACTGCTCGGCACGATCGTCTCGCAGATCAAGGTGCAACCGCATCTGACCGTGCTCGCGGGCGACCAGGTGTACCTCGACCTGCCGCTCACGCAGCGCGTCCCCGATCAGAACCCGGACCGCGCGCGTCTGCTCGCCAACAAGTACTACCTCAACTGGCTCTCCGGCGCGTTGCGCGTGCCGGGGTTGCAACCGGTACTGGAGCGCGCGCCCGTCGTGTGCATTCCCGACGATCACGAGTTCTGGAACAACTATCCGTTTGCCCAAAAGCAGTTGCCCGATACGTGGACGGACGGATCGCGCCAGTTGCTCGGCGACACGGCGCGCGCACTGTACGAGGACTATCAGATCGGCGGCGCGCCGGGCGGCGCGGGCGGTGCGATCCGGCTCGACGTCGAGCCGTTGAAAATGCTGTTCGTCGATATGCGCTGCGACCGCGACAGCGCGTTCAAATCGTTGATGGGCCCTAAAGCCGTTGCAGCGATGCAGGCCTGGGAACACGATCTCGTCGATGCGCGAGCAGCGGGACGACCCGTTGTCGGCCTGCTCGCTTCGGGCCAGGCGCTCTTCATCGATCCGCCCGAAAGCAACTGGCGCAAAAAGACCTTCGATGCCGAAATGCCGAATTACGCGCAATTCGACGTGCTGCAAGCGACCCTCGGCCGGCTTGCGGACCAGGGCGTTCCCGTCGTCTACATGACGGGCGACGTGCATTGGGGACGCGTCGCATCGGGTCACGATTTGCAGACGGGCACGGCGCTCTTCGAAGTGATCGCCTCGCCGTCGCGGTTGATCCGCACGCCGTTGCTCGATACCGCGAAAGAAGCGGCCAATTCGGTCAAGGGGATTTTCGGCGGCGGCAATGCGTGGCCGCGTCACTCCGATCCCGAGGATGTGCCCGACCGCTTCGGCGTGAATCATCGCTTCGCACTCAAGCAGGAATTCGGCCGGCGCGGCGATCAGGTTGCGATCCTGTCGTTCACGCGCGTGGGCAGCGGGGTGGATATGCAGGTCATGTACTACGGCATTTCCAGCGACAAAGCGCTTTCCCAATCGGAATCCACCACGCGCTTCGAACTGCGCGCGCGTTAATCAAAAAAGACGAGGCAAGGTCATGCTGAAGATCGTACGATCGACGACGACGCAATCGAATCCACAGTTCACGCCATTCGAGCGCAACGCAGGCGAGAGCAATACCGCATGGGGTGAGCGTGCGGTACTCGATATGCAAGCGGGCGGCCCCGATGCGTGGACCTATGTCGTGCTGCTAGGCGGCAGCGATACGCTGGCGTTTCGCGTGCGCGTCGCGCAATCGCATCTGCGGCATGACATGCTGCCGTCGTTCTGGTCCGAGTCGATTCTCGTGCGCCTCGCCAGCGCGACACTCAAGAACGCCGAAGCCTTGCATGTGCCTTTGCATCAGCCGGAAGGGCCGGCGTTCGCAGCGCGCGTGAATGGCGTGGTCGCGCGTCCGTTGACGGATTTCGACGACACGTCGCGCTTTCCGAACATCGCGGTCATCGCGCTACCCATTGCGCAGGACAAGGTGGTCGACAAAGTGGCGAGCTTCGAGCAGTCACGCGCGACGCTCGATGCACTCGAGCATGTCTTGCGCTGGCTCGCTTATGCATGGGGCGCGGCACGCACGCCGAATCCGTTGCACGACAACTACGGCTTGCCGTCTACCTGCATGATCGAAACCGTGTGCGCCGCTGCGAATTTCGACCTGACGCCCGGGCTCGAATCGCGAGCGTCATGTCCTGAAGCAGTCTGGGCCGCGGCGAATTACTGGCATGAGTACTTCGAGAAGTTCAACGGGCGCGAGCCGATTGGGCGCTTTTACGCGCCGCATACCTATCCGATCATCGAGCCGGCCGCTGCGCCTGCGCCTTCTCCTGCCCCTTCTCCCGCGCCTTCCTCCGCGCCCAAACGCAAAGCGAAGAAGTGAGCTTCAGTTCAAGGCTGTGATGCGGGCGCGCTTGCAGCAGGCGTCGACGCGAACGCGGGCGCTTCGCCGTTGACGCCAGCGGGCGCGCTCGCCTCGCCCGGCGCAGGCAGAATCGGCGGCTGCGATGCGGCGGGCGAAATGATCTGCGGCGGTTCGATATCCGTCGGCGCGGAAGCCTCGGCAACGGGCGACGCATTCTGCACAACAGGCGCAGCGGGCGTAGCCGGTGCTGGACGCGGCTTCGGGCGCGGCGCAGTGGCAGGCGTCTGCGTCTTTGCCGAAGAAGAGAACAGGTACGCCATCCACGCACGCAACTTCATGCGCAAGGTATCGAACATGCCCGGCGGCGGCTCTTCCGCGAACTTCGCGCGCGGATCGACGAGACGCGAGCGCAGCGAACGCTGAAAGAAATCGCCGACGATCGGCAACGCGCTATGCGCGCCCTGCCCCCAGTAGTCGCTGCGCAACGTCACGCGGCTGTCGTTGAAGCCGATCCATGCGCCCGCGACGAGTTGCGGATGCATCAGGATGAACCAGCCGTCCGCGTTGTCCTGCGTCGTGCCCGTCTTGCCCGCGACATCGGCCCGAATGCCAAAACGTGTGCGAATGGCCGAGCCCGTGCCCTTGTTGACGACCGAGCGCATCACGTCGAGCAAGGTTTGCGCGCTAGCAATGGGCATCACGCGGTCGGCGCGCGACGGCTGGAACTCGGCGAGCACTTCGCCCTTGCGGTCTTCGATCCGCGTGACGAGCATCGGCGCGACATACGCGCCTTCATTCGCGATCGTGCCGTACGACGACACCATTTCTTTCAGCGTCACCGGGCTCGTGCCCAGTGCCAGCGAAGGCACCGCGTCGAGCTGGCTGTCGCGCACGCCCATCGCGCGCGCAAGCCGCGCGACCCTGGCGGGACCGACCGATTCCATCAATTGCGCGGTAATGCGGTTGCGCGAATACGCAAGGCCATCGCGCAACGTGATGGGACGGCCGCTCGGCGCGTCTTCGTCGCTTGGCCGCCAGATTTCGCCGCCTGCCAGCGGGATTTCGACAGCCTGATCGGGGTAGGTATCGTCGGGCTTTGCGCCCTGTTCGAACGCCGCGCCGTAGACGAACGGCTTGAACGTCGAACCCGGCTGGCGGCGCGCCTGCGACACGTGATCGAACGGGTCCTGCGTAAAGTCGCGGCTGCCCACCCACGCCTTGATCTCGCCATTGCGCGGGTCCATCGCGACGAATGCGGCCTGCACGCGCGTCTTGCTGTCGCATAGCGCTTTCATGAACCCGCGATCTGCCGACAGATGCTTGAGCGCATCCTCGTCGCTCATGCCCGAATCTTTCGCGCTGTGATACTCGGGCGTCTCGCGGATGAACGCATCGAACACATCCTTGTGCCCGCTGCACGCGCTACGCGCATTCCACGCCGCATTCGCAATCGACTGCAACTGGTTGCCCTGGAACGTCAGCGCCTGGGTCGCCATGGTTTGCAGGCGCGAGTCGATCGTCGTG
Source organism: Paraburkholderia caribensis (assembly GCF_002902945.1). Taxonomy (NCBI): domain Bacteria; kingdom Pseudomonadati; phylum Pseudomonadota; class Betaproteobacteria; order Burkholderiales; family Burkholderiaceae; genus Paraburkholderia; species Paraburkholderia caribensis. The sequence goes on from NZ_CP026102.1 coordinate 2,458,493, forward strand.
CGCACGACGAGTCCATCCGAATAGATGTTGTAGTCGTTCGCATCGGCCCATGCGATCAGCCACTTCTTCAATTGCTGCGCGAAATGCGGCGCGGGACCGGGCGGCTCCGTCTGACGCTCGAAGTCGACGCGCAGCGGCTTTCCTTTGAGCGAATTGAATTGCGCTGGCGACAAGCGCCCGTATTTCACCATTTGCCCGAGCACGATATTGCGGCGGTCCAGCGCGCGCTCGGGATTGATCACCGGGTTGTAATAGCTGTTGCCCTTCAACATGCCGATCAGCGTCGCGCTTTCGAGCACGGTCAGATTGCCGGCGGACTTGTCGAAGTATGTGCGCGCCGCCATTTCGATGCCGTACGCGTTATAGAGAAACGGCACTGTATTCAGGTACGTTTCGAGTATCTCGCTTTTCGTATAGACGGCTTCGATCTTGAAGGCGGTCAGCGCTTCCTTGATCTTGCGCGTAAGCGTCGGCGCGCGGCCGATGTCGTCGGGATAGAGATTGCGCGCGAGCTGCTGCGTGATCGTCGATCCGCCCTGGCGATCGCCCGAAAACGTATGCAGCGCCGCGCCCGCCGTGCGTCGAAAATCGATGCCGTGGTGCTCGTAGAAGCGATGGTCTTCCGTGGAGATCAAGGCATCGACGACATGCGGCGAAATGTCGGAGAGCTTCATCCACACGCGGTTGGTCGGCTTGAATTCGGCGATCAGCTTGCCGTCCGCCGAATAGATCTGCGCTGGCTGCTCGATCTTCGCCTTGCGGATGTCCCCGATGCCCGGCGTGAACGGCACCAGGATCAGCACATACAGCAGAACGAGCGCGGGAATGGAGGCGACCGACAACGCCACGCCACGCCATGTCGGACGACGCAAACGTTGCACCGCGCGCATGAGCGGCGGTTTTGCATGGGCCCAGGCCCGGACGGAGATTTCCCGGAGGAACGACAGTATCGACTGTCTCACGCTAACGCACCATCGGCAGAAAAGGCTGCATCCTACCAAAACAGCGCGAATGTCCTGGCGTTTTGCAACAATCGGCGGCGCGAGTGGACGCCGCGATGCGACGCCAGAAACGACATCGGCCGAATCCGCGCCGCTTGCGCGGGCGGATTCGGCCGAACCATGCAAACACCAGCGCGATCAGGCGTGAGCGCGCTTCGGCGTGACCAGCGAAACGATGAACGTCACCACCACGTTCACGACCAGCGCGATCAGGCCAATATAAAGCGGCCAGGTCGAATCGCCGACATGCAGCGCGAACACGGGCTTGAGGCCCTGCGAAATCGCGAGACCCGTACCGACGACGATCCCCACCAGCCAGCCGAGGAACAGGCCCGGCGTGTTCAGACGGCGCGTGTACAGCGAGAACACGATGGCCGGGAAGACTTGCAGAATCCACACGCCGCCGAGCAGTTGCAGGTCGATCGCGTACTGCGTGGGCAGGAACACGATGAACAGCAGCGCGCCGAACTTCACCACAAGCGACACGATCTTCGCCGTCGACGCTTCCTGAGCGGGCGCCATGTCCGGCGACACCAGCGGACGCCACAGATTGCGCGTGAACAGGTTCGCCGCGCCGATCGACATGATGGCGGCGGGCACCAGCGCGCTGATCGCGATGGCCGCCGCCGCGAAGCCGACGAACCACGACGGGAACAGCGTGCCGAACAGCGTCGGCACGACGTCGGACGGCGACTTCACGTGAATGCCCGCGGCAATCGCCATATAGCCGAGCAGCGCGATCAGGCCGAGCAGCAGCGTATAGGCGGGCAGGAAGATCGCGTTCTTGCGCACGGTCTGCATCGACGAAGACGACAGCACGGCCGTCATCGTGTGCGGATACATGAAGGCCGCGAGCGCCGAGCCGAGCGCAAGCGATGCGTACGCGGTGAACTGCGTCGGCTTGAGGATGATGCCCGTCGCGCCGCCCTTCGCCTGGAAGAACTGGTCAGCCGCGTCGAACACATGGCCGTAGCCGCCGAGCTTCGCCGGAATCAGCCACACCGCCGCGATCACGACGATATAGATCATGATGTCCTTGACGAACGCGATCATCGCCGGTGCGCGCAGGCCGCTCGTATACGTATAGAGCGCGAGGATGATGAACGCGATCACGAGTGGTGCTTCGCCCGAGATGCCAAGTCCCTTGATGACAACCTGCATGCCGACCAGCTGCAGCGCGATATACGGCATCGTCGCGACGATGCCTGTCAGCGCGACTGCCGCCGGGAACCACTTGCCGCCGTACTCGCCCTGCACGTAATCGGCTGCCGTGATGTGGTTCTTCGCGTGCGCGATCTTCCACAGCTTCGGCATCACAGCGAACACAAACGGATAGACGATGATCGTATAAGGCAACGCAAAGAAGCCATACGCGCCGACCGAATAGACCAGTGCGGGCACTGCGATCACCGTATAGGCCGTATAGAAATCGCCGCCTACCAGAAACCACGAAATGATCGTGCCGAATTGCCGGCCGCCCAGGCCCCACTCGTGCAGCTGCGTGAGATCGCCCGCTTTCCAGCGCGCGGCAACGAAACCCAATACGGTGACGAGAAGAAAGAATGCGATAAAGACGGTCATCGCGACCGGGTTCACAGGGTTCAGATCGCTCATTTAATGCCCCGGTACACGACGTAGATCAGCAGCGACGTGAGCGGAACCCACAGAAACTGATACCAGTAGAAGAAAGGAAAGCCGGCGAATGACGGGCGCGTATCGTTATAGAACGGCAGCCACAGCAGCGCGACATAGGGGATCAGCAAGATGAGCCAGAGCCATGAACGGCCGGCCGGTTCGGTAGGTTCCACGTTTGTCCCTCTTTGGTCTATCTGATTGAATCCGCTTTGCTGATGCGCATGCCGAACAGGCGTGAACGTGCATATTCACGCGCGCGCCCGCTGCACGCGCCGTTGCACACGCCGTTGCACGCGCCGTTGCACGCGCCCGCAAAGGTACGCGCATTATCTGCGAAAAGTTCCGTTGCTGCTCGCACGGTAACCAGCCCTTATTCAAGGCGCGCAGAAGCTTTCAATTGGTCTATAGAAACGCCGCGCTATCTGCTGTGTATCGCCTTGGCAAAACGATCGCGCAGGAACTGCGTGAACGCGCGTATCGTGACGGAAGCCTGCCGATGCTGCGGATAGACGGCATACAGGGTCAACGGCGGCGAAACGAAATCGCCAAGCACTTCGACGAGCTTGCCGCTCGCCAGCGCATCGGCCACGATGAATTCCGGCAGACGCGCAATGCCGATCCCCGCAATCGCGGCATCGCGGATCACTTCGCCGTTGTTGACGCGCAGCGGGCCATGCACCTCGATAGTCCGGCTCGCGCCATCCACGATGTATTCCCAGCCGCTGCGCGCTTCCTGGCCATATAGCAGGCACGCGTGGCGTGCGAGATCGTCGGGCGTCGCAGGCGGGCGTCGCGCCTTGCGATACGCGGGGCTGCAACACGCAACCATGCGCATTTCAGCGAGCTTTTGCGCGATCAGCGTCGAATCCGCAAGCGTGCCGATGCGCAGCGCCATGTCGAACCCTTCGCCGACCACGTCGACGACCCGGTCGCTCAACTCCAGATCGATGCGCACGTCGCCATGCGCGCGCAGAAACGCGGCGACAAGCGGCGACAGATGGATCATCCCGAACGACATCGGCGCGCTGACGCGCAGCAGTCCGCGCGGGTCCGAGCGCCCCGACGACATTGCCTGCTCGGCGTCCTCGACGTCGCCGAGGATGCGCGTGGCACGCTGATAGAACTCGTAGCCGAGGTCCGTCACCGCGAGCTTGCGCGTATTGCGCACCAGCAGCCGCACGCCGAGGCTCGCCTCCAGCGCCATCACGCGTCGGCTGACGAACTGTTTCGACAGCTGCAGACGGACGGCAGCCGCCGTGAAATTGCGCGCGTCGACGGTGGCGACGAATATCTTCAGATCGTCCAGCTGCATGGCTTTGCCTTTGCGTTACGCGTTTATTGTCCACTTCTATGTGACAGTGATTCTCTTTTGGCATCGATTATATCCACTCTGATTGACCTACACTTCAATCACTGCTTCAGACAACGGCGCCGCCGGTGTTACGAGAGGCAAAGGCAATTCAAAAACGGAGAAGAGAAATGATCGACATCAGACACGCCAGCGAACGCGGACGCGCCGAACACGGCTGGCTTAGCTCGCGTCATACGTTTTCTTTCGCGAATTACTACGATCCGAAACAGATCGGCTTCTCCGACCTGCTCGTGATCAACGACGATCGCGTGGCGCCCGGCCGCGGCTTCGGCAAGCATCCGCACCGCGACATGGAAATCTTCTCGTACGTGCTGGAAGGCGCGCTCGAGCATAAGGATTCGATGGGCACGGGTTCCGTGATCGTCCCCGGCGACGTGCAACTGATGAGCGCGGGCACGGGCGTCGCGCACAGCGAGTTCAATCACTCGGCGAGCGACTCCGTGCACTTCCTGCAGATCTGGATTGCACCGTCGGTCAAGGGCGCGACACCGCGTTACCTGCAGCAGAACTTTTCGGAGCAAGACAAGCGCGGCAAGTTGCGTCTCGTGTTGTCGCCTGAAGGCACGGACGGCTCGCTCGAATTGCGCCAGGACGCTCGTGTGTATGCCGGTCTTTTCAACGGCAATGAAACGGCAGGCGTCGATATCGCCGCCGACCGCTATGCGTATGTGCATGTGGCGCGCGGCAGTGTGAAGCTGAACGGCGTCGAGTTGAACGAAGGAGACGGCGCGCGTATTCGCAATGAGCGTCGCCTCGAATTCACCGAAGGACAGGATGCGGAAGTACTCGTATTCGACCTGCGCAATAACGAAGTATCGGAATTGTGGTCCTGAGCGGCAAACGCCAACGACCCGGCTACATTGAAAGAGGATTGAACATGAACGCCTTTATCGAACAACGCAAGGATGCACTGCTGCTCGTCGCACGCGTGCTATTGGTAGTGCTTTTCGTGCTGTTTGGCTGGAGTAAGCTCACCGGCTTCTCGGGCACCGAGCAATACATGGCGTCGACGGGCGCGCCCGTCCCGGCATTGGCCGCCGTGATCGCGATCGTGATGGAACTGGCCGTTGGCATCGTCATCGCCGTGGGCTTCAAGACGCGCGTGCTGGCACTGCTGCTCGCGCTCTATACACTCGGCACCGCGTTCATCGGCCATCACTTCTGGACGCAGACAGGCATGGAGCAGTACGTCAACATGATCAACTTCTATAAGAACATCAGCATCATTGGCGGCTTGCTGCTGTTGTTCGTGACGGGTCCGGGCAAGTACTCGATCGACCGCGCATAGGCGAATCGAACGGCAACATGAGTGGTCAAGCGGGCGGCCTTCTGGCCGCCCTTTTTCGTTGTTTGCAAAGCAACGCCGTGTACTTTCGGCATGAATGCAACACTCTTGTCATGTTCGCGGCATGGTCGAAATTGATGTGATAAAAGTCCGCGGGCCTGCATGGGATCACGTGCGCACGGACCGATAAGACTTCAAATGGCCGATATGCATCGCGCTTGAATAGCGACACACAAAGACGCGAACACAATTGCGCCACCCGCGCCGCACTACAACAACAAGCTCGTGCAGGGGTTCTCAACATATGAAAAGACAACACCCATGACCAAGCAATTCAAACGGACAGTTACCGCGCTGGGCGCAACGGCCATTGCACTCGCCTGCCAAAGCACATTCGCGCAAAGCTCGGTGACCCTGTATGGCGTCGCGGACGTCGGCATTCGCTATCTCACGCATTCGAATGCCAACAACGACGGGCGCCTGTTCATGACCAACGGCGCCATCACGAACAGCCGTTTCGGCATTAAAGGCTCGGAAGATCTCGGCAATGGACTGAAGGCGATCTTCCAGCTGGAAAGCGGCATCGATCTGCAAAGCGGCGCGCAGTCGGATAGCAAGCGCCTGTTCAACCGCGCCGCCTATGTCGGCCTGTCGAGCAACTACGGCACGCTCACGCTCGGCCGTCAAAAGACGCCGCTGTTCGATCTGCTCGGCGACACGTACGATCCTCTGACTGTCGGCAACTACTTCGAAAACGCATGGCTGCCCGTCGCGCTCGGCGCAGGCCTCTATGCGGATAACGCAGTGAAGTACGACGGCAAGTTCGGCGGCCTGAATGTGAAAGCGATGTACTCGTTCGGCACGAACTCGACGTCGACGGGCGCGGACGGCTTCTCCGGCCAGGTGCCGGGCCACCTCGGCGCGGGCAACATGTACGGCTTCACTGCATCGTATGCATTCGGTGCGCTGAGCATCGGGGCCGGCGTGCAGCAGAACAGCGACAACTCGAACCACAAGCAGACCATCTACAACGCGAATGCCGTCTACGCGTTCAGCACGACGAAGATCTACGTCGGCTATATTCATTCGAAGGACGACACGGGCTTTGTCGACAGCACGCTGTCGCAGCGCGATCTCACACTGGGTGTCGATATCCTGAAGGGCTCGGGCCGCAAGGACGACGGTCCGTTCGCAGGCGTGACGTGGCAAGCCACCCCCGCCTTGCTGCTGACGGGCGCGTTCTACTACGACCACATGAAGAACGCGGCAATTGGCGGCGGCGCGCTGGGCAGCGGCAACCGCTACACGGGCGTGGCCGTTGCTGAATACTCGCTGTCCAGGCGCACGGAAGTGTATGGCACGGTCGATTTCAACAAGGTCACGGGCGCGGCGACGGTCGAACTGCCGGGCACGTCGAACCAGACAGGCGTGTCGCTCGGTCTGCGCACCATTTTCTGATGTAGCGTTACGACATGCGCGCTGCAAGGCGCGCGTGATCGCGATAGCGGGCGGCACGGCTTAACAGGCCATGCCGCCCGTTTCATTTTGTGCGGCGTAGACGATGCATCCCGCACAACTGTGATATACAGGGAAAACCCGTAATTGCAGTTATCACTTTGTAGAGCAGTACCCCGTATGAAACGCATTGCCGCCTTTTGTCTGACGACGTGGTCTGCCGCCGCGCTCCTTTATTTTGGCCAGCACTCGGTTGCGCTCATCGCATTGAGCGGAGTCGTCGTGTTCGGCGGATACGATCTGCTGCGCCCCTAAGCCCCTGTTCCGCTGCGCACTGGCGCGCGCTCGCCGCCACTTGATGGAGAACCATCATTTTTCGGCGTGAGGCTTCGCTCTCCTTCAACTATCTTTGTGCAAACGGAATGTGTCCCTGGCGCGCCGCGCTGATGGGATTCCCGCAACCACAAAAGAAGGAGACGATTCATGCCCTCGACCTCGGCAGTCGACAGCACCACTGCGCCTTCCCCCTCCGATCCCTCCTTCGACGCGCGCATCGCCGAGCAGTGGTATCAGCCGCGCATTCCGCGCGCGGTGCTCAAGGAACTGATAAAACGCGACGACGCAGCGGGCCTGCGCAATTTCATTCCGTGGTTCGCGTTGCTCGTGGCATCCGGCGCGGTCGCCGCCTTCACATGGGGAACATGGTGGGCCGTGCCTGCCTTCTTCGTGTACGGCACGATCTATTCGTCCAGCGACGCACGCTGGCACGAACTGTCGCACGGCACGCCGTTCAAGACGCGCTGGATCAACGACGCGTTCTATCACCTGTCGTCGTTCATGACGATCCGCGAGGGCTACTGGTGGCGCTGGAGCCATGCGCGCCACCACACGCACACGTACTTTCAGACGCGCGACCCCGAGATCCAGGTCACGCGCCCCACCAAAGTGCTGCCCATCGTCGCGGACTTCGCGGGGCTGGTCGGCTGCACGCTCGAAATCGGCAAGGTCGTGCGTCATGCGTTCGGCCGCGTCGATGCCGCCACCGACGCGTTTTTGCCCGCGAGCGAAAAGCCGAAAATGATCTGGTCGTGCCGCATCTATCTGGCTGTCGTGCTCGGCACGATTGCACTCGCGCTCGCGTTGCATAGCTTCCTGCCGCTGATGTTCGTGTGGACGCCGCGCTTCTACGGCGGCTGGTTGCATCAACTGCTCGGCCTCACGCAGCATGCGGGGCTCGCCGTCAACGTGAAGGATCACCGGCTGAACACGCGCACCGTGCACACCAACTTCGTGTTCCGCTTTCTCTACCTGAACATGAACTATCACCTCGAACATCATCTGCTGCCGATGGTGCCGTTCCACGCGCTGCCGCGCCTTCACGACGCGATCAAGGACCAGTTGCCGCCCGCGTACCCGAGCGTGTATGCCGCGTATCGCGAGATGCTGCCCGCGCTGTGGAAACAGCGCAGCGATCCGAAGCACGTGATCGAGCGGACCCTGCCCGCTGCGTGATCGCCGCGACGCCCCGTCAACGCACGAAGAACATTGGAGGAGATAGCCATGAGCGTCGAAACGAATGCAAAGGTGCACTGGATTGCCGCCTGCGCGCCCGACGATATCGACGAGGAAGACGTGATGCGCTTCGATCACGACGGCGCGAGCTACGCGGTCTATCGCATCGCGGAAGGCTACTACGCATCGGATGGCTGGTGCACGCATGAGCACGCGCATCTCGCCGACGGCTTCGTCGTCAATCGCGAGATCGAATGTCCGCTGCATCAGGGGCGCTTCGACATTCCGAGCGGCAAGGCGAAGAGCGCGCCCGTTTGCGTGCATCTGAAGACCTATCCGGTGCGCGTCGAAGACGGCGAGGTGCTGCTCGGCCTTCCCGTGCAGGGCGCATCATGAGTGCACAAGCCGCGATGGTGATTATCGGCGCAGGCCAATGCGGCGTGCGCACGGCAGCCGCGCTGCGCGAGAACGGCTGGGAAGGCGAGATCACGCTGCTCGGCAACGAAGGCTCGGCGCCGTACGACCGGCCGCCGCTGTCGAAGGCCGTGCTGCTCGGCCAACGCAGCACGGCGCAATGCGCGTTCTACGACGACGCGTTCTATCGCGACCAGCGCATCGACTTGCGCGTCGATGCCTGCGTGCAGCAGATCGACCGCGGCGCGCGTAAGGTCGTGTTGCGCGATGCGCGCACGATCGACTATCAACGTCTGCTGATCGCGACGGGTGCCGAGCCGAGGCGGCTCGACGTGCCGGGCGCGAATCTCGATGGCGTGCATCTGCTGCGCACGGCAGGCGATGCCAACGCGCTTGCCGAAGTATTGCAGCCTGCACGGCGCATCGTGATTGTCGGCGCGGGCTTCATCGGCCTCGAAGTGGCCGCGTCCGCTGTGGCGCGCGGCTGTGAAGTGGTCGTCATCGAGGCGGGCGCCCGCGCGTTGATGCGCGCGGTGCCTGAAGTGGTGGCGGGCTATCTGATCGACAGGCATCGCCAGATGGGCGTGCAGTTCCACTTCGGCGCACAGATCGAGCGGCTGCTGGGCAGCACGCGCGTGACGGGCGTGAAGCTCAAGGACGGCACGCAGATCGACTGCGATTGCGTCGTGGTCGGTATTGGCGTGAAGCCGCGCACGGAACTCGCCGAAGCGGCAGGCATCGACGTCGCGGACGGCATCGCCGTCGACGACACCTTGCGCACGAACGACCCGCATATCTTCGCAGCGGGCGACGTGTGCTCGTTTCCCCATCGTCTGTTCAGACGGCGCATCCGGCTCGAATGCTGGAAGAACGCCGAAGATCATGCGCGCATCGTCGCGCGCAACATGCTGGAGCGTGGCGAAACGTATTCGGAAGTGCCGTGGTTCTGGTCGAATCAGTACGACATGACGATCCAGATTGCCGGCCTGCCCGCCTTCGGCGTGGAAAGCGTGGTGCGCGAAACGGGCGACACGTCGCGCATTTTCTTCGCGCTCGACCGCGACGGCGTGCTGGTCGGCGCAAGCGGCGTCGGTAAAGTCAGCGAGATCGCGCGCGATGTACGCATCGCGCAAACCTTGATCGGGCAGCGCGCCTGCATCGACCCTGCCTTGCTCGAAGATCGCAGCGTCAAACTGAAGGGACTCGTCGCCGCGGAGGCGCTATGACGCAACGGCTCGCCGTATATCAGTCGCTGTGGGCGATGGAGCGGCGTCATACCGACGGCTTCGAGCGCACACTCGAAGACAACGTCGCGATGATCGCGCAAGCGGGCTTCGAAGGCGTGAGCACATCGTACGGCTCGCGCGAAGACGTGCGGCGTCTTGCGCCAGTGCTCGCGCAACATGGCCTGCAAGCAGAGGCGCAATGCTTTCCGCGCACTGTCGAAGACCTGTGCCCGATTCTCGAACACGCTGTCGAGTTCGGCGCGCACCATATCGACTTGCAGCCGGACGTGCGGCCGCGCCGTGTCGCCGACGCGCTCGCGCTGATCGACGGCTGGCAGCGGCTCGCGGAACAGGTGGACATTCCCGTCTACATCGAAACGCATCGCGACCGCATGACGACCGATCTGCATTTCACGCTCGATCTGCTCGACGCGCGGCCCGATCTGCGGCTGCTTGGCGATCTGTCGCATTACCTCGTGGGCCGTGAATTCGCGTGGCCCGTGAACGAAGAAAACGAGGCGGCGATGCAACGGATCATCGATCATTCGTGGGCGTTTCATGGACGCGTCGCGAGCCGCGAGCAGGTGCAGATCGAAATTTCTTTCGAGCCTCACCGCATGTGGGTCGATCTGTTCCTGCGCTGGTGGCGCGACGGTTTCGTGTCGTGGCGCAAGCGCGCCGGACCCGACGACACGCTCGTCTTCACCTGCGAACTCGGGCCGAAGCCTTACGCGATCATCGGGCGCGACGGCAACGACACGACGGACCGCTGGGCCGAATCGCGGTTGATGCGCGAATGGATACTCGAAGTGTGGAACGAAGTCGCGCTGGAACCAGCGCCTGCGCTCGACACTAGTCCGTAAGCGGCAGGTTCTCGCGCAGCAGCACCGTCACGGGTATCTGCTGCGCCAACGTCACGCCGGGATCGCGATGATAGTGACGCAGAATTACTTCGATCGAATGCAGCGCTTCGCCTATGGGGTTCTGGTCGAGCACCGCATCGAGCACGCCTTCGATCAGCAAACGCCGCGACGTGTCGTTCAGTTCATGGCCGATCAGCACGGTCTTGTGCACGCGGTCGAGCTTGCGCAACACGTTGCCAATGCCTTCGTCGCCAACCGAGATGTTGTAGATGCCGCGCAGATCCGGATAGCGGCGAAACGCGTCGCGCGTGAGACTTTCGGTGAGCGACGTTTGCTCGCGGCTCTCCACCGTCTCGACGATATCGCAACTCGGAAACCGGCGCCGCAGCACGGAACGAAACCCGCTTTCGCGTTCTTCATGGCCGAGAAAGTCATGCATGCCCGTCATCACGAGCACCTTGCCGCCCGCATCGCCGAGAAAGCGGCCCATCAGTTCGCCGGCGACGCGCCCCGCGCAGCGATTGTCGATGCCGACGTAAGCGAGCCTGCCCGTGCCGGGCAGATCGCTCGCGAGCGTCACAACGGGCATTCTGTGGCTCACGTGCCGCAGCGCCGCCGTGATATCCGGGTGCTCATACGCGACGATCACAAGCGCATCGGCCTTGCGCGTCGCGCGCTCGATCGTCTCGACGACAGCCTGCGGCTCGAGGCTGTCGAAGTACGTGACGGCGCAGATCACACGCTGCGCCTCGAAGGTCTTTTGCGCGAGGTCGAAGCCCTGCTTCAGATGCACGTAATACTGCGCGACAGGCTGCTGCAACAGGATCGCGATGCGCAGCCAGCGCACCGACACAGCTTCGAGCGCGCGATCGATCTTCAGCTTGCGCGCCCATTCGAGCACACGCGTTTCCTTGTCGCGCGAGACGCCGCCGCGCCCGTTCAATACCCGATCGACTGTCGCCTCACTGACACCCGCTGCGCGGGCAATGTCAGTCATGCTCGTCTTGCGGCGGCGCGTATCGGACATGGCTGGCTTGGTTGTAGTCGGCAGATGCGCCATGATCGCATCGACGCCGCGCGGGCAGCAAGCCGAGATATCCACTATCCATCGCAGTACATCGTTGAAGGAGAGAGTGCATGGCGCAATTCGATTCGAAGGTCGCGATCGTCACGGGCGGATCGCAAGGCCTGGGCGCGGCGATTGCCGCTTTGTTCGTCGAACGCGGCGCGCGCGGCGTCGTCATTTGCGGACGCGCGAAAGAAAAAGGCGAAGCCAAAGCGCGCGAGTTGAGCCGCATGGGCGAGACCCATGGTGCAAAGGTCGTGTTCGTGCAGGCGGATCTGGCGAATGTCGATGACTGCCGCAAAGTCGTCGCCGCCGCCGATCAGCACTTCGGCCGCGTCGATGTGCTCGTCAACGCAGCGGCGCTCACCGATCGCGGCACGATACTCGATACCGATCCCGCGCTGTTCGACCGGATGTTCGCGACCAATGTGCGCGCGCCGTTCTTTCTGATGCAGGACACGATACGCGTAATGCTGCGCGAGCGGATCGAAGGCGCGATCGTCAACATCGGCTCGATGTCGGCGATGGCCGGGCAGCCCTTCATCTCCGCGTATTGCGCATCGAAAGCCGCGCTCGCGGCGCTCACGCAAAACACCGCGTATGCGCTGTTGCGCAATCGCATCCGCGTGAACGGGTTGAATCTGGGCTGGATGGCGTCGGACGGCGAAGACCGCATTCAACGCGAGTTTCATGGCGCCGCCGACGACTGGTTAGCACGGGCCGCCGCCGCGCAACCATTCGGCCGTCTGATCGACCCAGCCGAAGCGGCGCGCGCCGTCGCATTTCTGGCCAGCAGCGAATCGGGCTTGATGACGGGCTCGATCGTCAACTTCGATCAGTCGATCTGGGGCGCGTATGAAGATGCGCCGCATCCCGCCGAGCCCATGAAGAACGTTTGAAACGGACCGCCCGCTGTGCTCACGGTGAACGCAGCAGGCAAACGTCCAGGTCAGTCCTGCTTGCTGCGCAGATCGGGATTCTGGTGCGCGATTTCCGATACCCAATCGACAAATGCACGCAGCCGCGAACTGAGATTGCGGCGATGCGGGTAGACCACGGATAGCGGCGTCGACGGGCTCTCGTAGTCGGTGAGAATTTCCGTCAACGCGCCCTGCCGGATCAACTCGGACACCATGAAGCGCGACGGCTGGATGATGCCGTGGCCCAATGCGCCCGCGTTGATATAGACGGAGCCGTCGTTCACGGCGAGCACGCTCTTCATCTGGACTTTCACGACCTCGCCGCCCACGCTGTACTCGAACGGAAAGGTTCTGCCCGAGCGCGCCGATACGTAGTTCACAGCCTGATGCTCGCTGAGTTCCTCGAGCGTCTTCGGCGTGCCGTGCCGTTCCAGATAAGCAGGCGACGCACACGTGACGATGCGCGCGCTGCCGATGCGCTTGGCAACCAGGCTCGATTCTTCGAGCATGCCCATGCGGATCACGCAATCCACGCCGTCCTGGATCAGATCGATATTGCGATCCGCGAGACCGAGGCGCACGTCGATTTCCGGAAAGCGTTGATAGAAGTCGTCGAGCGAAGGCAGCAACAGCGCGCGCGCAAGCGTGCCCGACGTATCGACGCGTATCGTGCCCGCCGGACTTTCCCGCTTGTTCGACAGCGACGATTCGGCATCCGCGACTTCGGCGAGGATGCGCACGCACCGCTCATAAAACAGTGCGCCATCTTCCGTCACGCTCACCTGCCGCGTCGAACGGTTCAACAGGCGCACCCCGACATGCTCTTCGAGCGCCTGAATTGTTCTGCTCACCTTTGCGCGCGGCAAATCGAGCATTTCCGATACCTTCGAAAAGCTGTTCGCGTCCACCACGCGAGTGAAGATCTCCATTGCCTCAAAGCGGTCCATTTCCTGTGCCCTGTCATTGTTTGGCGGCAACACCTGCTGCTGCGGCAGACATTGCCCAATCGAACGGAACGGCGTCAGCACGTTCCGACTGCCGGCTGCGTCTCGCGCGCAGCCTGACGGGTAGAAAAATAGCACGGAGAAAATCGGCACGTGCGAGTAAGGGCGCGAACGGCGGGGCTTTTAGGGGACGCTACGCAGTGTTTCGCGGCTCGCTCCAGTAAAAATCCGGACGCCGGAACGCGGCTCGACAAACGCTGGTGATTAACCAGTTCGATCAATCAGCAAGGCGCCACGTATGATTAATATTATTTATTTCAAACGACCCGAGCGTCATTCATCTTTAAAGCCAGTTTTTATCTATGATTCGCATTCGCGAATTGGACGCGTGGAAAACGTTTTAAAGCATGATCGTGCGTATCAATGCACCCCAAACATCCCGCGCCCGTTGTCCCAAAAGGGTTAGCGGGCAACGGCCAACGTCACGCGGGAAGGTCAGCAGTATTTCCCTGGCCACCTGAATTACACACGCAATACTTGCCGCATATCCGCCGGAACGGTGTACTTTGCCACGTACGGTTAATTCCGATTGAAATTTAAAAAGCAGAGCATTACGATGAGAACCCCGTCGATGCCATAAGCATTGCTCGGACCAAAAAACCTCCAAAACATATTTGCTGGCTGCAAAGGCATTTGCAGATCATTAATGTCAGCAAGCGCAGGCGCTGCGCCTTTCAGGAGATACCCGTGCTGAGCCCACACGAATTTTCGACGCTCATGCTGATCAAGAACGCGACCTCCCAGTCCGATTTTGATCAGGCCGATCTGCTCGCGCTGGCCGACCGCGAGTTCATCACCATTGACCTGCCCGAAGCCAGCGTGACGCCTCGTCTCACGGACCGTGGACACGCGTTGCTCGCGCGCCTGGGTGGCGCGCCCCTGTGAGGCTGCCGGGTCACACTCGGAGAAGCGCCAGGCAACCAGCGGCAACTCCCCTTTGACCAGCGGGCGTCGATCTACGATCACATCGGCGCCAGCCGGATTTTTTGTGCATACAACCTTGCGAGGCCATTCGATGCTCACGACCATCGACGAATTGACTGCTGCACAGAAAGCCGGAGTTCAGACGTTCTTCAACATGACGAACGAGGCGGTCAGCGGCTTTGAGAAACTCGTTCAACTGAACTTGCGCTTCTTGCGCGACAACACGCAGCGCGCGATGAATGCACTCGCCAATGGCGAGGCGCCGGCCATGGCTGCCCTCAGCCGCGGCGACGTGTCGGCGATCGAACGTGCGGCGCTCTATAACCGCCAGGTGTTCGAGATTTTCGCTGGCACGCAGGCCGCGATCGTCCGGCATGCGACGGCGCAATACGAAAAGCAGATCAGCACGGTGCAAGCCGAACTCGGCGACGCTGCGCAGCGCGCGCCGGCAGGCGCCGAGGTCGCGGTGACGGCGATGAATTCGGCCATCACGGCAGCAAACACATTCTATGAAAGTGTCTGGAAAACGGTTCAGCAGGCGGTCCATACGGCCGAGAGCAATGTGAACGTGATGACACGCAGCGCGACGAGTGGCTCGCACGCCGCCTGAACGGGCGACGCGCGACATGCAGTTGTAGGAAACCGGACGCGATCCCCGCGTCAGGCGCATTTTCAGCCCGCTTTCGAGCGGGCTTTTTTTTGTCGTGTGCAGCGCAGGTCTACCTTATTTGAAGCTCGCTTCGCCGTCGCCGGGCGCGGGGCGGCCGTCGGCTTCTTCATCCGGTGATGGCTCGGGCGCGAGCGGGTCCATGTCGGGCGGAATGCCGGGCGCCGGGCGCGGCTGGTCGCCCGGTTCGTCCAGCGGCTGATTGGCGGGATCCGCGAACGGATCAATAGTCGGGTCGGTTTGCATGGCTTGCTCCCTGCTTGGTCCCTTGCTGCTGGTAGGTGGCGCTAGTTGCGTTGCGCGCCCTTCGGCGGTGCGCCCTTCGGCGGTGCGCCCTTCGACTCGCGCGGTACGACGGGCGGTTCGAAATCCGCGTCGGTCGGCGCACCGTGTGCGGCCTTGTCCTTTCGTGTGCTTCCGGCACCTCCCTTCTCATTTGCGTCCCTGTTGCGCGCAGGCATTGGCGCTTCCGGTCCACCCGGTTCGTCCATCGTGTTCGGCTGCTCTGTGGTCGTCGTTTGCATATCGCGCTCCCTGTGATGCGCTGTTCGCCGCGTCATCGCTCTCTGAACAGCAACTAAGCAGCAACGCGTATTCCCATGCAGCGCCGTTGCGTGACTTCGAACGAGGCATGCCACGTGCTCATCGCCACGGACGTCTTTACCTGGGCGCCTCATCCGGCCACGTCACCCTGCATATTTTTCTACTCCGATGAAAAGACTTCATGGCCTCGTCACCTGTTGCGCGCTCACCTTGTTCGCGGGATGCACCAGCATCGGCCCCACGCGTCTGAAAGCGGATCAGGTCGACTATGCGCGCGCGCTCGGCGACGCAAAAAAGCGGGAGATACTCGCGGCCGTCGTCGGGTTGCGTTATGCCGACGCGCCCTCGTTTCTGACCGTCAGCCAGATCATCGCGGCCTACAACGTCGACGCATCCGCGTCATCGACGCTCAACGCAGGCTCGGGCAGCGTGCCGAACTATGCGTCGGCCACGGGGACGTTGTCGTATTCGAACCATCCAACGTTCACCTTCACGCCGACCACGGGCGAAGCGTATGCGCAGGCGTATATCCGTCCACTCGCGCCGTCGCTGGTGCTGCCGCTCGCGGAGGGCGGCATCCCGATCGATCTGCTGTTGCGCATTTCCGCTCAGTCGATAGGCGGATTGCAGAATGGGACCGCCTTAGGCGGCGAAGACAGCGCGGGCTCGCCGCAGTTCTTCCAGCTGATACAGGCGCTGCGGCAGCTGCAGCTGGCGGGCGAACTGAATGTCGAATCGCGCAACGTGAACAATGAGCAGCATGTCTATCTCGTGCTCGGCACGGCCACGACGACGGGCGAGGCCAATGCCGTGCCCGACCTGATGCTGGTGCGCAAGCTTCTGCATCTGAAGGGCAACGCCGGTAACTTTGAGATCGTGTATGGACAGTCGTCGCGCGGCGGCGATCAGATTGCGATCCTGACGCGCTCGGTGCTCGGCATTCTCACCGACCTCGGCGCTCAGGTTCGGGTGCCTCACGACACGATCGATGACGGCTCGACCAAGCCGACCGTCGCGCTCGTCGGCGGCGAAACACGGCCCACGGTCGTCGTGCAAAACGGCGACAAGCCGCCCGCCGATGCTTACGTCGCAGTCCGCTACGGTGCGACAACCTATTGGGTCGAGCGCAACGACTTCGACTCGAAGTACGCCTTCACGGTCGTGCAGAATCTGATGGCGCTTGCTGAAGCCGACACGGCCAGCAAGGCGCCCGTCGTGACGATACCTGCCAACTGACATGCGTTGTAAAACAGGCGGGATGCATAATCATGCGACCCGCCTGACCTCACGTCCTCACACACCCCTGGACTACTGACCGAAGTACACACCCTTCGTGCCGTCGCTGGAACGCGAGCCCATTGGCTGTGATGTGCGGCCGGATGCCGCCGTACCGTTCACCACGCCGCCGTAGCTTTCGCCCTGCCCTTGTTGCTCTGACAAACGGCGCTCGGCGGCTTGCGCGTTAGCGGGATAGTGCGTGCGGTCGCCGTCGCCCGGACGATACCCTTGGCTCTCGACGTTCATCAGGTCCTGCCTCACTTCACCGCGCGTTGCGGGCTGGTTCGGCTGGACAGTCGTTTGTGCAAAAGCCGTAGCGGAAACACCCATGACGGCGGCAAGAATGGCAGCGTGCTTAAGCAGTTTCATGACTTCCTCCATGAAGTAGGTAGTACACCTTCAATGGTGCAAGCGCTGTACCCGCCAACTCTGTGTGAAGTAACCCTCATGCAAGCCGTGTCGATTATTTCTCGAACCGTTTTCGCGTACCCGTCATTGATGCGGCTTTTGGTGCGGTGTGGTTGCGTGCACCACAAATCAGCGCCACACCTTCCGCAGCCGTCGCCCGCAACGAGGCGCGTGAATCGCCCGCGCGCGAACGCAATGCAAGACTATGCAAGATCGCCCATGCGACGCGTGCGAGCACGGCAGCATCCGCGTCGGCTGAAAGCTCGCCGTCTGTCTGGGCGCGCCGGATGCGCTTTTCGAATGCGCGATCGAATAATTTCAGGCCTTGCGCCAATCTGGTGC
The DNA here is from genome assembly GCF_002902945.1 of Paraburkholderia caribensis. Classification (NCBI taxonomy): domain Bacteria; kingdom Pseudomonadati; phylum Pseudomonadota; class Betaproteobacteria; order Burkholderiales; family Burkholderiaceae; genus Paraburkholderia; species Paraburkholderia caribensis. Next base: position 2,476,408 of record NZ_CP026102.1, read on the forward strand.
GCACGCCTTCGTCGACTTTCGATTCGACCACGGCCGTGCCGATCAGAAAACATCCGCGCGGCTCGCCGCCAGCGGGCAGACAAAGCGCATGCTTGTCGCCGAACGCGGCATACAGGCTGGGGCGATTCATACCCGTCGCATCGCTCAGCGTATCGAGCGACGTGCCCGAATAGCCGCCTAGCCAGAATGCATCGGTGGCGTTGCTGAGCGCATCGTCCGCATCGTACGCACGCGGCCGTCCGCGTGCACGCTTCTCACTTTTTGTACTGTCTCGCATACAAATATTGGCACCCCTGATTTTTGTCCACCATGGTACAAAAACCCGCTGTCGATGCGTATTACCATCGCCACATGCAGCGTCCGCATGTGGCCAAAGCATTGGCCGAAGAAACGGCGTTGTATCGTAAAGAACAGGCGCTTCAATAACGAACCACGCGAGGTTTAACGATGCAGGTCAAACGGATCGTCTCGAATGTCCACGCGCAGGACGCGGCGCGCGCGCAGCGCTTCTATCACGAGATTCTCGGCCTCGATCTGCTGATGGATCACGGCTGGATCCGCACCTACGGATCGAACCAGCCGATGACAGTGCAGATCAGCTTCGCGCAGCAAGGCGGCTCGGACACGCCCGTGCCCGACCTGTCGATCGAAGTCGACGACGTGGACGCCGCCTGTAAAGCGATGCAGACAGCCGGCTTTGCGATCGAATACGGCCCCGTCGACGAACCGTGGGGCGTGCGGCGCTTTTATGTGCGCGACCCGTTCGGCAAGCTCGTCAACATTCTCGCGCACCGCGAGGACGCGGGCGCTTACACGGCCCCACCAGATTGACGGGCATTAACGGAAAATTGCCATCGAACGGACACACCGCTGCGCACGCAATCGCTTTACTATTGACGCGCGCAGTGTGCGCTGCCTACCGGGAGAACATCCATGGACCTGGAGTCGATCCGCAAGAACGCGTTTGCAATGCCCGTACACAATCCCGCCTTTCCGCGTCCGCCGTTTCGTTTTGTGAATCGCGAGTACTTCATTATTTCGTACGAATCCGATCCTGATGCGATCGCTGCCGCCGTGCCCGCGCCGCTCAAGCCGGAGAACACGCTGGTGCATTACGAATTTATTCGCATGCCCGATTCGTCCGGATTCGGCGACTACACCGAAAGCGGCCAGGTCATTTCGGTGCGCGACGCGGACGGCCGGCTTGGCAACTACACGCATTCCATGTATCTGGACGACGAAGGCCCGATTGCGGCAGGCCGCGAAATCTGGGGCTTTCCGAAGAAACTCGCGCGTCCGCATATCAGCGTGGACGGCAACGACACGCTGCTCGGCACGCTCGATTACGGCACGCAACGCATCGCGACAGGCACCATGGGTTACAAGCACTGGACGCTCGACATGGAAACCGAGCGCGCGAAACTCGCCGACACGCCGAACTATCTGTTGAAGGTGATCCCGCATGTCGACGGGACGGCGCGCGTGTGCGAGCTGGTGCGCTTCTTTCTGCGCGACGTGACGGTGCTCGGCGCGTGGGCGGGACCGGCCGCGCTCGAATTGCGGCCCCATGCGCTCGCGCCCGTCGCGGATCTGCCCGTACGGCGCGTGGTCGGCGCGCGCCAGGTCGTCGCCAATCTCACGCTCGATATCGGCGAAGTCGCGTTCGACTATCTGGCGAACGCCGGATAGCGAATAGCAAGGCGGCACGCACCGTTCGCTACTTGCCTTCGATCAGCTTGACGAGCGTATGCAGCAGGCGGTTCGACGGCGTGGCAACGCCGAGCGCGTCGCCACGCCGCACGATCAGTCCGTTCAGGTGATCGATCTCGCTGCGCTTGCCGCGCGACAAATCCTGCGCCGTCGATGAATACTGCCCAGGCATTGTCTCGGCAATCATCCGTACGGCCTTGTCGATGTCGCCGGGAATCGTGACGCCATCGGCCTTCGCGACAGCGAGACACTCGCCGACGATGTCGCGCATCACGGTTGCCACGCCCTCGCCTTTCACGAGCCGGCCATAAGGCAGCTGCGTGATCGCCGACAACGCGTTGTAAGCGCAGTTGAGGATCAGCTTTGCCCACAGAGCGCCGCGCACGTTGTCGGAGATTTCGGTGGGCACGCCTGCCGCGATCAGCGCCTGCGCAACCTCGGCGCTCGCGCTGGACGGCTCGATCACCAGTTCGCCGCGTCCATGATGCCGCACGTGCCCCGGCCCGGCCATTTCCGTCGCGACATAGACGACGGCGGCCGCCACTGGCTGCGCAATCACCTTGCGCACTTCGTCGGCGTTTTCGACGCCGTTCTGCAGCGACAGCACGAGCGTATCGGCGGCGAGAAACGGCTTGATTTCCAGCGCCGCGCTGTGCGTGTCCGTCGATTTCACGCAGAACAGCACGAGCTTCGCGCCCTGCACCGCACTTGCCTGGGTGCTTGCGGCGAGGGGAATGTGCTCGTCGAACGATTGTGCCTGCAGACGCAGGCCGCTCGTTTCGATCGCCTCGACGTGTTGCGGGCGTCCGATCAATACCACTTCATGTCCCGCGCGCGCCAGCATGCCGCCGTAGTAGCAGCCCACCGCGCCCGCGCCCATCACGGCGACTTTCATATCAACGCTCTTGTGTACGGAATCGAAGCTTCAAAACTTACCACACGCTGCGTGCCGGAGGGCCGAACACGGTCATGACGACATGCGCTTTCATCAGGCGCGCGTTCGCACGGCGAGCAATGCGTCGGCGAATGCGGCGGGCGCCTCTTGCGGCAGATTGTGGCCTGCGCCGTCGATCACGCGGTACTCGTACGGCCCCGTGAAATGCGCCGCATGATGCGCGGTCCCGCCGATTCCCATCACGCCGTCGGTGCTGCCGTCGAGCGCGATCGTCGGCACGGGGATGGACGGCTGCGCGGCGAGCAGCCGTTCCATCGCGTCGTAGCGCGGATCGCCCGCCACCAATGCAAAGCGATGCCGGTACGAATGAATCACGACGTCGACGAAATCCGGATGATCGAACGATGCTGCCGTGCGCGCGTAGCACGCGTCGTCGAAACGCCAGGTGGGCGACCAGAGCGTCCATAGCAGACGGCACAGCGCGCGGCGGTTTTCAGTGAGGCCAGCACGGCCGCGCTCGCCGTGAAAATAGTATTGATACCAGTGACGCAGTTCGTTTTCCGGCAGCGCAGGCCTGCCTGACGCCGCGATGTCCTGGATGTTGTAGCCGTTGACCGTCACGAGCCCCTGCACGCGCTCTGGATAAAGCGCCGCGACGATACACGCGGCGCGCCCGCCCCAGTCGTAGCCGCCGAGCAACGCGCGTTCGATCTGCAATGCGTCGAGCAGCGCGAGCAGATCGGCGCCGAGCGCCGCCTGCTGGCCGGAGCGCGGCGTGGTGGAGGCAAGGAAGCGCGTCGGCCCGTAGCCGCGCAGGTACGGCACGATCACGCGCGCGCCTTGCGCGGCAAGCAGTGGCGCGACTTCATCGTAGGCGTGAACGTCGTACGGAAAACCGTGCAGCAGCACGACGGGCCAGCCTTCGGGCTGACCGGATTCCTCATAGGCGATGTCCAGCAGTTCGGTGCTCACGTGCTTCGGCATGATCGGCGGCTCCTTTTCAGGCGACCTACAGACGACGTTCGGGGCGCAGCGAGCGTTCATGGTAGCGCCGTCGCACGAATCGCGCTGCGCGCTTGCCGCGCGCAAAAGAAGGTCGCTTTACAGCAAACCAATGTCGTATTCTTGCCATGCCAGCCGTCCAGCCGCCCGCTACATTCGATCAGACGAAGCCCCGCAAACCGTCGCAATCCGGGTGCCGCGCGAGACGAACCACACCGAGCAAGAATGAAACAGGCACACGATCCGGCGACCCAGCCGTGCGGCGCATTCCCTCTGCACAACACGCCACCCGTCGCCGATTTCGTCGACAGCGGCCCCGCCCTCGGTACGCCTGTCACGCCCGTGCCCGCGCCGCCTTCCGTCGGCAGCCTGCGCGCCACTGCCATCCTGCTGCTCGGCTACGCGATCCTCATCACGGGCAACGGCCTGCTCGGCACGCTGATCTCGCTGCGGCTCATCCAGCAGCAGGCGCCGTCGATCGTCGTCGGCGTCGTGCAGTCCGCGTATTACGTCGGCTTCATGCTGGGCGCCGTGTATGGCGGCTCATTGATCGGGCGCGTCGGCCATCACCGCGCGTTCGTCACCTTCGCGGCGGCGTCCGCCTGTTGCGCGCTCGGCTACGCAGTGTGGGACGCGGACGCGGTCTGGGTGGCGCTGCGCTTCATCACGGGCTTTTGTCTCGTCGGCATTTTCACCGTGGTCGAAAGCTGGTTGCATCAGGTCGCGAGCAACGCGCAGCGCGGGCGCGTGTTCTCCGCCTATCTGATCACGAACTATCTCGGCGTCGGCATTGGCCAGTTTCTGATTGGCCTCGCGGACCCGGCGGGCTTCGAACTGTTCAGCGCGGTCGCCGCGCTGTTCACCGCGTCGCTGATTCCCGTTGCGCTGGCGGGCACGGCACCCGGCCTGATCGCCGCGCACGACACTCATGCGGGTGCTTCCTGCGGCGCGCGGCTCGCGCGCGGCCTGTCGGGCTTGCAGACCATCTACCGATGGGCGCCGCTCGGCGTCGTCGCATGCCTCGCGGCGGGCCTGCTCAACAGCGCGTTCTACACGATGCAGCCGGTGTTCATGTGGCGCGTCGGCTATTCGGTGCCGGACGTGTCGCATTTCATGGGCTTCGCGCTGCTCGCCGCGCTCGTGCCGCAGTGGCCCGTCGCGCGGCTCGCCGATCTGTTCGACCGGCGCAAGGTGCTGCTGTGCCTCGCGGCGCTCGCCGGGTCGCTGAGCGTCGTGCTGTTCATGCTGCGCGACGGCGTGCTGATCGAAGCATTCGGTTATCTGTATGTCGCCGTGGCGTTCTCGATGTATGGCGTCGTCACGTCGTATGTGAACGACTGCGTTCCCGCCGACGAGCGGATCGCCGTCAGCGCGGGCCTGCTGCTGATCTTCTCGCTCGGCGCGAGCGGCGGGCCAACGCTCGCGTCGGCGATGATGGCGGTCGCCGGGCCCGCCGGTCTCTATCTCTTCACGGCTCTCGTGATGGGCCTGCTCGCGCTGCTGACGCTGCGCGACCTGTGCACGAAGACGCCGGCGCGGCGCGTCGCCGACGCGCATTAGGCTTTCCTTCCTGCCGTCTACACGTGGTCCGATCCCACCTGATCCGCCAGCGCAAGCAGATCCGACACATGCCGCGCGATGCACGGGTCGTACAGCACCGCATCGCCTGAGAACGTCGACCGCGCGTGCCGTGCTTCCCGCGCGCTGCGCACCGCGTCCGTCAGCACACGGCGCAAGCTGTCGACGTCGTTCGGCGCGAACACGAGCTTGGCCTGCGGCGCGATCACATCGTGGCAACCGATATTCGACGACAGGATCACGGGCGTGCCGCACATCGCCGATTCGACGCCGACGAGACCGAACGGCTCGTAGCTCGACGCGAGAATCGTATAGTCGGCTGCACGGTAGCCGTCTTCGATCGCGTTCACGTAGCCGATATAGCGCAGCCGCTGCGACGTGCGTTCGGGCGGACGCCCTGCCACCGCGACCACGACGGGCAGATCGAGATCGCGCAATGCGGCTTCGATCAACGGCAGTCCCTTGCGCTCGTGACTGCTCGACGGAAACAGCAGCACGATTTCGCCGTCGGCAAAACCGAGACGCTTGCGCAATGCGCGCCGCTCGTCGTCGGTGACGGGCGAGAAGCGGCCGTTGTCGACGGGCGGATACAGCACGCGGATCTTCGCGTCGTCGACGCCGTACAGCAACCGCAATTCGTCGCGCATCTGCGGCGAATGCGCGACGACAAAGCGTGCGCGCCGATATTGACGGCGCTCCAGCGCAATCTGGCGGCGATCGAAGAACGACGGCGCGCGCCTCGTCGCGCTGAGAAAGCCCAGATGCGTGCCGCCGCAAATCGCGATCTCCGATGCTTCGACGCGATTGCAGCCGATCAGCACGTCCACTTTTGCGTCACGCCGCATCGCGCTCAGGCGCCGCGAAAACCATTCGTCCCGCCACTTCCCGGGCAGGAACGACACGTTGATCCGATGCGGTTCGACGAGGCGGCTTTCCGGCAACTTCGGATCGAACGCGCGGCCGAACACGGCCAGCTTGATCCCGGCCGCGACGAGTCCCCGTGTCACCTCGATCGCATAGCGTTCGAGGCCCCCGCTGTACTTCAGTGCATTGCACGACAATCCGATTTTCATGCTTTTTGTTCGATCACCAAACGGCACTGGCAAGTCATCGCGCTTCCGATGTCAGGACACATCGCGCGTTCTTTAGCCCTGCTCCGCCAATTGCCTGAACACAGCGACAACGCGTCGACACGTCAGCGCCTCGCGCCAGAACTTTTCCTTCAGCCGCGCCGTCGGCAGCCATTGCCACGGCAACACGACGCGCACGGTGCCCCACGCCGGACGCCAGCGCTCCGCCACGGCCCGGCGGCGGAACAGGCTGATGGTCGGAACGGACAGATTCGATGCCAGATGGCCGATACCCGAATCGTTGCCGATGAACCAGCCCGACTCATACAGCCAGCACGCGAGCGCATGCAGATCGTCGAATGCGGGCGCGGCGATGCCGAGCCTTTCCAGGTCGCTCCAGCGTGCCCGCTCGTTGGGTGCGATCACGAAGCACACTTCGTAACCGAGCGCCTGCAGGCGCCTCGCCAGCGTAATGAAACGCGCGCGCGTCCAGCGCTTGTCGTCGGTGCTGGCCTCGGGATGAATCACGACACGATGCCGATACCGCCGGTGCTTCAGCGTCGCGGGCGCCGTGATGCCGTTCTCAGTCGTGCCCGTGACGATACCGAAGCGTGTACGGCAAAAATGCGCGAAGCGCTCCGCCATGCAGCCGGGCGCATCGGCGTACTCGATATCGTGCAGATCGATCACATGGGGATGCGCGCCCGCAAGATGCGCAAACGGCTGATGCCGATGCATTTGCAGAACGGCATCGAATGTTTCGAGGCGTGTTGCGCAGTCCGCCTCGCGTGGCAGCGGATGAATCTCGACATGCGGAAACCAGTGCCGCAGCGCGAAAATCGGCGTGCCGAACACGCAGACGTCGATACCGCTTGCGCGCAGGTTCTGCACGATCACCATCGAAACCAGCGAATCGCCGATTGCATTCGACATCACAAACGCGACTCGCCTGATCGACGCGAGGCGCACGCTGTCCGGCATTGTCACGTCCACGTCAGGCGGCCTCGTGTTGCAATTGCTGGAATGCGCGCAGCACCTGATTCACCGACAGCGCGTACTTCCAGCCGCGTTCCTTGAGCCGTCCCGTCGGCAGCCACGCGCCGCCAACCAGCACCTTGCCCGCGCCCCAGCCCGGACGCCACGTGCGCGCGATGCCGCGGCGCATGAAGAGCGACAGCGTCGGCACCCGAAGGCACGACGCAAGATGACCAATGCCCGAATCGTTGCCGATGAACCAGCCGCTTTCCACGAGCCACGCGGCGACGTTATCGAGCGTGCCGAGGCGCGGCAAGCCAATACCGTGCTGTTGCACGTGTTCCCAGTCGGCACGCTCTTCGTCGGTCACGATGAAATGCGGCTCGAAGCCCTTTGCTTTCAGCGCCAGCGCAAGGCGCACGAAACGCGGCGCGAGCCAGCGCTTGTCGGGCGTGCTGGCCGTCGGATGAATTGCCACGCGCAATGGGTGCTTGCGATGAACCAGCCCTGCCGGAACCGCGAGGCCATTGCCAGGCTCCGCGTGCTGCAGACGCAGCGACTCGCGGCAGAACTGCGCGAGGCGGGCCGCCATCGGTTCCGTCGAAGGCGCGCGGCACAAATGCTCCAGCACCAGCACGTCCGGATGGCGCTGCTCGAGGCGCGGCACCGGGCGGTTGGCGTGAAGCTGGATGATGGTATGGAATGGGCGCAGCCGCGCGTCGACCTCGTCGTCGCGCAGGGCAGGCTGGATATCGATGCCGGGAAACCAGTCGCGCAACGCCTGCATGTGCTGACTGAACACGGTGACTGTCTTGCCGCTCAATTGCAGATTGCGCGCGACGGTCATCAGCAGCAGCGAATCACCCAACGCCGGCGACGTCGTCACCGCTACGTTCAAAGCCGAATCGTTGGCGTGCTGCATGGTTGTTGCTCTCGGTGAATGACGTGGACCTGGCGTCGCGCGTCGACGTATGCGATCGCAGCGCATTATAGGTTTGGGCCTGTCACGCAGGATTTGTGTAATCTTTCCGACTATTACGCCGCAAGCGCCGCATGCCGCAACAGCCCGTGCGGCGCGCCGCCGAATCGCGCCGGCCACGCCCATGTCTTACGCGGCAAAGAATCTGAAAGCATGATCGACGTGTGAGAGCGGCAGTCATGTTCAGCCCGTCCGCTTTGCGTCACCGTTGTAGTAGCCCAGGTCCGTTTCCGACAGAAGACGCTTCATGTGCGGCCCGTGCGTGTGCAGCCCGGCGGCTTGCAGCCATTCCTTCTTGCCGCGCAAGCGGTCGAATGCGTCGTGACGGGGCGCGTCGGCCGCACTCGGCCAGTGATGACAGACGAGACTCAACGACTCGCAAACATCCCTGAAATCCGGGTGCACGGGCTCGCGTTCGTCCATGCCGAGCACGGCGCGTCGCCCGAAGCGTCGAATCACGCCTTCGTACAGCCGCTTTTCGAGGACGTCCTGGTCGCCGGGTTGCAATGAACGGATGACGTCGAGCATCGCGGGCGTGCTCTTCGCGATGAAGAACTGGGTGGACAGGGATTTGCGGTCGCGTATGCCGTAACGCGAGCCGCACCGTCGCAACCACCGCGCGAGGCGCGCGCGCAGCCTTCTACCGATGTCATCCGAACGGCGCCATTCCGGCACGCGGTCGGTGCTCCACGACGATGCCGCGACCAGCGCGTGCGGCGATTTTTCGAGCCGCTCCAGATAACGCACGATCACGTTCTGGTCAAAGATCCACGTGTCGGCTTCGAGGTGGATGACGTAATCCGCATTCAGCTTCGTGACGGCTGTTTCGATCGACGCAACGAGCAGATCGTGCGCGCCGCGCGTCAGCGGCTTCGGCTCGCGCATGACCAGAATGTCTTCGATGTAGCGCGTATAGCTCGAATCCGCGCACGCATGCACGATGGGCCACTTGCGCGGCCAGTTCAGCTTGATGATCTCCATCGAAATGCGCGCGCAATCGGTGCGATTGAACGAGGTCAGGCAAACGGCGACTTGCATGTTCGAATAGCGTCTTCAAGAAGCGTCACATACTGCATCAGATTCGCACGGGAATTCGCACCCGCTCCTCGCGCGTGTCTTACATAATATTTCCGCCGCCGCGCACGGTCATTGATATTCGCTAAAGCGCGAAACAGGTGCCGCTTCGGCAGGCGCCGACGAATAGCCGGGCACGTCCGCCTTGAACTGATCGAGCAGACCGCGGTCGGTGCGCGACAAGCCCTTCAACTGAAGTTGCATCAGCACCCGCGTACCCGTGCTCGGCGAAGTGCTGCCCGTCGCGTTCGTGTACTTTTCCAGCGCGAGCGCGAGCGACCAGCATTGCGCGTCGTATTGCAGCCCCAGCAGGCCCGCGATCAGACGGTGTGTGCTCATGTCGTAATTGACGCGCGCGACGCTCGCCAGGTTCTTTGCGAGCGGCCATTGCCCCGACACGATGAACTGGTTCACGGGTTGAAAGTCCAGCGTCGTGTTGGCGCGCGTGTACCGGTAGGCGATATTGAGCACATGTGCCGTCGCCGGCGACCACGCAAGGCCGATCGATCCTTGCGTCAGATAGTTGTTCGCCTGGCTGTACTGCAACGCGTTCTCTACATTGATACCCGCGCCGACCTTGATTGAACTGCCGGCGATCAAGCTGGTCCGCGCGACATTCGCCGTGTCTTCCGTGTCGTAGAGCGTCACGCGTGGTTGCCTGAAATCGTAACGCTGCGCGATCACGAAGCGCGCGCGTTCGTCGCCCGTTGCCGCGTCGATCAGGCGCGACGTCAGCGCGGCCGTCAGGCGGCTTTCGTCGGACACGCGGTCGTTGCCGGCAAATGCGTTGTCGCTGAAAAGTTCGCCCAGACCGAAGTCCGCTTCCGTGGTGTCGAAGAGTGGCGCATAAGTCTGGTTGCGATAAGGCGTATACACGTAAAAGAGCCGGGGCTCCAGCGTCTGGATGTACGAGCTTCCCCAGATGCGCACCGCGCGCTCGAACGTCATGCCCGAGTCCAGACTCAAGGTCGGGATGTTCACGTTCACGTTGCGTGGCTGTCCTGCGGGCGCGTCGGACGCGATCGAAGTCAGATTGTACGAAGCGAAGTGCCATTTGATCTTTGGCGTGAAGAACCAGCCTGGCCGGACGATCGGATAGCTGACGAAAGGATTGAACACGAAGCGCGTGCCTTGCGTTGCATCGTCCGATGAAAGCGTGAAGCGCGTTGCGTCCGCCTCGAATCCATAATCGAAGCCACCGGCGTCGTATCGGTTGTAGCGCACGTTGAGCTGCGGCTCGCGGTTATAGGTCGTATCGCTGGAAAAGGACTGCCAGTGCTGCTCGCGCGCGAGCACGGTCCAGGGTCCGCTGTTGTATGTGAGACCCGCTTCCTGCTGATACAGCGTAGTCGAAGTGGTCGGAAACGCGCTGCCCGAGCCGAGATCGGTCGACACGTTGGCATCCGAGACACGGTTGTAATTGACGTACGCACCGAAGCCGGAGCCGATATTCCACACGTGATCCAGATCGATCGAATAGCGGCGCTCGTGAGTCGTGATGTCGTTGGGCAAGTAGGCAATCGACAGCGAACCGGACGACGCGCTCGTCAGATACCGGTAGTCCGCGCTCAGCATTGCGCCGCGCTTCGACATGTAGCGCGGCGCAATGGTCAGGTCGTAGTTCGGCGCGATGTTGAAGTAGTAAGGAACGGTGATGTCCACGCCGTTCTTCGAACTCATCGACCATGTCGGCGACAGCAGGCCGCTGCGGCGCGCGCCGTCTAGCGGGAACGATAGCCACGGACTCGCGAGCAATGGAATGTTCTGAAAGAACAGCACGCCATTGCGCGCGACGCCTTCATCGGCGCCACGGTCCATCGTGAATTGAGACGCGCGGATATACCACGCCGGATTCGTCTCGCACGCACAGGTGCTGTACGTGCCGTCTTCGATCTTCGAACGCTCGTTGTCGAGCAGGTCGGCACGCTTGCCGCTGCCCCATCCGCCGTTCAGGTAGAAGTGGTATCTGGGTTGTGCAATGAAACCTGCGCTCGCGTTCACGCGCAACTGGCTGAACGGTCCGTCGAACACGTCGCCCTTCGAAACAATGCGCACGCTGCCATATGCATCGGCGACGTCGTAGTCGGGATCGTAGTGCAGCGCATCGCCTTGCACGACGAAACCATAGCGGCGCAGCTCGGCTGCGCCCTTGAGCGACAGGTCGCTATCGACGGTGCCGGTGACGGACTCGCCCAATGCGATCGTTGCCGGATTTGCATCGGGCGGGTTGGGTGTTTCGGTGAGCTGCGGTGCGATGCGCAAGCTCCATGCATCGGAGAGACGTTCGGCATCGGCCGCGTCGCCGGCGAGTTGCGCGTTAACCTGCAGCGGCGCCAGCAGGCTGAGCACCAATGCGGCAATGGGCCTGATAGCGAGGCCCTGGACTTCTCGACGGAATATCAAAGCGGAATCGTGGCGTCTGATTGACGGGCGGACGCCGGCCCGAATGAAGATGCGTCCAGAGCGTCTTACTGCAACGTCACGGCGTCGCTGTTGACCTGAGCGACGGCAGCGCCTGCCGACGCAGCGACACCGCTCAGCGCCTCGATCAACGGCGCAATCTGCTCGCACGGCAAGGAAAACGAAATGCCCATGTTGCCCGCGAGCCTGAAGCGAATGACGGCTGTCTGCGTGCCGTTCAGGCGCCCGATCTCCCAGCCGTAACTCTGAAACGCAAAAGCCATGTGCCCGTTCTGGTTGATGATCCGGTCCGAATGCTCGATCGCATTCGGCAAGGCGACCAGCAACTGGTCGAGCACGGAACGGTGGATTGCCGTGGTCGCATGATTGCCGTGAATCAGCAGGTGTAGACCGTCTTCCGTCATCTGCAGATCGCCAATCGAATCGACAACATGCGTCTCGCGCTCAGCCATGGAGCACCTCGCTCGCGCCTGTTTGCATGCCTGATTGCATGCCTGATTGCACGTCGGCTGTGCGCTCGCGATGTGTGCGCGTGGCTTCGACCCACGGTTCATAAGACGAGGCCCGCGCCATCCAGGCGGAGAAAAGCGGCGTGGAGCTGACGCGTAACACAGCAACCAGTACGACGGGATCGATATGTTCGAGCATGGCGAAGAACCAGAGGTGGGTGGAGTCGGCACGATAACGCCACCTTCGCTCTCATCGCGTTACCACGATCCTACCGATTCTTAGCTGCATCTTTCCGCCTTTGCACGACGTCGCCAGTGCAACAGGCGTCGCTGTTCATCGCCGCCCTATTCCTTACCCGAGGCAACAAATATTCAGAAAGTTTGGCGTAACCCTGCGCAAGAAGCCCATTCCTATACTCGCGGCTTTCCATAGTGAGTCGCGTCCCGCTCTCAACAAGACCTTCGATGAAACAAAGAGCATCAACTATCTGTCTCGCCAGTGCGATCACGATGTGCGCCACGACACTGACGCCATCGATCGCGCTTGCCGGCGACTCCGTGGTCGTCACTGACATCCGGCTCGACGGCTTGAAGCGCATTGAAGCGGGAACGCTGCTCGCCAACCTGCCCATCAAACGCGGCGAGGTTTTCACGGAGGACAAGGCCTCGCAGGCCGTGCGCGCAATCTATGACACGGGCCTCTTCAGCGACGTCAACGTGTCGCTCGAAGGCGATGTCGTGGTGGTTCACGTCGTCGAGCGCCCTGCCATTGCGGAGATCGATTTCGCCGGCATTCACGAGTTCGAGAAGGACAATCTGACGAAGGCGCTGCGTGCCGTGGGCCTGTCGCGCGGCCGCCCTTTCGACAAGGCGCTCATCGACAAGGCGGAACAGGAACTGAAACGCCAATACCTCACGCGCGGCTACTATGCCGCGGAAGTGGAAACCACGACGACGCCCGTCGATAGCGGACGCGTGTCGGTTCTGTTCTCCGTCATCGAAGGTCCGAATGCGAAGATCAGGCAGATCAATTTCATCGGTAACCAGGTGTTTTCGGAAAGCACGCTGCGCGACGAAATGGAACTGTCGACGCCGAACTGGTTTTCCTGGTACACGAAGAACGATCTCTATTCGAAAGAGAAGCTCGGCGCCGATCTGGATCGACTGCGCTCGTATTACCTGAATCGCGGCTATCTGGAGTTCAGGATCGACTCGACTCAGGTTTCGCTGACGCCCGACAAGAAGGAGATGTATCTGACGCTCAACCTGCACGAAGGCGAGCCCTATACGATCACAGGCATCCGGCTCGCGGGCAATCTGCTCGATCGCGAAGCGGAATTGAAGCCGCTCATCGGCATCGAGCCCGGTGAAACGTTCTCCGAAGAGAAGCTCAAGGCAACGACGAAAGCCCTCGTGGACCGGCTCGGCGAATACGGCTACGCGTTTGCTGCTGTCAATGCGGTGCCGCAGATCGATCAGGACAAGCACACTGTCGATCTCACGCTGCAAATCGATCCGGGACGACGCGTGTACGTGCGCCAGGTGAATGTGGAAGGCAACACCCGTACGCGCGACGAAGTGATACGGCGAGAAATGCGCCAACTCGAAAGCGCGTGGTTCGATTCGAACCGGCTTGCGCTTTCGAAGGAACGTGTGAATCGCCTCGGCTATTTCACCGACGTCGACGTGACGACCGTGCCCGTTCCCGGTTCGAACGATCAGGTCGATGTCGACGTCAAGGTGTCGGAAAAGCCGACGGGCGCGATCACGCTCGGCGCAGGCTTTTCTTCGTCGGACAAGGTGGTTCTGTCGGCGGGCGTCACGCAGGACAATGTGTTCGGCTCGGGCACGAGTCTTGGCGTCAATGTGAATACGGCGAAGACGTATCGCACGTTGTCGGTCACGCAGACCGATCCGTATTTCACCGTCGACGGCATCAAGCGCATTTCAGATGTCTACTATCGCACCAGCTATCCGCTGTACTACAGCAACGACGAGAGCTTTCGTATCGTCTCGCTTGGTGCAGACCTGAAGTTCGGCATTCCGTTCTCGGAAGTCGATACCGTCTACATCGGCCTCGGCATCGAGCAGGACCGCTTCAACACCGACTCGTCGACGCCGCAAGCCTATCTCGACTATGTGAAAGAATTCGGCCGCGTGGTCAACAACGTGCCGCTGACGGCAGCCTGGTCGCGCGATGCGCGCGATAGTGCGCTCGTGCCGAGCCGCGGCTATATGCTGCAGATCAACGGCGAGGTCGGCACGCCCGCGGGCGAAACCGAGTACTACAAGACGGACGTGCAGAGCCAGTATTACTACTCGTTCGCGCGCGGCTTCATTCTGGGCATGAATTTCCAGGCGGGCTATGGCAATGGCTTCGCGGGCAAGGCGTATCCGATCTTCAAGAACTACTACGCGGGCGGTATCGGCTCGGTGCGTGGGTATGAATCGAGTTCGCTTGGGCCGCGTGATTCGTCGACGGGCGATTCGATCGGCGGCTCGAAGATGGTGGTCGCGAACATTGAGATGACATTCCCGCTTCCGGGCAGCGGATGGGATCGCACGTTGCGCGTCTTTACCTTCGTCGACGCGGGTAACGTGTGGGGCAACGAAGGCAACAGCACGGGCGCGAACGGCTTGAGATACAGCTATGGCGCGGGCCTCGAGTGGATTTCGCCGATTGGCCCGCTGAAGCTCTCGGTCGGATTTCCTATCGTCAGGCATGCCGACGATAAGTACCAGGTGTTTCAGTTTCAGATCGGGACTTCGTTCTGAATGCGCTGGGAAAAAAGCATGCTTTGCTTCACTGCGGTCTTTTTATGGTCCGGTCACTTGCTCTCTCTCGCGATGTGACGCACCCCCACGCGTGGGCGTATGGTTACGCTGCAACCAGACCTTCTGGAATCTTGCGAGGCACATGCCAAACGGACATAGCGGCGAGAGGCAACCTGCGTGCCGGTCAACACCCGCTATCGTGTTGCGAGGCGATCAGCGTGGGCGAAGGATCACACTTGCACACACACCAGTCGCCACTTAGCGCTACCTGCTTACCATTCGGACCTGTATCGTTCTGACTGTCGGTGCACATGATCCGACCTGTCGAGTTGCACTTTGGACACCACACGGAATCGCCTTCATAGGCTACGGCGCGACCATGAATAGTTTCTCGGCGTTCAGGCGCAATTACGCGACCTCCTGCTGTTGTGGTGTCGCCGTTGCATACGTCATAACGTCTCATAAAGCTCCCGATTTTTTAATGCCAGAGGTCCGCAAACGCGAGGAAGTACTACTGCCAGAACTTGGGGTTGAGCAGCACTGCCTTCTTACAATCCTTTTAGTCCGCAACCCTGGTTTAAGGCATTCCGGACTTCGTACTGCTTTCCTCGATATGACCAGTACGTCGCTTCGATCAACGTGTGAAGCGGAAATAGCAAACAAGACACCACCGGTGCGCGTTTATCACGCTCGCGGCTATCTTGAACTGGTCACTATCAGGTTCTGCCAGCACATACGCAGCGATTTTGGAGAAAGAGTGCATCGCTCTACCTTTTAAAATACTCCGGTCTGGTTGGAAAAGTAGCGAATCATTGATATGAGCCGGCGTTACTGACCAAGTTGAATTGCGCGAAGCCTCTTTCTTATCGAAGCGGCATCTTTAAACGCGTACATCACCGGAGTGCCATCTCTCTTAACGCCGTCCCAGCCCTCAGGAAAGGCCTTCATAGCCGTGCTATCACGGACGATATTTGCCCCCTTCGATGAGCGAACATATTTGTATATAAATACTTGGTAGTAGTCTCCTACATAATCCGCTGCTTCCGAATTTACACTCCATCTGACCAGCGTTACGATCTCCCGGTTTTGCCAATAAAAAACCGTCACGACCTTTGGGCTGGATCCGTTTACTTCATAGCTGTCAATTGACAATATTTCTCCATCACGACAATGCCAAGTAGCTTTCACATTGAAAAGCGGCCCACTCGATGGATTGTGCAAGTCCTGCAGAGGCTCTTCAAAAAATGATACGGAACAACCTGCACGAACTGCGTCTGCGGCAATCTTATCTGGTGATTTGTTAGCAGCGTGCGCCCACCCAGCCAAACTCGATATGCCCAATAGCAAAGCCAAAGAGGCAAGTTTCTTTATCACCATCCGTTTTCTCCCGTAAGAGTTGATTCCCAATCGTGCTTGCAGGGTTGCTGGCCTTTGTTCAAATGTTCGAAAGCGCGCTTTGTCGCGTCTTTACGGAGAGCAAAGTCTTTCATTGCTGGATTTATCACCTTGGTCACACCTCGGACGTTGTTTGCGTCGGCTGATGTACTGATAGCGTGGCTATTCCAGAACCACGCAGACGAATCGGCCGCGACAAATGAATCATTTTCAACTTTACTTGGGTCATCCGCGACGTCAATCCCACTGGCCATTTTGTATTGCTTGTATGTGCCCAGCCACGTCATGTGGAGAAGCCCTCGCCCACGGTAGTCGCGCCCTGGATATTCCTCGTCGCCGAACAACACTTCGCCCAGCTCTGCATCGTTACGAATCAAGTTTCGCTTTGAATAGTCTTCGATTTGCGGAAGGGACCATGTCGAATGCAGTCTGTGAAGACCGGCCTTCAATGCAGTTGGGTAGGTCGCCCATAAACGATCGCCATTCGTGTAATACAAGCTTTCCCGAAAAGCAGTGAACCCACCGCACTCAACTGCACATTGACCGAGAAAGTGCGAAGCACGGTTACATGTATTGATGCCGTACTTCACGAAAGCGTCTGTTACTGTCACGGAGTAGTGCTCCGCATCGTCGCCGCTTATATTCAGAAATATGGACTTAAGTGTGCTCGCCGTGAGCGTAAGATCGCTACCGCAGTGCGGACATGTCAGTCGTTCGCTAGTCGAGAAATTGCCAACAAGCGCTATTGGATGTATATGATTCACGACCGGACTAGCTGGGAAGCCTTCGACCGCACCCTTAACGTCATCCCACCATTGCAACTTCTTGATCCGCTGCAACTCGCACTGCCAGTTCTCACGCGCATTTCGCATCAAGGGCGTCAGTGCCTCCCACCGGCTCATCCCGCCACCCCATTCGCTCTCATAGCGCAGGATCACATGTGCCAGTTCGCTGGCAAGCCAGGACGTGTTCATGGCCCGCTGGAGTTTTCTCGCTGTGACCACTTCCTGGCCGTCCTTGCCGCTCTTCTTTTCACCGTATTGCAAAGGGATTCGGCTCACGGTCCGCTCAAGCCGCTGAAGCAACACACTCCCGTTTATCGCCGCCGTGGATGGCTCGAATTCCGTCTGCTCCCTCCAGTCGGCTGAGCCAGTCACAGAAAGGTTACGGCGAAACGCATCGGTCAGCGCGACGCCAGTCGCGTCGACGATCTCGAAACCAGGCCAAGCCCACGGGCTTTCCCAAGTCGTGCCCGGATGCGCTTTTTCGCAGACCCAGCCCCGCTGATCCGTGCCGTCTGCGGCAACAAGGCTGATTCGCCACCAACGTATGTTCTCGTCATCAACGGCAACGTTACCGTCGCCCAGACCATCAAGCTGCGCGCGCGGGAACGCAAACGTCTGTGCGTTCGCCGGATCGGCAACAGCCCGACCCTGCAACGGAAAACGCATCCAGGCCGACAGGCCGTTCGGCCCACGGTTCAGATCATCCCGTCGGATCCACACGGGTCCGCCATCCAGAGCGGCGATACTGCCGATGGTCAGGTATCTCGGCTGCACCTGCACCCACGGTCCGGATTTCGGGCTGCGAGCGGTCTCCTTCGCGTCGTATAGCGGGTGACGTGTGCCCAACTTGTGGTCCGGCTCAGCCGGGTGTATGACCAGCTTTGCGCCCGCCTGAACGACCAGAACGGTGCGATCGCTTGCAGGCAGTTGCGCCGCCCGCGCGCGACACTTCCCGATGAACTCTTTCAGTTCGTCGCCGGCAAACACTTCAAGATGCAACAACTGACGTGCGGGGACGGGAGGTAGTGGTGTCGAGCGCTCATAGTCATGGTATTCGCCGACCTGTCCCATCAGCGTGCCAGCCTTGACGGGAATCGGCTGCGGCGGAACGACCACGCTTCCCACTCCCCGCGGCTCTCTTACGGGCTGCTGGTCGTGTAGATACAGCCAACCCCAATCGCCCTCGGACGTTACGGATGCCGTTCCCGACTCGTCGCCGTCAGGTTGCACCCACGGCACGTCTTTATCCTCCCAACCGAAATAGCCGCCGCTCTTTGCACTGACCAAATGCCCGGCTGAAATGGAACGAATGTGCCCCCATTCGCCGCGTCTCTCGCCGATGATTACCTCGCTTCCTTCCGGCAAGAACGCAACGTGATGGCCCGCGATGAACTGGTTTCTCTTCTTTCCGGGTTTCGGCTCCGACCAGACGAATGCGCCCGCTGCCTCACCACCGTTCTCCTGTCTATTCTTGTTGCCGATGCGGTAGGCGTCCACGCCGGGCCACCAGCCAGGACGCACCATGCTTCCATCAGCAAGGTAGGTGGACCAGTCGGCCACGTGCATATAGAGGCTAAAGAACGTCAGCGTTTCGTCGGCAGGTTGCCCGTTGGCGGTATTGCCTGGCGCAGGTGGCATCGTCATATGATGGCGCACCAGCACGAACCCGGTTGAGTACATCGCCCAGCGACGGTCCTGTGTGAAGTGAAGTTGCGGGTACGCGTCATCGAGCCTGAACGCAACAACCTCGCCATTGGCGATGACCCGCACGCCGCCAGTCTGGTCAGCGCGGCTGGATGAGCCTTTGCCAAAATGCACACCGCCGTGCGGGAACCCGTTTACGCCGAGCGGAAAGAAGCCATCTTCCATACCCGCGAGTGCGTGATAGAAGATATCCGGGTCGGTTATTTCCTTGTGATCCCTTCCAGGAAACGGATAGCGCCACGTCTGGGGCGAGGACACTGCCGGCGCTGCGGCCCGTTGATTATTCTGTTGTGCACTCATGTCGTGAAGTCGTTTAACACTGTTAGCCTGAAAACTTCGAGCCGTGACGCGCGAGGTCAGCAATATCGTTTGCATACGGCAACGCCGTTTTCTGCATCGTCCCGTCCGGGCTCTTTTTCTGCCACGTGATGGCTTTTTCGATGTAGTCGCCGTTGGTGGCATTGGTGATGTTTTCCGGCGTCATGCGGAAATACGAGTTACCGCATTTGAGCAGGATCTCTCTTTTCGCCTCGATGATCACAGACCCGTCAACACTGCGAATAGCAGTATCGTGCAGCGATGCAAGGTCGATAGCGTCGCTTTGTGCCTGAATCCGAACCGGGCCTTTCGCCGCATAAATCGTTATGCCGAGCTTCTGCACGAACAGCGAAATCTTCTCGCCCGCAGCAACTGTGAATCGCTTCAGCACGCTCCAGTCAGCACTGTTCCCGGCGGTCGTCTGGACGCTATCGTTTGCCACGAACTGCATCGATTTGCCGGACACCATGCCCACCGTGCCAGGTGCGCCCGCCAGAATGCCCGGCTGCTTCAGTTGGTCCAGTTCATCATTGGCCGCTTTCTGTGCATCCGTGTCAGCAGGGTCGGCCTTCGACGCGCTAGCCAAGTCCGCGAGTGAACGCGCGAGCACCAAAGCCCGCTCCAGTTCCGCGACGGTCTCCTGCATGTCCAACTGCTGGCCGCTCGCGCCGGGCCTGTCGTAGGCACTCAGATACAGGCCACTGCCGCCACGTAGCGCGTTATATCCCGATGTGCGCAGTTCGACGCCTTCGCCACGCTTTTGCTTCTTCGAGTCGACCAGGAAGCCGAGATTCAGCTGCGTCTTGCCCGAATGATCAGTCGAGAGCTTGATGCCTTCCTGACCTTCCCAGTCCTCCATACGCAGCTTGTTATTGCTCTGCGTGCGAATGACATTGCGCGAGAGCCAGCGGTTGTCGCTGGTGATGTGATCGACGGCCTGGCTGTTGTGCATCGCGTGCGCGATGTATGGGCGGTTCGGATTGCCGTCGTGGAAGGCGATGGCGACCTCGGTGCCGTCGAGCAACGGGAAGTGAAACCCCGTTTGCAACGCACCCGCAAACGGCTTTGCAAGACGTAGCGGCACACTCTCGCCGCCCGGATTCCACTCATCGAAATCCAGATCGAAGCGCACGACGTAGTATCCGGCTGCCGTCAAATACGCATACTTGTACTGGTCGGGCGACGTCACGCGGGCACTGAGTGTGCCCGCAATCCTCGGCCACGCCGCCTCCTCCAGCGCCAGCCGGAAACGCCGGTCAGACGGAATCGCCTTGTACGTGTTCGAGTAGGCATCGTCCCGCGCGCCACGATGGACCACTTCGACAACGACCTGGCCGTTTGGCGCGTCGGGCAGCGCTTTATCAATGTGGAGGATGCGCGCGGGCATCAATGCAAGAATATTGCTCTCGCCTTCATACACGACCTGCGACGCAACTGCCGCCTCGTGCCTAAGTTGTGCTTCCCACTTCGCGGCCTGGGCGTCAGAGTGATGCGTGCCCCACACATAGGGCTGGCCGTAGGTGGTCTTGTCTTCGGCTGCTACGTTGGCGTCGTCCCTGTACCGCTCCCATGCGCTGTCGTGGTTATAGTCGGCGACCAGGAACGATTGCGCTACGGTCTGCGTCCGCGTAACGAGCGAACTGACCGCCTCGTTACCCGACTCCAGACCAGCCTGCTCGCGATACGGCACATCTAGCGACGGCTGATAGACGTAATGGTCGATGTCGTCGCAGACGTTCAGAACATCGCCATGCTCACCCGCTGCGATATAGCTGTAGAGCCCTTCCTGCTTCATCAGAAGCTGGACCCACGCAAGGTCATCCATCTGGTACTGCATGCGGAACGCGTGCTGCGGATACGTGCGGCGCAGCCGGAATCTGTACTGGTAGCCCCGCAAGCCATGTCGTTTCAGCACCTGCTCGATGATTTCCGGCGCTGTGAGGTGCTGGTAGATACGACTGGCATGTGCGCGCGCCAGCTTCGAATAATGTGCTTCCAGCACAAGCTCATAGCTGGTGAAATCGCGCGTTGTCTTCAGTTCGGTAAGGCTGGTAATCCAGCCCGCAAATCGACGCCCGCCGCGGTCTACGGGGACAATCGAAAACGTCGCATCCTTGCCGAGACAGTCGGCACGCGCGAGTCGATGCGGGTGCGTGAGCTGAATTGTGACGCGGTAGGGTTCGCCGAGTCTTTCGGTCGCGACAAATGAGACTACGGATAGACCGCTTGCGCTCACACTGCCGGGTACTTCAAGAAAGTACGACTGTCCGCCGCTCAGTTCGTTGATACACAGATTATCGCCTTCAAAACCTTCAGACATATTTTGATATCCGAATTATCCCGATGCCTGGGCGACATCATGGGCCGAGGACGATTCGAACGCGCAACTGCATGCCGCACCATGAGATATGTCTGAAAGTGGCGCGCGCGAGGAACTCTATGCGTACTGAGTGATGAAATCAGAAAATTGGATCCTTCAAATACCGCACACCACATGCGCTACTGAATTCTCCGCGCTGCATCATCAAAACGCATGCGCTCCTCCGCCACGATGGGCGCCGCAAGGTCGAGCACGGGCACCCGCGCACCGCCTCGATCCCCCGCCGCGCCGTGGCGCGGCAGCGCGTCGTCGGGGGCGAACATATAGCCTTCGCCGCGCATGGTCTTGATGTATTGTCGGCCCGTCGGCGACAGCTTCAACGCGGCGCGTAGCCTGAATACGACGACGTCGAGCCCGCGCTCCGTCACGCTGCAATGCCGCCGCAGCATGTTGAGAATACGCACGCGCGACAGCACCTTCATCGGGTTCGACGCAAGCACCGCGAGCAGCGCGAATTCCGTGCTGCGCAACGGCACTTCCGCGCCGCCACGCGTCAGCACGCGGTCGGCGACGTCGACTTCGAAATCGTCGAATGCGATCGGCGCACGCTCGATATGCATCGGCACGTGCGACGGCGGCCCAGAACGCAACGCGTTGCGCACCCTTGCGATCATCTCGCGTGGATCGTGTGGATCGACGACATAGTCGTTCGCTCCGAGCTCGAATGCGAGCACCTTGTCGACGACGTCGTCGGACCGGCTAACGATGATCACCGGCAGGTCGTAGCCGAGCGAACGGATACGCCGCAACGCCGTCAGGCCGTCCACTTCCGGCAAGCCGTGACGCATCACGATCAGCGACGGCACTTCGACTTCCAGGCGCCGTTCCAGCGAGTCGGTGTTGTACAGGACGGACATCTCGATCTTGTGCTGCTGCACATGTGCCCGAAGCGTGTCGCGGCTGGCCTGATCAGGCTCGACGACGAGCAGATGGATGGTCATGAACTTTCCGTCCTTCTCCCATTTGAATGGAGGTCCATGATAGTGAGCAACTGTGCAGGCAAGACGGAGAAAATTAAGGAGATTGTGTGGAGATTGCCGAACGGTCATCCGGCGCCGCGCA
Source organism: Paraburkholderia caribensis (assembly GCF_002902945.1). NCBI lineage: Bacteria > Pseudomonadati > Pseudomonadota > Betaproteobacteria > Burkholderiales > Burkholderiaceae > Paraburkholderia > Paraburkholderia caribensis. Next base: position 2,498,980 of record NZ_CP026102.1, read on the forward strand.
CGTCGCGTCAAAATAGCGCCGTGGCGGCATATCGATAGCAACTGGCATGCATGCGGCGCTCGAGCGCCCGCCAAAGCACGCCGACAGGGAAACACAGGGTGGCAAGCATGAAAAGTGGCGGCCGTGGGGTCTCGCCATGAGAATCGGCATTACGTCGAAGCTCTTCGTCGCGATTTCGGCGGCGTGCATACTCGTGGCCGTCACGATGGGCGTTGCCGTGCGCTGGAGTTTCGAACAGGGCTTTCTCGGCTATCTGCAGCGCCAGTCACAATCGCATTCCTCGCGCCTGCAGCAGGAAATCGAAGCCGCCTGGGCGACGCATCGAAGCTGGGATTTCCTCAAAGATCCGGTGGCGGCGGCCGCCGCCATTCCCGAGGCGATCGACGCGGGCGTGCCGCCTCCCGGTCCGTCCGGCCCTCCCGACATGAACGCGCCGCACGACGACCCGCCGCCTGACGGCGCGCCGGGCGGCAACGGCGCCGAGCCGGGGCCCCCGCCCGGCGACGCGGGCGCGCCTCCCGAGAGGCGCGACATGCAAAGCCCGGGGCCGCAGGGCAACCGCCACCCGCCGTTCCGCGTCTACGACACGGACATGCACAGCGTGCTGCAAAAGGGACCGCCGCCGCCACCCGATGCGCCGCGCCTGCCGCTGACCGTCGACGGCAAGGTGATCGGCTGGCTGGTCGTCGCCGGGCCCGAAGTGATGTTTCGTTCCGCGGACCGTCAATTTCAGGCTCAGCAGGTTCGCACGACATGGATCATCGCCGGATTCGCCGCCTTGCTGGCCGCGTGCGTCGCCGTCGTGCTCGCGCGTTTGCTGCTCGCGCCCGTGCGCCGCCTCGTGCTGGCGACGCACCGGCTCGCGAGCGGCGACTATTCGATTCGCGTGCCCGACGCGGGCAGCGACGAACTTCACGATCTGGCCGCCGACTTCAACCGGCTCGCAATCTCGCTCGGCAATGCCGAACGTTCGCGCCGCAATCTGATCGCGGATATTTCGCACGAGTTGCGCACACCGCTTGCCGTGCTGCGCGGCGAACTCGAAGCGATCGAAGATGGCGTGCGCAAGCCCGACCGCGCGACGCTCGCGTCACTGCAGGCGGAAGTCGCGCTGCTGAGCCAGTTGATCGACGACCTGTACGAGCTGTCGCTCGCGGACATCGGCGAACTGTCTTTCGAGAAGGTGCGGCTCGACATCGCGCCCATCGTCGAAGCCGCCGCCGAGTCGTTCAGAGACCGGCTCGCCGACAAGAAAATCGCACTGGAAACCGATATCGACGCCGCGAGCATCATCATGCTCGGCGACCCGTACAGGCTGACGCAGTTGATGAAGAACCTGCTGGAAAACGCGTTGCGCTATACCGATTCCGGCGGCAAGGTCCGCGTGGCCGTCGCGAGGCACCAGCACGAGATTCGAATCGACGTGCAGGATACGCACCCCGCCGTGCCCGAGCCTTTGCTGCCGCATCTGTTCGACCGGCTGTTTCGCGTCGATGCGTCACGCAGCCGTCAAAGCGGCGGCGCGGGCCTGGGGCTCGCGCTGTGCAAACATATCGTCGGCCAGCATGGCGGCACCATCGACGCATTGCGCTCGCCGCTGGGAGGACTGTGGATCGCGGTCCGGTTCGCTACGTTAGAAGCCAAAGATGACTGACTCTTCTCTTGCCCGCTCGCCTGCTTCAGTGCTGATCGTCGAAGACGAGCCGAAGCTGTCGGCGCTGCTCACGGACTATCTGCGCGCGGAGAACTTCGACACCAAGGTGATCGAAGATGGCCGCGACGTGATCGCTTCCGTACGCGCGCATCCGCCTTCGCTGATTCTGCTCGATCTGATGCTGCCGGGACGCGGCGGGCTCGAAATCTGCCGCGAATTGCGCACGTTTTCGGATGTGCCCGTGATCATCCTGACCGCGCGCGTCGATGAGATCGACCGCTTGCTGGGCCTCGAACTGGGTGCCGACGATTACGTCTGCAAGCCGTTCAGTCCGCGCGAAGTCGTAGCGCGCGTGAAGGCGATCCTGCGCCGCATCGAGTCGCTATCGGGTGCGGCGCGCACCGGCGCGGAGCCGGTTTCAGGCGGACTGGCGATCGATCTCGACAGGCATGTCGCGTCGCTCGATGGAAAAGACCTCAATCTCACGCCGATCGAAATCAGGCTGCTCGCGCTGCTGCACTCCACGCCCGGCCGCATCTATTCGCGCGACCACCTGCTGCGGCAACTGTATGACGATCATCGGGTCGTGGCCGACCGGACGGTCGACTCGCATGTGAAGAACCTGCGCCGCAAGCTTCAGAATGTGCGGCCGGATCACGACATGATCCGCTCGATTTATGGCGTCGGGTATCGCCTGGACGTCGTGCCGCCCGAAAGCCGCGACGATGGCGATCCGGGCTGAAGGATCAGTTTGCCTGGCCTTCGCAGCGGAAGAAATCGATGTTCTGCCCAGACGCGACGGCGCGGCGCAGCCACTCAGGCAAATCGCCCCGGCCGTCCCAGACGTGGCCTGACGCATCCTGATAGCGGATGGCGCGAGCATTGCGTTCGTCTTCGGCGAACGAGCGTTCAAGCGCGTCGAACGTGATGCCGAATTCGTTCATTCGATTCTGAATCCACGCGATCAGACGCTCCCGCGCCTGGCCGTCGAGTTTTGCGATTGAAGTAGACATTGCTCGTGCGATTCGAAGTGCGATTCGTAGTGTGGAAAGATCAGCAATCCATTCGTACGGGCGAAATCATGATTGACTGACTCAATTGCGCCGCCGCGCGTCGATGCGAACCACCGAGTCGAATAGCGCCTGGGCTCGCGCCAGTTCGTCGAGCGCGCGGTCCAGTTGCGCAACGGCAGCGGCATGCCCGGCCGTCGACGCAGCATCTTCCGGGTCGGCGCGCACGGCGCGAAAAGCCAGATCGACATTGCGTGTCGCTTCGACAAAACGCTGTGCGGCCTGAGCCTGCCTTGATTGCATCATTGCCGACATAAGCATTCCTCCATCTGGATTCGGTTCGGATATTCAGCTTGCGATGCGTGGGGCTCGCCCATTTGCGGTTCACGCCGGCGGCTTTGGGTGCGAGCCGGCGCTACAAAATGGATTGACTGCGGCATGCTGCCGATTTTCTCTCCGCTCGGTGCGAAGCGCCAGGTCTGATTTGCAACAGCGTGCGTTTTAATACACAAGCACCCGACATTCAGGTTTCCCAGGTTTTATACGCCAGACACCTGTTTCAATCCCCGTCTGTCATAACGCGAAACTGGCCTGCGCTTGCGCCGCGTTGAAGGCCGCCATGGCCTCGACGGGCGGCATGTCGAACAGATCGCGCGTGAAGCCGCGCACGCGCTCCTGCGGCGGCCGGGTGCGCAAACGCCCGACCAGTTCGATGAAGGCCGCAAAGTCGCCGTCGCGCGTGGCCTTGTTGACCTCCGCGAAGTCGCGCGCCTTGAGCACGACGGGCTGCGCGAGCCGCACGAAATACGGCGCTTCCAGCTCCACGGCAAGTGCGACGGGATAGCGCTTGCCGCTCAGTTCGCCCGAGCGCGACGTGCAGTCGACGACGGCCGTGCCTTGCGCGGGACCCAGCACCTTGCCCGTGCTGACGCTGCGCAGGTGCTCCGGGTAGATGTGCAGCCGCGTGCCCATGCTCAGTTCAGTGGGCGACGAACACACCAGCGCGTAGTGCTGCTCCCTGCGCCGCCCCGAGGGCAACACGGTGCGGCTGACGACGAACGCATGCGGCGGCAGCTGCCGCACCTGACCCGTGCTGTCGATCCACGCATTCCACAGCAGCATGTCTTCGCGCTTGCGCCCGCCTTGCCGCGGCTTGCTCGACGCCGGCGAAAAGAGCGCGAGCAGCGAGCCGGTGCGATGTGCCGCGATTTGCGCGCTATTGCCGAGCGACTGACCGACGCCCCACAGAAAACGCCCGCCGCCCAGCCTCCGCTCCCATTCTTTCTGGAGAACGATGTTGGGGAGTTCCTCGCTGGACTCGGTGCCTGTCTTGGTCCAGCAGAACGTGGGCGGTAGGTGCTTCAGTGTCATCAACTTCCTCGGGACTGCCGTTCGGCTCGCCGACTTGCGAGCCATTGGCGAAATGGTCAGCCATTCAACAAGCGTTAATGTATAGATATAATGCATGGAATGGAAGCCCTGAAGAGCGATTTTCCCGTGCAGGACCTGTTGCGCCGGTTGATGGCAGACGTGCGCTCGTCCAGCGAAATCGCGCGGCTTTCCGGGGTTAGCCAGCCTACGGTGTCGCGGCTCCGGCTGTCGAAGGGGCGCCGCGTACGCAAGAGCGCGTCATTCAATAAACTATGCAGTTTCTATGGTGTGGAAGCGCGCCATGTGGGCGGGCGGGCGACGGGCTACAACGAGTTGCTGCGCAACGCGATCGTCGACGCGTGGGACGGCTCGGAAGAGCACGGCCGCGCGTTGCTCGTCGTGATCAAGGGCTTGAAGGGATTGAGCGCGAAGGTGGAGTGAGCGGCGCGCGCTCGCGGGGGTATGCGGAGGGTTTGGGACAGGTTTGAAGCAGACGGGCTTCGTGTTCAGTCGAAGCCCGTCGTTGGATTACGGATGGTTTGCGCGTTCAGAACTGATCTTCGGACAACGCGAGCACGCCCTCGCCGCCCTTCGTGCTGGTGATCGACGCTTCTAACGCCACCGCCTGCGGCAGCACATGTTCCGCGAAGAACTGCGCGGTCGCGATCTTCGCACTATAAAACGACGCGTCCTGCGCGTGCTTCTCGTGCGCCGCCAGCATCGCGCGCGCCATCTGCCAGCCGCCCAGCACGATGCCCGCAAGCTTCAGATACGGCACGCTGCCCGCGAATACCGCATTCGGATCGCGCTTCGCATTCGCGACGACATACGCCACGGCCGATTGCAGCGCATCGTGTCCGAGTGACAGATGTGTCTGCATCGAATCGAACGCTGCGCCCTTGTGCTGCTTGAGCGCTTCGACCGTCTGCGCAATCTGCGCCAGCAGTGCTTTTGCGACCGCGCCGCCGTCACGCACCGTCTTGCGGCCGACGAGATCGTTCGCCTGGATGGCCGTCGTGCCTTCGTAGATCGGCAGGATGCGCGCGTCGCGATAGTACTGCGCCGCCCCCGTTTCCTCGATGAAGCCCATGCCGCCATGCACCTGCACGCCGAGGCTCGTCACATCCACCGACAGCTCCGTGCTCCAGCCCTTCACGATCGGCACCAGGTATTCGTAGATCGCCTGATGCTCCGCACGCTTTGCCTCGTCGGGATGGCGGTGCGCGAGATCGCTGTGCGAGGCCGCGACGTAGGCCAGCGCGCGCGAGCCTTCCGTGAGTGCGCGCATCGTCGACAGCATGCGGCGCACGTCGGGATGATGAATGATCGACACGGCCTGCTTCGCGGAGCCGTCAACCGGCCGGCTCTGCACGCGCTCTTTCGCGTACGCGACCGCCTTCTGGTACGCACGATCCGATATCGCCACGCCCTGCATGCCGACCGCAAACCGCGCCGCGTTCATCATGATGAACATGTATTCGAGGCCGCGATTCTCTTCACCGATCAGGTGACCGATTGCGCCACCGTGATCGCCGAACTGAAGCACGGCCGTCGGGCTCGCCTTGATCCCGAGCTTGTGCTCGATCGACACGCAATGCACGTCGTTGCGCTCGCCCAGCGAGCCGTCCTCGTTGACGAGAAACTTCGGCACGACGAACAGCGAAATGCCCTTCACGCCCTCGGGCGCATCCGGCGTACGCGCGAGCACGAGGTGGACGATGTTGTCCGCCATGTCGTGCTCGCCCCACGTGATGAAAATCTTCGTGCCGAACAGCTTGAACGAACCGTCGCCCTGCGGCTCGGCGCGCGTGCGCACCAGCGCGAGATCGGAGCCCGCCTGCGGCTCGGTGAGGTTCATCGTGCCCGTCCATTCGCCGGAAATCAGCTTCGGCACGTAGGTCTTTTTCTGCGCGTCGCTGCCCGCCGTGAGCAGCGCCTCGATCGCGCCATCCGTCAGCAGCGGGCACAGCGCGAACGACAGGTTCGACGCGTTCAGCATCTCGATACAGGCCGTCGCGATCAGCTTCGGCAGGCCCTGGCCTTCGTATTCGACGGGATGCTGCACGCCCTGCCAGCCGCCTGCGGCGAACTGGCGGAATGCATCGGCGAAACCGGGCGTCGCCGTGACGTGGCCGTCTTTCCAGCTGCTCGGGTTCCTGTCGCCTTCGACGTTCAGCGGCGCCAGCACTTCGCCGCACAGCTTCGCGGATTCTTCGAGCACGGCTTGCGCCGTCTCCAGACCCGCTTCCTCGAAGCCGGGCAGTTTCGCGATATCGTCGATGCCGCTCAATGCGTCGAGCACGAAAAGCATGTCTTTCACGGGGGCGATGTAACTCATGGTCGATCTTCCAATCAGGCGTTCAATGGATCACTGCCACGGCGCCCGATAGAAGCGAAGGCCAAGCGGTGACGATACCTGTCGATCGTAACGGCATCTCCGGCGACCCGACTGTCCAAACCGGCCCACGTACTGACAAATCTGGCCACATCGAATGGGGGTGTAGCCCACCCACCCGCGGGTTAACCCACGTGAAAGGGCCGCCGGTACGTGCCCGGCGTGCTGCCCGTCCAGTGGCGGAACGCACGATGGAAGGCGCTCGGATCGTCGAAGCCGATATCGCCCGCGATCACGGCGATCGTGTCCTGCGTGTCCGTGAGGCGCTGGATCGCGATATCGCGCCGCAGCTCGTCCTTGAGCAACTGAAACGTCGTCTCCTCGGACGACAGACGCCGGCATAGCGTGCGCACCGAGCAATGCAGGCTTTTGGCGGCCTGGTCGATAGTCGGCAGGTCCGGCAGTTCTCCTGCGAGAAACTGCCGCACGCGATGGCTGACTCGCTGCTCGCTGAACGTTTCGAAGATCCATTCGCCGGGTGAGCGGGCGAGGAATTTGCGCAGATTGCGTTTGCTCTGGCGGATCGGCATGTCGAGAAACGCCGCGCTGAAGCGCATCAGCGTCGCGTCGCAGCCGAAACGCACGGGACCGGAGAAAAAGTAGCGGTGATCGAACGCGTGCGGCGGTTGCGGACACGCGAAATCGACCTGTAGCAGCGGGATCTTCTGACCAATCAGCCATGACGACACACCGTGCGCGAGCTTGAGCATCAGTTCCTGGCCGAGCGGGCCGATGCTGCCATACGCAGGGTTTGGACGCAGTTCGACCTGCGCCATCAGGTCGTCGCGGCGCGATGCGATGTGAAAGTCGTCGAGCACGATATGAAAGAACTGGCCGAAGCGATGCAGCGCGGTCTCGAGGTTGGGCGCGTCGAGCAGGCTGAGGCAAAGAAACTTCAACGTGCCGCTGCGAAACGGACGACTGAAGATGCCGGGCATTTCGTCGTCGAGTTCGATCGCGAGTGTGCGGTAGAGCGTGGAGAACTGTTCTTCCGTCACCCGCGCGCCGGCCGCGCCGCGCAGTTCGGGCGTGATGCCGGCTTGCTCGATATAGCGCTGCATGACGTCGGGCTGCGCGTCGGCGGCGGCGAGAAAGCCGTTGACGAGGGAGATAGGAACGGTGGCGCTGGGCGCTTGCATTCGTGATCCGGTCTGCGTGGCCTCGTCAGGACAGCGTGTTCAGCAAAACGATGAAGTTGCGCTTCGCACGATAGGTCTGACGCATCTCAGCCAGTTCAGCGGCAAACTGCGCGTGCTCGCCGAGTTTGGCCCGCAACGCGCCGATGGCCTGCACGATTTCGAATGCTTCTCCATATTTTGCCGACACCGTACCTCTTTCAACAGTGCCATGTAGCAGATTCTGATAAACAACCAGAGCATCGCGCGGATGCGTCACGGCGCGCACGGCCGCCATCGGTTGAAAGATCTGGGTTGCGACGGGACCGCCTGTAAACGCATTCCATGCAGCCTCGTTGTCGCGCTCCTCAAGATGCATCTTGACCAGTTCGGTACGCGTCGTCGTGTCCCATACACTGCGCTTCGCTTTTCCCGACTCTTCTTTCTGGACGCAATCCCACATGTGTTCGAGCGCCCGTCGGCGCGTTTCGTCATGCGTGCCGGTTGTGCTCGCAACGTCCATCAGATCATGGAATGCGCGGGCGCTGATATGTGACACGAAACACCGCCACGCGTAAGCATCTGCCTTGTCGAACTCACCGCGACTCAGATACGCGTCGACGCAGAAGCTCAGCAGCGATCGATCGGGATTCTTTTTCGATGCTTCGATGCCTCGCTCTGCCCATGCGATGCCTTCATCCAGGCGGCCATGTTCCCGGCAGAGTCGGGCGATCGTCAAGAATCGATACGGGGTCGACAGGTCCTTTGATTCGATACGAATCAGCGCGTCGATGTCGCCGTCGAACACTGCCAGGGCGGACATTGCGTGACTGACCTTCGAGCGGCGTCGGTCGGAGCCGTAGGCGTTGTCGCTGGAATCAGGCGCCGCAAGCGCGCTCCATTGCTCGTTGAGCAAGTCGCGATAGATCGGCAACCCCACATCGCCTAGCACATCGGCATAAGCCGGAAGCGCATCGCGAAACGTGCCCCACTTGCCCTCCGTCTGAAGGCGGAAAAGCCGCTCCGCGAGCTTGTCCGGATCGGGGCGGGTCCGTTCGCACGCTTCGAGGTGGATGCTCGCGAGTTCCTGGATGGCGGGCATCACATGGCCGTTCGAATCGTCCATTCGCTCCAGGCTGTTTTCAGACTCGACGATCGCGAGTTCGGCGAGTTCGACGACGTCAGCCGCATGGGGTCCGTTGAGCCGCGCCCTCAGTACGTCGCACAACGAATACAGACCATCTGCATACTCGGCGACCTCCCGCCAGTCGTGCACCACGCGCCTGACGCGCGTCGCCTGCCGCACGGCGGATCTCATGCCCGGCAAATCGCTCGCATGGCTTGCACGCGCGGCCAGCAGCAGCTTGTCGCGAAGCGCCACGTCACGCTCGACCGCTTCCATTAACCAGGTTCTAAGCGCTTCCGCATCCAGCGACGACACATATTCTTGAACCTGTTCCGCGTAGGTCTTTCGCTTCTTGCGCGGCTTTTTCGGTTGTGGCTCTTCTTCGGGCGGGAACACCTCCGCGCCGGAATTTTCCAGCCACGACAGCGCGACGGCGACCGCGTGCTTGCAAAATGCCGCCGCCCGGCTGACGGGACAATCACAGTGGCACGTCAGTGCGCCGTATCGAGTGGTCAGCTCGACGTTGTACGGTTCGGTGCCGCGCACGATAGCGCGCACGCTGCCGTCGCTCGCCTCGAGGCGCGATACCTTGCCGCCATGGAAATAGGCTTTGCCGCGTGCGAAGGTTTTCTCGTCGCTGCGCGACAGCACCTCGGCCAAAGTGAGGACGTCTGCGAGGTTCGCGGATTGAGACATTGGAAAGCTCTTGAGCAAGGGCGAATTCAGGTAGGCGGACCCGTGATGCAAACCGTCAAGGGGATGACGGGAACCATGCCAGTCATGTTGCAATTCTGGTGGCAGCAGCATGAAGACGCAAGCTCGCGCCCGGCTTCCTGTCACGCAGGCGCATGCCGCGACGAGCTTGAAAGGCTTAAGGAGATTTGGTGGGCCGGGTGGGAGTCGAACCCACGGTGTCCTTTCGGAGGCGGATTATGAGTCCGCTGCCTGCAACCAGCACGGCGTCCGGCCCAACGATGCTTCGCAATGGAAGCTGGAGAAGACCAACAAAAAGACCCGGTCTGAAGGCCGGGCCTGTCCGTCGATTGGCCGACATACTACACGAAAACAGGGCTTCCGGGATCGCTTCGCTGAACAAAACGATCGGGAAGCCCTGACTGTCTACTGCGTATAAAGGCCAGCAAGCCGGCTCGATCAATTGCCTTCGAGGAACGACTTCAGCTTGTCCGACCGGCTCGGGTGACGCAGCTTGCGCAGCGCCTTCGCCTCGATCTGACGGATACGCTCTCGCGTCACGTCGAACTGCTTGCCGACTTCTTCCAGCGTGTGGTCCGTGCTCATTTCGATACCGAAACGCATGCGCAACACTTTCGCCTCGCGCGGCGTCAGCGAATCGAGCACGTCCTTCACGACATCGCGCATGCTGGCGTGCAATGCGGCGTCGGCCGGCGCAACCGTGTTGTTGTCCTCGATGAAGTCGCCCAGATGCGAATCGTCGTCGTCGCCGATCGGCGTTTCCATCGAGATCGGCTCCTTCGCGATCTTCATGATCTTGCGGATCTTGTCTTCCGGCATCTCCATCTTCTCGGCCAGCGTTGCCGGATCCGGCTCGAGGCCGGTTTCCTGCAGAATCTGACGCGAGATACGGTTCATCTTGTTGATCGTCTCGATCATGTGAACCGGAATACGAATGGTGCGCGCCTGGTCCGCGATCGAACGCGTGATGGCCTGACGGATCCACCACGTCGCGTACGTCGAGAACTTGTAGCCGCGGCGATATTCGAACTTGTCCACGGCCTTCATCAGGCCGATGTTGCCTTCCTGAATCAGATCCAGGAACTGCAGGCCCCGGTTCGTGTACTTCTTCGCAATCGAAATCACGAGACGCAGATTCGCCTCGGTCATTTCGCGCTTCGCCTGACGCGCCTTCAGTTCGCCCGCCGCCATCTGGCGGTTGGTTTCCTTCAGGTCCTTCAGCGGCAGCACGACGCGCGCCTGCAAGTCGAGCAGACGCTGCTGCTGCTCGCGGATAGCCGGCACGTTACGCGACAGGATCGCGCTATACGCGTGATTCTCGGTGACGATCTTGTCGGCCCATTCGAGGTCCGTTTCATTGCCCGGAAAACGCGCGATGAACTCCGCACGCGGCATGCCGCACTTGTCGACGACCGTGTGCAGGATCTGACGCTCGACCTGACGCACTTCGTCCACCTGCGCGCGCAGCGTGTCGCACAGACGCTCGACGGTACGCGCGGTGAAGCGGATCATCATCAGCTCTTCCTGAATGGTTTCCTGCGCCTTCAGGTAGGACTTCGACTTGTAGCCTTCCTTTTCGAACGCGCGGCGCATCTTGTCGAACCATTCGCTGATCAGCGCGAACTTTTCGAGCGACATGCGTTTCAGTTCTTCGAGCTGGGCGGCGTTGGCCGTCGCCTGCGCGGCGCCGTCGTCGTCTTCCTCTTCTTCCTCGTCCGCCTCTTCCTGTTCTTCTTCCTCGTTCTCGATCGCTTCGGCTTCCTGTTCGGAGAAGCCGTCGGTATCTTCGGCGTTCGCGTCGATCAGGCCGTCGACGAGTTCGTCGATGCGGATCTCTTCATTCGCGACGCGCTCGGCCATGGCCAGAATGTCGGCGATCGTGGTCGGGCAGGCGGAGATGGCCATCACCATGTGCTTCAGGCCGTCTTCGATGCGCTTGGCGATTTCGATTTCGCCTTCGCGCGTAAGCAGCTCGACCGTGCCCATCTCGCGCATGTACATACGCACCGGGTCGGTCGTGCGGCCGAACTCGGAATCGACGGTAGAGAGCGCGACTTCCGCTTCCTCTTCCACTTCGTCGTCCGACGAAGCGTTGGGCGCGTTGTCGTTCAGCAGCAGGGTTTCGGCATCGGGCGCCTGTTCGTAGACCGCGACACCCATGTCGTTGAACGTGCTGATGATGCCTTCGATCGCCTCGGTTTCCGTGAAGTTGTCCGGGAGGTGGTCGTTGATCTCGCCGTAGGTCAGGAAGCCCCGCTCCTTGCCGAGCTTGATCAGCGCGCGCAGCTTCGAGCGGCGCTCTTCGAGCTCCTCGACGGTGCCGGGCTGCGAAGACGCGAACGCGTCCTTGAGCAGCGCCTTCTCCTTTGCGCGACGGTCGCGTGCCTTGACCTTTTCGACCTTGCCCGTAGCGGGAGTTGCGGCTGCTTCTTCGCTCGGGGATGCGTCGTCATCGACGGATACTTCGTTCAGCTTTTTCGTCATGGAGTTCGCCATACCGGCTGTAGTCTCGACTGCCGGCTGCTGGACGACAGCCGGTTGAACCGTGGATACCAAAGACTCGCGGGGAGCCGCATCGTCCTGCGCGACATCCGCTTCCCTTTCGCTGCTGACTCCCTGCCGCTTCGCCACCGATGTCACCGACTTCGATGTCACCGATGCCGCTCGCGCGGCCGATGCGGTCGAGGCTCTTTTCCGGGCAACCGGCGTAGCAGCGGTTTCGGCAGACTTTTTCGGTGTGGAAGGAGCCGACCTGGCTGCACTGACCCTGGTGGTCGTTTTCGGCTCGTCCGAGCCGCTGCCTGTCGCCTTTTTTCCGCCTGTAGTCTTTACCATTGCAATCGCCTTATATCGCCTTTGCCTGGAGAAAAACAAAACCGCTGAAATCTTTTAATTATAGCATTCGGCCTTTCAGCGCTTCCCTTTCACTGCCCGCGCTGACGCTTCATGTCAGCGCACGTCCTGCTTAATTCCTGATACTCCAGCAACTCCTCCGGGGTGTGCCTCGACTGACGCGACAATTCATCCAGCCGCTCGCTATAAGCGTCGTAACGCATTTTCAGAATGGCCGCTTTCAATTCTTCCCCGGCGAGGCGCTCGTGTTCACGGCGCTCCTCGGCCACCGTCGCGTCTTCGGGATTCTTCAACAGCAGATCCCGAACGTTTTCATCATAGTCCAGAATTTCCCGGAAGATTTCCTCGAAGGTGGGGGCGTTAGCCCCGTTTCGCAACAGGTCCGACAGCAACTGGAACTCGGCCGTGTCGCCCAACCCGCGGGCATGCGTCGTCACCTCCTCGAACAGTTCGCCGTGCCGCGTGACTGTGAGCAGCGCCTGCTCTTCCTCCTCACCGAGCACCGCGACGATACGCGGGTGCATCACCAGATTGCGCAGCGCCCGCTGCTCGATCCCCGTCACGCTGCGCCGGTCCTTGCGGGCAGGCGCGCTGCGTGCTACTGCGGCGATCCGCGCGTCGACCTCGCATAACGCGGCCACTTCCTCGAACGGCACGTCGAGACGGTCGGCGAACATATGCATGATCTGCGCGCGCAACGCGTTGGCGGGCAGCATCTGCAATAGCGGCTTGGCGTCGAACAGCGCCCGCGCGCGCCCTTCCGGCTGGTCCAGCTCCTTGCCCGCCAGCACTTCATTCAACAGGAACTGCGACAGCGGCATCGCGCGGCGCACCTGCTCCGCGAAGGCTTCCGTGCCGAATTCGCGGACGTAGCTGTCGGGATCGTGCTCGGCCGGCAGAAACAGGAAGCGGATGGTGCGGTTGTCGGCGGCATGCGGCAGGCAGGCGTCGAGCGCGCGGCGGGCCGCGCGCCGTCCGGCCGAGTCGCCGTCGAAGCTGAACACCACGGTATCCGTCTGCCGCATCAGTTTCTGCACATGAATCGGCGTGCAGGCGGTGCCGAGCGTCGCAACCGCGTTCTCGAAACCCCACTGGGCCAGCGCAACCACGTCCATATACCCTTCGACGACCAGCACGTACCCCTGCTCGCGGATCGCAAGCCGCGCCTCGAACAGGCCGTACAGTTCGCTGCCTTTGTTAAATAAAGGCGTTTCGGGCGAATTCAAATACTTGGGCTCGCCGCCGTCCAGCACGCGTCCGCCAAAACCGATTACCTGGCCTTTCACGTTGCGGATCGGGAACATCACGCGTTCGCGGAAACGGTCGTAGCGGCGGTTCTGACCCTGCGCGTCGGACTTCTCGCTGACGATCACGAGACCCGCCTCGACGAGCGCGTCGTCCCGATAGTTGGGGAATGCCGTTTCGAGGTTCTGCCAGCCATCGGGCGCGTAGCCGAGGCCGAAGCGCTTGGCGATCTCGCCCGTCAGTCCGCGCTTTTTCAGGTACTGGATGGCGTTAGGCGCGCCGCGCAGTTGCGCCTTGTAGAAGTCGCTGGCCGTCGACATGAGGTCGGACAGCGCTGTCGTCACGGCCTTAGAGACGGCGGGCGCATAGCCTTCACCGCCTGGACCGCCGGCTCCCGCGCCGCCGCCACGCATCGGCGAAGGCTCTTGCGGCACGGTGAGCCCGACGGATTGGGCCAGTTCGTTGACGGCTTCCGGGAAGGAAAGCGCCGCATGCTCCATCAAAAACCCGATGGCCGTGCCGTGCGCGCCACAGCCGAAACAATGATAGAACTGCTTAGTCGGACTAACGGTGAACGAAGGGCTCTTCTCGTTATGGAACGGGCAGAGTCCCATGAAGTTCGCGCCGCCTTTTTTCAGCTGCACATACCGGCCCACCACGTCGACGATATCGACGCGGTTCAGCAGGTCTTGCAGAAAGGAATGCGGGATCACAATGCAGACGCGGCCTTAAAAAGAATGAGGCAAGGGTGCGCAACGCACCCGGCCATGCGCGCCGCGCCGGAACGGGGCGCACATGGCGGAAAACGACACCGGGCTTACTTCGACAGCGCGGCCTTGACCTGCGCGGACACGGCCGTCATGTCGGCCTTGCCGGCGAGCTTCGGCTTGAGCACGCCCATCACCTTGCCCATGTCCTGCGGGCCGGTGGCGCCGACCTGCGCGACGGCCGCCTGCACTTCGGCTGCCACTTCCGCGTCCGACAGCTGCGCGGGCATGTAGGCGCTCAACACGTCCAGCTCGGCCTTTTCCTTGTCGACGAGATCGGTGCGGCCGGCCGTTTCGAACTGGGCGATCGAGTCCTTGCGCTGCTTGATCATCTTGTCGACGACGGCTGTCACGGCGGCGTCATCCAGTTCCACGCGATCGTCGACCTCACGCTGCTTGATGGCAGCAAGCAGCAGACGGATCGTGCCGAGACGCTCGGTTTCGCGCGCGCGCATCGCTGCTTTCATGTCGTCGTTGATTCGGACTTTGAGACTCATCGTTCACCTGAATGCGTGGAGGGTTTGAAATACGGGTGAAGACGCGGCGTAGAGCGCAAAAACCCGCTTGGGATCGTTCCTCAAGCGGGTTAGTGCCAAATACGCGGTGAACCGTGCACCTGGATACGGCCTTGCGGAGCGTGGACCGAAGTGGCCTTTCGCGCCTTGCGGCGTGAGCGGCCTCTTTCGCGGCCAGTTACCGCAAGCGCCGGCATGCTCCCGCGCCGTCACCTCATGTGAGCCGCCGCTTTCGCTCAAGAGACCGGGCGAGCACCGCGACTTCACTTTGAATCAGTAAAACTTCTTGGGCAGTTGCTGGCTGCGCAGGCGCTTGAAATGGCGCTTCACTGCAGCTGCTTTCTTTCGCTTGCGCTCGGATGTCGGCTTCTCGTAAAACTCGCGCGCACGAAGTTCGGTCAACAGCCCGTTCTTTTCTATCGTGCGCTTGAAGCGGCGCATCGCGACTTCAAAAGGCTCGTTTTCTTTTAAGCGGATCGTCGTCATTTTTCAATAACGGAGCTTGGCCAAGATTGGAAAGTATAGCAGTTGTTTCCCACAATCACATAAGGGTGTCAAGCCCTTATGTGACGGGCGTTTGCGCCCGTTTTCACGGGCTACCGGGCAGCCGCGAATTCCGCCGCTGCCTGCCCGGCCGCCACACCCGACGCCCACGCCCACTGGAAGTTGTAGCCGCCTAGCCAGCCCGTCACATCGACGGCCTCGCCGATGAAATACAGCCCCGGCACGCGCGCGCTCATCATCGTCGCCGACGACAGCTCGCGCGTATCGACGCCGCCGCGCGTCACCTCGGCCTTCTTGTAGCCTTCCGTGCCGTTCGGCGTGAGCGTCCAGCGCGACAGCGCCTCGCCGACCCGGCGCAGCGACTTGTCGGGCAGATCGGCGAGCCGCGCGTCGGCGGGTACGCCGTGGGTCTGCAGCCAGACATGCGCGAGGCGCGCGGGCACCCATTCGGCGAGCAGAGTGCCGATCTGGCGCTTCGTCGCGGTTTTGGCCTCCAGCAACGCGGCGATGGCATCCTGCTCGGGCAGCAGATTGACGTGCACCGGCTCGCCAGGCTGCCAGTAGCTGGAGATCTGCAGCACGCCCGGGCCCGACAACCCGCGATGCGTCAGCAGCAGATCTTCGACGAACTCGCCGCCCGTTTTCTTCGCGCCCGTCGCCAGATGCACTTCCAGCGACACGCCCGACAGCTCCGAAAACGGCTGCCAGTCGGCGGGAGCGAACGTCAGCGGGACGAGCGCCGGGCGCGTGTCGATCAGCTTGTGTCCGAACTGCTTCGCGATCCGGTAGCCGAAATCGGTTGCGCCGATTTTCGGAATCGACAGACCGCCCGTCGCGATCACCAGCGCGCGGGCGCGAATCGGGCCGGAGCGCGTGTCGAGCGTGAAGCCGTCGGAATCGGCGTGGCGCACCTGCTCGACGGCGAGCGGCCGGCGCCACGCGATATTGCCCGCGTCGCATTCGCTCTTGAGCACGTCGATGACGGCGTCGCTCGACTGGTCGCAGAAGAGTTGCCCTTTGTGCTTCTCGTGCCACGTTACCCGGTACTGCTTGAGCAGCGCCATGAAATCGCGCGGCGTGTAGCGCGCCAGCGCCGAACGGCAGAAATGCGGATTCGCCGACAGATAATTGTTCGGACCGGCGTACAGATTCGTGAAGTTGCAGCGGCCGCCGCCCGAGATGCGGATTTTCTCGGCGAGCCGCGCCGCGTGGTCGATCAGCACCACGCGCCGGCCGAGCTGCCCCGCCACCGATGCGCACATCATGCCCGCCGCGCCCGCGCCGATTACGGCGATATCGAAGGATTCCATGGGGCTGCATTGTAACCGCCACGCCGGGCGCGCCCGGCGGCGCGGTGCCTGCGCTGCTATACTTTCAGGTTCCTTTTTTGATGTTTCGGGCGGTACTTCAGGCGCCCGATCGACGGTCGAATCATGCTCGTTCTCGGCATAGAAAGCTCCTGCGACGAAACTGGTCTCGCGCTCTACGACACGGAGCGCGGGCTGCTCGCGCATGCGCTCCATTCGCAGATCGCGATGCATCGCGAATATGGCGGCGTGGTGCCGGAACTGGCTTCGCGCGACCATATCCGGCGGGCGCTGCCGCTGCTCGAAGAGGTGCTTGAGCGCTCGGGTGCCGCGCGCGGCGACATCGACGCGATCGCCTACACGCAGGGCCCGGGGCTCGCGGGCGCGCTGCTGGTCGGCGCGAGTATCGCCAATTCGCTGGCGATGGCGTGGAACAAGCCGACTATCGGCATTCATCATCTGGAAGGCCATTTGCTGTCGCCGTTGCTCGTCGACGAGCCGCCGCCGTTTCCGTTCGTCGCGTTGCTGGTGTCGGGCGGACATACGCAACTGATGCGGGTGACGGACGTGGGCGTCTATGAGACTCTGGGCGAGACCCTCGACGATGCAGCCGGTGAAGCCTTCGACAAGACCGCGAAGCTGTTGGGGCTCGGGTATCCTGGCGGGCCGGAGGTGTCGCGGCTGGCGGAGTTCGGCACGCCCGGGGCTGTCGTGCTGCCGCGTCCGATGCTGCATTCCGGCGATCTGGATTTCAGTTTCAGCGGGCTGAAGACGGCTGTGCTGACGCATGTGAAGAAGCTTGGCAGCAACGTGTGCGAGCAGGCCAAGGCTGATCTGGCGCGTGGTTTTGTCGACGCGGCCGTCGATGTGCTGGCTGCCAAATCGCTCGCGGCGCTGAAGAAGACCAGGCTAAAACGGCTTGTCGTGGCGGGGGGTGTCGGTGCGAACCGGCAGTTGCGTGAGGCGCTCTCGGCAGCCGCGAAGATGCGCGGGTTTCATGTGCATTATCCGGATCTTTCGCTGTGCACTGATAACGGCGCGATGATTGCGCTTGCCGGCGCGCTGCGGTTGGAGCGCTGGCCCGCGCAGGCTGGGAATGACTATGCTTTTACCGTGAAGCCACGGTGGGATCTGGATTCTCTGGCGAGGTGAGGTTTTTTTGTCTGCCAGGGGCATTCGGTGGGACCCTCGCGGGGGGCGTTGCCGTTCGGTGTTGTTGGCTTTTGCGCTGGCATCCGTGCTTTGTTATCGCGCTTCACGCGTTGCCGTTCGGTGTTTTTGGGCTCTGCGCTGGCATCCGCGATTCGTTAGCTTGCTTCACGCGTTGCCGCTCGGTGTTTTTGGCCTTTGCGCTGGCATCCGCAATTCGTTAGCGTGCTTCAAGCGTCGCCCCTGTGCGGGGCGGCACCTACTTTTCTTTGCCGCCGCAAAGAAAAGTAGGCAAAAGAAAGCGGCTCACACCGCCAGCCCGTGTTCTTATCCACGGGCCCCCAACGTCCCCACGCCTCACACGGCAGCGCCCTTGTTCGTGCGCGTTGCCAGCGCGCTAAATGAGCGCCTCACCCACTTCAAATACTCGTGCACAGGCTAACGGCAGCGAATGGTATCAGCCGCCCAGGTGGCAAACTGTGTGCAGGTTGTCGCGTCGTAAAGCTCGGCGCTCCTACATTTAGGTATGCGCGTGCTGTCGGTCCGAAGTGAGGCGTGTGAAGCACCGAGGGCCTACACACAGTTTGCCACCTGGGCGACCGTGGACTGCCTGGCGCGGCGTGCTGAAATGCGGGTGCGTGAGGCGGGTGAGGCGCTCATTCAGAGCGTTGGCAACGAGTGTGGGTCACGTGGTTGCCGTGTGAAGCGTAAGAACCTGTGGGGGCCCTCAGGCAAGAATTAGCGCTGGCGGTGTGAGCCGCTTTCTTTTGCCTACTTTTCTTTGCGGCGGCAAAGAAAAGTAGGTGCCGCCCCGCACAGGGGCAACGCGTGAAGCGCGCTAACAATTCGCGGATGCCAGCGAAAAGGCAAATCACGGATGCCAGCGAAAGCAAAAGCAAATCGCGGATGCCAGCGCAGAGCCCAAAAACACCGAACGGCAACGCGTGAAGCGCGATAACAAAGCACGGATGCCAGCGAACCTCATGCCCTCTTCTCAATCACCGCATAAGCCGAATGATTATGAATAGACTCGAAGTTCTCCGCTTCGAGCACATAGGCAACAATCCGCTTATCAGCATTCAACCGCTGCGCGACATCGCGCACCAGGTCTTCGACGAACTTCGGATTCTCATAAGCGCGCTCGGTGACGAACTTCTCATCCGGCCGCTTGAGCAGGCCCCACAACTCACACGAAGCCTCTTCTTCCGCAATACGGATCAAATCCTCGACGGGAACGTCATCGACCAGCTCAGCGTCAATCGTCACATGCGAGCGCTGATTATGCGCACCATACTGCGAAATCTTCTTCGAACACGGGCACAGGCTGGTAACCGGCACCAGAACCTTAAGAAACAACCGCGTGGCGCCATCGCGCGAATCGCCCGTCAACGTCACTTCGTAGTCCAGCAGACTTTGCACGCCCGACACCGGCGCCGTCTTGTTCACGAAGTACGGAAACGACACCTCGATACGGCCCGCAGGCGCCTCCAGCTTCTCCAGCATCGAAGCGAGCATCGCGCGAAACGCAGCAGAATCCAGCGGCGTCTTGTTCTCTTCAAGCAACGCGACGAACCGCGACATATGCGTGCCCTTCACCTCGGCAGGCAAATGAACATCGAGATTCCACGTGCCAATGGTCGGCTGCACGCTGCCGTCCGGCGTACGAACCGTCAACGGATGACGCACCGCCTTCACACCCACCCGCTGAATCGGAATCTGGCGGGTGTCGACCGTGCTCTGCACGTCAGGCATCACGAAAGCGGGGTTCATCTGGTTCATGTTCTTGTCCTCAACTTGCAGCGCGAATCGACGCGCAAAATGACAACCGCCGGCTTGCGCCGGCGGAGCCCGGCGGTATGTAACCCGCCGATTCATATTCGAGTAGATGCAACGAGCCGCTTTCCTGTTCCCGCGGCCCGCTATGTTAAGCGACGCGTTTGACCGACTTGCCGCTCGCGTGCTCCACAAATCGCTCGCGGATGGACTTCGCGATGCCTGCAGCATCCAGCCCACACGACGCCAGCAGCTTCGCCGGATCCCCGTGATCGATGAAGCGATCGGGAAGGCCCAATTGTAGTACGGGTCGGATAACCCCACTCTCCATCATGGCTTCCACGCATGCCGAGCCCGCGCCGCCCATCACGCAGCCTTCTTCGACCGTGACGATGGCGTCGTGCGTTTCAGCCAGCTCGCGCACGAGATCGGCGTCGATCGGCTTCACGAAGCGCATGTTGGCGACCGTCGCGTCCAGTTGCTCCGCTGCCGCAAGCGACGGCGCGACCATCGTGCCGAACGCGAGAATCGCAATGCGCTTGCCGGCCGGCTGCGTCGATTGACGACGGACTTCACCCTTGCCGAGCGGCAGCGCAGCCATCTGCTTGACCGTTGCGACACCCGTGCCCGCGCCGCGCGGATAGCGCACGGCCGTCGGGTTCGGCTGCTGCAGCGCCGTGTATAGCATCTGGCGGCACTCGTTTTCATCCGACGCCGCCATCACCGTCATGTTCGGGATGCAGCGCAGGAACGCGAGATCGTACGCGCCCGCGTGCGTCGCGCCGTCCGCGCCGACGAGGCCCGCACGATCGATTGCAAACACAACAGGCAGGTTCTGCAGCGCGACGTCGTGAATCAGCTGGTCATACCCGCGTTGCAGGAACGTCGAGTAGATCGCGACGACCGGCTTGAGCCCTTCCGTTGCGAGGCCGCCCGCGAACGTAACGGCATGCTGCTCGGCAATGCCGACGTCGTAGTAGCGATCCGGGAAACGCTTTTCGAATTCGACCATGCCCGAGCCTTCGCGCATCGCAGGCGTGATGCCGACCACGCGCGAATCCAGTTCGGCCGCGTCGCACAGCCATTCGCCGAACACCTGAGTGTAGGTCTTCTTGGCGGGCGTCGTCGACGGCTTGATGCCTTCGGCCGGGTTGAACTTGCCGGGGCCGTGGTACAGCACGGGATCAGCCTCGGCGAGCTTGTAGCCCTGGCCCTTCTTCGTCACGACGTGCAGGAATTGCGGACCGCGCAGCTCGCGGATGTTCTGCAGCGTCGGGATCAGCGAGTCCAGATCGTGACCGTCGATCGGTCCGATGTAGTTGAAGCCGAACTCTTCGAACAGCGTGGCCGGGACGATCATGCCCTTCGCGTGCTCTTCGAGCTTGCGCGCCAGGTCCAGCACGGGCGGCGCGTGGCGCAGCACCCGTTCGACGCCGGCGCGCGCGGCCGCATAGAAGCGGCCCGACATCAAACGCGCGAGATGGCGATTCAGCGCGCCGACGGGCGGCGAAATCGACATGTCGTTGTCGTTGAGGATGACGAGCAGCGGCACGTCGTCTTCGACACCCGCATTGTTCATCGCCTCGAAGGCCATGCCCGCCGTCATCGCGCCGTCGCCGATCACGGCGATCGCGAAGCGGTCTTCGCCGCGCAGCTTGCTGCCGATCGCCATGCCGAGCGCCGCCGAGATCGACGTGCTCGAATGCGCGGTGCCGAACGTGTCGTACGGCGACTCGTCGCGCTTCGGAAAGCCCGAGATGCCGCCCAACTGGCGTAGCGAGTGCATCTGGTCGCGGCGGCCCGTCAGAATCTTGTGGGGATAGGTCTGATGACCCACGTCCCAGACGATGCGGTCGCGCGGCGTGTCGAACACGTAGTGCAGCGCGATCGTCAGTTCGACCGTGCCGAGGTTGGACGACAGGTGGCCGCCCGTCTGCGACACGCTGTCGAGCACGAAGGCTCGCAACTCGTCGGCAAGCGGTTGCAACTGGCGGCGATCGAGGCGGCGCAGGTCCGCGGGGTCGTCAATGGTTTTCAGCAAGTCGTACATCGTCGTTCCATTGTAGGAAAACTTACGCGCCCGCACTTCATTCGCGCACACCCGAAAAGTCTTGTGCGGGCGGCGGGCTTTCGCGTTACAGCTACATCAGCGGACCCGGTTCACCACGAGGTCAGCCAGCTCGGCGAGCCGCTGCGCGCGGGCGCCAAAAGGTGCAAGCGCCTGGTGCGCGTCGCTGCGCAGTTGCGCAGCCAGCGCGCGCGAAGCGTCGAGCCCGATGATCGACACGTAGGTCGGCTTGCCGTCCTTCGCGTCCTTTCCAGCCGTCTTGCCGAGCGTCGCGGAATCGGTCGTGACGTCGAGAATGTCGTCGACGACCTGAAACGCGAGGCCCACAGCAGCCGAATAGGCATCCAGCGACTTCAGCATCGCCGCGTCGTGCGCTTCGCCTGCCAGCGCGCCCATGCGCACGGCTGCGCGCAGCAGCGCGCCCGTCTTCAGGCGGTGCATCGTTTCGAGTTGCGAGCGCGTCAGCGTGTGGCCGACGCTCGCCAGATCGATCGCCTGGCCGCCCGCCATGCCGATCGAACCGCTCGCGAGCGCCAGTTCGCGCACCAGCGCGGCCTGCTGCGCCGGCGCGAGCACATCCGATGTCAGCGCAACGAAAGCTTGCGACTGCAGCGCATCGCCGACCAGCAGTGCCGTCGCTTCGTCATATTTGACATGTACCGTGGGCTTGCCGCGGCGCAGTTCGTCGTCATCCATGCAGGGCATGTCATCGTGCACGAGCGAATAGACGTGGATCATCTCCAGCGCCGCCGACGCCGCGTCGAGGCACTCGGCCTTCGCGCCCGTCAGCTCGCCCGCCGCGTGGCACAGCAGCGGGCGCACCCGCTTGCCGCCGCCCAGCACGGCGTAGCGCATTGCTTCATGCAGCCGGGCGGGCTCGATCGAGTCCGCCGGCAAGTATTGTTCGAGTGCGCCCTCTACCCGGTCCAGCACCGAGCGCATCCATTGTTCGAAGGTCATAGATCGTCTCCGCTGTCGGCAGCGGTTGTACCTGCTGTGTTCACGGGAAGCGGCTTGAGCGTTTCGCCATCGAGGACGCGCACCTGCTGCTCCACCTTTTCGAGTTGTTGCTGACAGAACGCCACGAGCACGGCGCCGCGCCGGTAAGCCGCCAGCGACTCTTCCAGATTGAGGCTGCCGCCCTCCATGCGCCCGACGAGCCCCTCCAGTTCCGCCAGCGCCGCCTCGTAGCTCTCGGGCAGCGGTGAATTGTCGGAACCTTCGGTCCCGGTGGGGGACAAACCAGCCGTATCGGTGGAAGCCGTCTTCGCCATGAATCGTCGCAAAATTAAAACAAGTCGGACATTCTACGGCAAAAGCGAGATTTTCGACCTGCGAGCCCACCAATGGGTGTCGGCACGGCCATTGCGCAACACTTTGGACGATAGAAATAAATCCAACGTTTGCGCGGCGAAATCGCGAGCTTCCCCGACATTTTTAACCCAAATCAGGTACTTAAGCGCCCCAAGGAGGGGGAAACAGGTATAATCGCGGGCTCCCTAAATCGAATCTTCGA
The DNA here is from genome assembly GCF_002902945.1 of Paraburkholderia caribensis. NCBI lineage: Bacteria > Pseudomonadati > Pseudomonadota > Betaproteobacteria > Burkholderiales > Burkholderiaceae > Paraburkholderia > Paraburkholderia caribensis. The sequence continues at coordinate 2,522,062 of NZ_CP026102.1, forward strand.
TGGTTGGGTTGTTCACTGCTTTCACGTCTTCATCGGGAGTGGGAATGTCCAATCTGAGCAATGCATTGCAGCTCAAGGCTATCCACAGCCAGCTGCCAGTCACGGCTTACTTTGACCAGGCGCTCCACGAGCGCGAACTCGAAACCCTTTTCAAGAAAGGTCCTCGCTACGTCGGGCACGAACTCATGGTTCCCGAAGCGGGTAACTATTTCGCCTTGCCCAGCGAACGCGAGGGGCGCGTGCTCGTCCGCAACCAGCAGTCGCAGATCGAACTGCTGTCGAACGTGTGCCGCCACCGTCAGGCGATCATGCTGAACGGCCGCGGGCAGACGGAGAACATCGTCTGTCCCCTGCACCGCTGGACCTACGACCTGAACGGTCAGTTGCTCGGCGCGCCGCATTTCGCCGACAACCCCTGCCTGAATCTCGGCGCCACTCCGCTGCAAAGCTGGAACGGCCTGCTGTTCGAAACGCAGGGCCGCGACGTCGCGAAAGACCTCGCGCGCCTCGGCACGGCAAAGCACTTCGACTTCACGGACTACATGTTCGATCACGTCGAAGTGCACGAGTGCAACTACAACTGGAAGACCTTCATCGAGGTCTATCTCGAGGACTATCACGTCGTGCCGTTCCATCCGGGCCTCGGCAGCTTCGTCAACTGCGACGATCTGAAGTGGGAGTTCGGCGACTGGTACAGCGTGCAGACGGTCGGCGTGCACAACGAGCTCGCGCGTCCGGGCAGCCCGACGTATCGCAAGTGGCACGACGAAGTGCTGCGCTACCGCGACGGCAAGATGCCCGAGTTCGGTGCGATCTGGATGGTGTACTACCCGGGCATCATGGTCGAGTGGTATCCGCATGTGCTCGTCGTGTCGTGGCTGATCCCGCGCGGTCCGCAGAAAACGACCAACGTCGTCGAGTTCTATTACCCTGAGGAAATCGCGCTGTTCGAGCGCGACTTCGTCGAAGCGGAGCGCGCCGCGTACATGGAAACGGCGCGCGAAGACGACGAAATCGCCGAACGCATGGACGCCGGCCGCCGCGCGCTGCTGGAGCGAGGCGAATCGCAGGTCGGTCCGTATCAGAGCCCGATGGAAGACGGCATGCAGCACTTCCACGAGTTCCTGCGCCGCGAACTCGGCACGGTCTGAGCGCGCGCCGCGAGCGGCATCCACGGCTTCATACAAGGAATGACGGGCTTCGGCCCGTCATTTTTGTTTAGACTAGAGATATCGTTCGGCGCTGCCGAAATCAGTCTCTCAGGAGCCGTCATGCCACACACTCACTACACCACGCTGATCTCCGCAAGCAATCTCGCCGAACGTCTGGCCGCCGCGCCGGGCAGCGTGTTCATCGTCGATTGCCGTTTCGACCTCGCCGATACCGACTCTGGCGAAAAAGCCTACGCGGCGGGTCATCTGCCGCAAGCGCACTACCTGCATCTCGACCGCGATCTGTCCGGGCCGAAGACGGGCAGCAACGGACGTCATCCGTTGCCGGACCGTCAGAAGCTGGTCGACCGGCTCGCCGCGCTCGGCCTCAAACAAGGCCAGCAAGTGGTCGCGTACGACGCGCAAGGCGGCATGTACGCCGCGCGTCTGTGGTGGCTGCTGCGCTGGCTGGGTCACGATTCCGCCGCGCTGCTCGACGGCGGGCTGCAGGCGTGGGAAGCCGCCGGCCACCCGCTGACACAGGACGCGCCGCCGCAGACGAGCGGCGACTTCAAGGCGGGCGCACCGCTGGCCGTGACCGTGGATGCGCAAGCCGTGGAACGCAACATCGGCACGAAGGAACGCGTGGTGATCGACGCGCGCGCGGCTGACCGTTATCGCGGCGAGAACGAAACGCTGGATCGCGTGGGCGGCCACATTCCGGGCGCGCGCAACCGCTTCTTCAAGGACAACCTGACGGCAGACGGGCGCTTCAAGTCCGCACACACGCTGCGCGACGACTTCAACGCGGTGATTCCCGCGGGCGTGTCCGCCGAGCATGTGGTGCTGCAATGCGGCTCGGGCGTCACCGCTTGCCACAACGCGCTGGCGATGGAAATCGCCGGGCTGCATGGCGCGGCGCTGTACCCCGGATCGTGGAGCGAATGGAGTTCGGATACGTCGCGGCCTGTGGCGACGGGACCGAATCCGTAACCTCTTTGTTGACAGCGGCGCCGGCGACCGCGGACGATCGCCGGCACCGCACACGCAGGAAAACTCAACCCACTCCGTGCGCCTTGAACCATGCAAGCGTGCGGCGCCAACCGTCTTCGGCGTCGGCTTGCTTGTAGCTCGGCCGATAATCCGCAAAGAACGCATGCCCCGCGTCGTCATAGACGACAAACTCCGAGCCGCGCCCCGCCTGCGGCCCCTGCGCGATCGCCTGCTTCATCTTGTCGAGCGACTCCTGCGGGATGCTCTGGTCCTGCCGGCCGTACAACCCCAGCACGGGCACCTGCAGATCGGACACGCGGTCGATCGGGTTGGCTGGCGTCATCGGCGTCTGGTTGCCGGCCACACGCCCATACCACGCAACCGCCGCCTTCAGCCGCGGATTGTGCTCCGCATACAACCACGCAATGCGCCCGCCCCAGCAGAAGCCGTTGATCCCCACCTTGTTCACATCGCCGCCATGCTCGCCTGCCCATTTGAAGGTCGCGTCGAGATCGGCGAGCACCTGCGAGTCGGGCACCTTGCTGACGAGTTGCTCGTTGAGCTGCTGCATCGACGGGTATTGGGTCGGATCGCCCTGGCGCTTATAAAGATCAGGCGCGATGGCCAGATAGCCCTGCTTCGCGAAGCGCCGGCAGACGTCGGCGATATGCTCGTGCACGCCGAAAATCTCATGAACCACGATGATCACGGGCAAATGCGTCTTGCCCTTGGGCTGTGCGCGATAGGCGGGCACCATCGTATCGCCCGATTTGATGCTGACTTCGCCCGCCTCCAGACCCTCACTGTCCGTATGGATAGTCTGCGCGGACACGGGCAGCACGCATGCCGCGAAGCCCGTGCCGAGCGCCGCCTTGATGAAGGTGCGCCGGTCGAAGGGAACATGCGGAACGAGACTGTCGACTTCTGGCTTCAACATGCTGTGCTCCTCGTTTGGAATGGGTGGACGGCAAGGAGCCAACAGGATACGCGCAAAGCACATCCTGTTGCAGAAGCATCGATATCGATCAGTAGCGGTTCAATGAAGCGTCAAGGAAGACTCAGTGCAGCTTGACGCGCGGCAGCGTCGTGCGCCGCAGCCAGTGCGCGAAGGTATCCAGCACCATGCGCGCATAGCCGTGCAGCGCGGCGATATGCAGCCGGTACAACGACATATACATGAAGCGCGCGAACAGCCCTTCGATCAGCATGTTGCCGCCGATCACGCCGCCCATCAGATTGCCCACGGCGCTGAAGTGCCCGAGCGACACCAGCGAGCCGAAGTCGCGATACGTGAACTCCGGCAGCGGCCGGCCTTCGAGCCGGTTGCCGAGCGCCCGCAGCAGGAAGCTTGCCTGCTGGTGCGCGGCCTGCGCGCGCGGCGGCACGTTGCGTTCGTTGCCCGGCCACGCACACGCGGCACAATCGCCTAACGCGAACACGTTGTCGTCGATCATGGTCTGCAGCGTGGGACGCACTTCGAGCTGACCGAGCCTGTTCACGGGCAGGCCGTCGAGCTGGCTCAGCACGGGCGGCGCCTTGATGCCCGCCGCCCACACGGTCAGATCGGCGCGCACTGTCTTGCCGCTCGCGGTGCGCACGACGCCCGGCGCGACTTCCGCGACCGTCTCGCCGACCATCAGCTTCACGCCGAGCTTTTGCAGCAGCTCGGACGTGGCCGTCGATACGCGTTCCTGAAGCGCCGGCAGAATGCGCGGCCCGGCCTCGATCAGCACAATGCCGACATCGTGGCGTGGATCGAGCTTGTGCAGCCCATAGGCCGACAGCACCTGCGCCGTATTGCGCAGTTCCGCCGACAATTCGACACCCGTCGCGCCGCCGCCGACAATCGCGACCTGGATGCGCGGTTCCGTCGACGTCGTGCCGGGATTCGTTTCAACAGGTTCGTGCGCCTGATGCTCGGCCCGCATGCAGGCGGCGATCAGACGCTTGCGGAACCGCTCGGCCTGCTGAACGGTATCGAGTGCGAGTGAATATTCGGGCGCGCCCTGCACGCCGAAGAAGTGCGTCGTACTGCCGATCGCGATGACGAGCGTGTCGTATTCCAGAACCCGTTCGGGGAGCAGTTCGGCGCCGTCGTCGTCGAGCACGCGGCCAAGCCGGATGGACTTCGCCGTGCGGTCGAGGCCCACCAGTTCACCCTGTTGAAATTCGAAGCCGTGCCAGCGCGCCTGCGCGGCGTACTCCAGCTCTTGCGTGAACGGGTCCATGCTGCCCGCCGCCACCTCGTGCAGCAGTGGCTTCCAGATATGGGTCGGATAACGATCGACCAGCGTAACCTGCGCGCGCGGCTCACCGCCGCTCTTTCTGCGCGCATAGCGATCGCCGAGCCGCGTCGCCAGCTCCAGGCCTCCCGCGCCTCCACCTACGACGACAAAACGATGCATCAGAACTCTCCGTATTGACCGATAAAGCTGTGCGTCGATGCGGCGCGCGTGCGTCCGCTGTGTAATCGCGTAGTGTCGATTGTCGGCGAGCAACGGGACAAGTCACAAGCCTGTCAAAACATAACTGTGACATGCGAGCGACGTTATCCCATTGACCTGAAGAAGCAACAATGCTGTGTCAGTGTGGCATGAAAAGCATGACTGACATGTCAGCGCGCGATTCCAGGCCTCGATATGCGCTCAGTGCGCCTCCTCCCAGTTCGCGCCCGCGCCCACTTCGGCGACCAGCGGCACCTTCAGTTGCGCGACGCCGCACATCAGTTCCGGCAAGCGCTTACGTACGTCGGATAGTTCGTCGTCCGGCACTTCGAGGATCAGTTCGTCGTGCACCTGCATGATCATGCGCGTGCGGATGCCCGATGTCTCGATCCAGTTCTGCACCGCGATCATCGACATCTTGATCAGGTCGGCGGCCGTGCCCTGCATCGGCGCATTGATCGCGGCGCGCTCCGCCGCCTGACGGCGCGGGCCGTTGCCGCCGTTGATCTCGGGCAGCCACAGACGGCGGCCGAACACGGTTTCGACGTAGCCCTTCATCTTCGCGCTCGTCCGCGTGTTCTCCATGTAGGCGGCGACCCCCGGATAACGCGCGAAATAGCGGTCGATATAAAGCTTCGCTGCATCGCGTGTGATGCCGAGATTCGACGCGAGGCCGAAGGAGCTCATGCCGTAGATCAGGCCGAAGTTGATGACCTTCGCGATACGCCGCTGATCGTTCGACACTTCGAGCGGCGTCACGCTGAATACTTCGGCGGCCGTGGCCCGGTGAATGTCCTCGCCCTGTTTGAACGCGCGCAGCAGCGCTTCGTCGCCTGAGATATGCGCCATGATGCGCAGTTCGATCTGCGAGTAGTCCGCCGACACCAGCTTGTGTCCCGGCGGCGCAATGAAGGCTTCGCGGATGCGGCGGCCTTCACCCGTGCGCACGGGAATGTTCTGCAGATTGGGATCGTTCGATGCAAGGCGGCCCGTTACGGCAACCGCCTGCGCATAGTTCGTGTGCACGCGGCCCGTGGTGGCGTTGACCATGCGCGGCAGCTTGTCGGTGTACGTCGACTTGAGCTTCGACAGCCCGCGATGTTCGAGCAAGACCTTCGGCAGCGGATAGTCTTCCGCGAGCTTTTGCAGTACTTCTTCGTCGGTGGACGGCGCGCCGCTCGGCGTCTTCTTGATGACGGGCAATTCGAGCTTCTCGAAGAAGATCTGGCCGATCTGCTTCGGCGAGCCGAGATTGAATTCGCCGCCAGCGAATTCGTACGCCTGTTTTTCGAGTTCGACCAGACGCGTGGCGATCTCGTTGCTTTGCACGCGCAGCTTTTCCGCATCGATCAACACGCCGTTGCGCTCCATCTTGCGCAGCACGCGAGACGTCGGCACTTCGATGTCGCGGTACACATGATCGAGTTGCGCTTCCGCGGCGACCTGCGGATACAGCGTCTGATGCAGACGCAACGTGATGTCGGCATCTTCGGCCGCGTATTCGGCGGCCTTGTCGAGCGCGACCTCGTCGAAGCCGATCTGCGATGCACCCTTGCCCGCGACGTCTTCATACTTGATCGTCTTCAGTCCGAGGTGACGCAGCGCGAGGTTGTCCATGTCATGCGGACGATGCGATTCGAGCACGTACGACTGCAGCAGCGTGTCATGCTCGATGCCGTCCATGACGATGCCGTAGTTCGCGAGCACCTGCTCGTCGTACTTCAGATGCTGGCCAACCTTCTTCTTGTCCTTACTTTCGAGCCAGGGCTTGAGCTTTGCGAGCACTTCGTCGCGCGGCAACTGGACGGGCGCGTCGGGCCCGCGATGCGCGAGCGGAATGTACGCCGCCTTGCCTGCTTCGACCGCGATCGAGATGCCGACGATCTGCGCCGTCATCGGATCGAGCGACGTGGTTTCGGTATCGAACGAAGTAATGTCAGCCGCGTCGATCTTGGCGAGCCACGCGTCGAACTGCTCCCACGTCTGCACGGTGTCGTACTCATGCTCGCCGTCGACGGTCGGCGCGGGCGGCACATCCGTCTCGGGCCCTTCGACGGCATCGGCAATTTCCACTTCGCGCAGCCACGTCTTGAAGCCGCTGCGCGTGAACACGTCGCGCAGTTCTTCGCGCGACTCGGGGCGCGTAGCGAGTGTTTCTTCGAACGAGGTAATCTGTTTCGTCAGATCGCAATCCGTCTCGACGGTGACGAGCTTTCGTGCCATCGGCAGGAAATCGAGCGCGCGTCGCAGATTGTCTCCTACCGCACCTTTGATTTCATCCGCGTGTGCGACGATGCCATCAAGGGTTTCAAATTGCGTGAGCCATTTGATCGCGGTTTTCGGGCCGCATTTCTCGACGCCCGGTACGTTGTCGACGGTATCGCCGATCAGCGACAGGTAGTCGACGATGCGCTCGGGCGGTACGCCGAACTTGCCCACGACGCCTTCGCGGTCGAGCTTCTCGTTCGTCATCGTATTGATGAGGGTGACATGATCCGTCACGAGCTGCGCCAGATCCTTGTCCCCAGTGGATACGATCACGTTCATGCCGCGCGCCTCGGCGCGCTTCGCAAGCGTGCCGATCACGTCGTCGGCCTCGACACCTTCGATCATCAGGAGCGGCCAGCCGAGCGAGCGCACGGCGACGTGAATCGGTTCGATCTGCTTCGACAGATCTTCCGGCATCGACGGACGGTTGGCCTTGTATTGCGGATACCAGTCGTCGCGAAACGTCTTGCCTTTGGCATCGAACACGCACGCGCTATACTCTGCCGTAACCTCCTTGCGCATACGGCGCAGCATGTTGATCATCCCGTAGAGCGCACCTGTCGGTGCGCCGTCGGGACCGCGCAAATCAGGCATCGCATGGTAGGCCCGGTATAGATAACTCGAACCGTCAACCAATAGCAGGGTCTTACCTTCCAGGTTCTGTTCTTCAGGCATTATGACTAAGAGAAAAGTGATTCCGAGTCTGCGATCGCTCGCAGATCAAGAGCGCGCAACAGCCAAGAAGGCCCGCGCATCGTGGCAGATGTTCACGATTATGGCAGAGTTTATCGAGGCGACCGAGTACCTCTCGGAGATCCGCCCGGCCGTGAGCATCTATGGTTCGGCGCGTCTGAAACCGAACTCGCCGTACTACAAACTGGCCACGCAGATCGCGCGCAAACTGTCCGATGCGGGCTTCGCCGTCATCTCCGGGGGCGGCCCGGGCATCATGGAAGCGGCCAACAAGGGCGCGCATGCGGGCAAGGCGCCGTCCGTCGGCCTGAACATCGAGTTGCCGCATGAGCAGTCGGGCAACCAGTGGCAGGACATCTCGCTGCGCTTCCGTCACTTCTTCACGCGCAAGGTCACGTTCGTGAAGAACTCGGATGCCGTCATCGTGATGCCGGGCGGCTTCGGCACGCTCGACGAACTGGCCGAAGTGCTCACGCTGATTCAAACCAAGAAGTCGCGGCACGTGCCCATCATTCTGGTCGGCGCGGAGTTCTGGAAGGGACTGCTGGGCTGGTTCGAATCGCAACTGGTGCCGATGGGCCTCATCAATCCTGGCGACATGAACCTGATGCAGGTGATCGACGATCCCGACCAGGTGCTCGAAGCGGTGCTCGCGTTCTACGAAGAGCGTGAAGAACAGCCCGAACAGCAGCCGAAGTCGGACGAAGACCGGATGTTCTATCTGTGATCTTCTGAAGCAATCGCCTCGCGGATACGTGCTGGTTAGAAGCCGCGTCCGCGATACGCGCCATCGCGTCGCGACGCGCGGCTACTTGCCGCGCGTTTTTTCTTGTGCGTCGTCTTGCTTCGTTTCCTTCGCCTGCGCTTCGAGCCACCGGCAGAACTGCTCGACGAGCGGCGCGTTCGCCACCTCGCGCCGCGCGACCCACCAGTAGCCGCGCGCATCGATGCGCGGCGCTTCCAGCGGCGTCACCAGCCGGCCTGACGCGAGTTCGTCGTCGAGCAGCGGCAGCGGTCCGAGCGCGACGCCCAGTCCATCGACAGCCGCCTGCAAGGCCAGATAGAAATGGTCGAATGACTGTTTCTTGCGGCACTTCGCCTTGACGCCCGCCGCCTGCAGCCAGTGATGCCACGCGTCCGGCCGCGTATCCGAATGCAGCAGCACGTGACGTGCGAGGTCGTCGGCGGTATGGATGGGCAGGCGTTTCAGCAGCGCGGGACTGCACACGGGAATTTCACTTTCGTCGAGAAACTGGCCGCTCGCGCAATTCGGCCAGTGCGCGGGCCCGCGCCGCACGGCGACGTCGAAACTGTCGAGCGTCTCAACGGGTTGGTTCGATGTCGCGAGCCGCAACTCGACGTTCGGCGCCATCCGCTGAAACTGCGACAGACGCGGCAACAGCCACTTCATTGCGAAGGTGGGCAGCGCGTTCACGCGCAGCACATGCACGACGCCCGTGTCGCGCAACTGGTCGGTCGCGGCGGCAATGCTGTCGAACGCATCCTGCACCTTCGACAGATAGCGCCGGCCGTCTTCCGTCAGCCGCACGCGCTTGCCGTTACGATGAAAGACCTGCACGCCGACCCACGCCTCGAGCGCGGCCACCTGGCGGCTGATTGCACCGTGCGTCACATGGAGTTCGTCGGCGGCTGCCGTGAAGCTGTTGCGCCGGGCAGCGGCCTCGAAGGCGCGCAGCGCCGGAAAAGGGGGAAGCTTGCGGTTCATCCTTGTGATTCTAGATCACAAGAGCTTGCCCTAGAAATCGTTTTGAGCGATCGGCAAACGGCGTTAACCTTCACGGCTTGTACTGGATAGTGAACGTCATGGATCAGCACCCCGACGCGCCGGAGCACGCGCCCGCTCCGACCACGCGCGAAATCTTCATGGGCTTTCTGGGCCTCGGCCTGACGTCGTTCGGCGGCGCGCTGCCGCTCGCGCGGCGGACCATCGTCGACCAGCACCGCTGGCTGACGGCCGCCGAATTCACCGATCTGCTGGGCCTGTGCCAGTTCCTGCCGGGTGGCAACGTGATCAATCTGTCGGTGGCGCTCGGCATGCGCTTTCGGGGCTTGCGCGGCGCGCTGGCGGGCATTCTCGGTCTGATCGCCGGGCCGTCGCTGGTGGTGATCGCGCTGGGCGTGCTTTACGAGCACACGCAGAACGATCCGCGCATCAAGCATCTGTTCGCCGGGCTGGCGGCTGCCGCCGCGGGATTGCTGGTCGCGATGGCCGTCAAGATCCTGATGCCGCTGCGGCACGACTTGCGCGCCGCGGCGATCGCCGCGCTCGGCTTCGTCGCGATTGCGCTGCTGCGCTTCCCGCTGCTGCCGACGATGCTCGTGCTGACGCCGCTCAGCATTTTCCTCGCGTCGCGCGTGGCGAAAGCCGAAGCGGCTGCCGGGTCCTCACAGCCGAACGAGGTGTCGAAATGATGGAAACGCTGATCGCCCTTGCCGTCATCTTCAGCCAGCTATCGCTGCTCGCTTTCGGCGGCGGCAACACGATCCTGCCGGAGATGCAGCGGCAGGTCGTCGAAGTGCATCACTGGATGCCCGCCAGCGAGTTCAGCGCGCTGTTCGCGCTTGCGCAGGCCGCGCCTGGTCCCAACATGATGGTCGTGACGCTGGTCGGCTGGCATGTGGCGGGCTGGGCGGGAATGTTGGTGACATCGCTGGCGAAGTTCGGACCGTCGTCCATCGTGACGATTCTCGCGATGCACGCGTGGAATCGCTTCAAGGACCGGCCGTGGCGGCGCGTCGCGCAGAAAGGGCTGGTGCCCGTGACGGCGGGGCTGGTCGCGGCGAGTGCGCTGCTGATCGCGAAGTCGTCGGATACGTCGTGGCTTGCATGGGGTATCACGGGCGCGTGCGCGGTGCTTGCGTTTAAGACGCGCATTCACCCGTTGTGGTTGCTCGGAGGCGGGGCGGTTGTGGGGCTTGTCGGGTTGGCGTACGTGTGAGGTGAATGTGGGCTGCACCTGCTTTGGGTTGCTTTGGGTTGCTTTGGGTTGCTTTGGGTTGTCTGCGACGCGGGGTGGTTTGCTTTGGCTTTTCGCTCGCATCCGCGATTCGTTAGCTCGCTTCAAGCGTCGCCCCTGTGCGGGGCGGCACCTACTTTTCTTTGCCGCCGCAAAGAAAAGTAGGCAAAAGAAAGCGGCTCACACCGCCAGCGCTTGACCTTTGTCCACGGGCCCCCAACGTCCCCACACTTCACACGGCAATCACGTCATTCGTGTTCGTTGCCAGCGCTCTGAATGAGCGCCTCACCCACTTCAAGCACCCCGCGTTTCGGCATGCCGCGCCAGCCAGTCCACCGCCGCCCAGGTGGCAAACTGTGTGTCGGCCCTCGGTGCTCCACACGCTTCACTCCAGACCGATTGCGCACGCGCCCCACCCGGTAAGAGCGCCAGGCTATACGACGCGACAACCTACACACAGTTTGCCACCTGGGCGGCACATACCGTTCGCCGCCGTTTGCCCGAGTACGGGTAATCGAAGCGGGTGAGGCGCCTGTTCGAAGCGTTGGCAACGGACACCAACCAGGGCCACTGGTGTGTGAAGTGTGGGGACGTTGGGGGCCCGTGGGTAAACGTCAAGAATTGGCGGTGTGAGCCGCTTTCTTTTGCCTACTTTTCTTTGCGGCGGCAAAGAAAAGTAGGTGCCGCCCCGCACAGGGGCGACGCCTGAAGCTAGATAACGTAACGCGGATGCCAGCAGTAAAACAAGCAAACCAAACCAAACCAAAGCGTCGCAGACAAAAAAAACACTACTGAAACGCCACTTCCGCAAAACTCCGCAACTTCCGGCTATGCAGCTTATGCAGCCCATTAGTGCGCAGAATCTCCATCGCCTTCACCCCGATCTGCAAATGCTGATCAACCTGCGCGCGATAGAACTGATCAGCCATACCAGGCAGCTTCAGCTCCCCATGCAAGGGCTTATCCGAAACACACAGCAACGTGCCGTAAGGCACCCGAAACCGAAACCCATTCGCGGCGATAGTCGCACTTTCCATATCGAGCGCAATAGCCCGGCTTTGCGAAAGCCGCAACACCGGCTCCCGATGATCCCGCAATTCCCAGTTCCGGTTATCGACGCTCGCCACCGTGCCCGTACGCATCACGCGCTTGAGTTCGGCGCCGTCCAGCTGCGTGACCTGCGCCACCGCTCGTTCGAGCGCGACCTGCACTTCGGCCAACGCCGGAATCGGCACCCACAGCGGCAGATCGTCGTCGAGCACGTGATCCTCCCGCACATAACCGTGCGCAAGCACATAGTCGCCAAGCCGCTGCGTATTGCGTAGCCCCGCGCAGTGCCCGAGCATGATCCACGCATGCGGACGCAGCACCGCGATGTGATCGGTAATCGTCTTCGCGTTCGACGGCCCGACACCGATATTGATCATCGTGATGCCACTGCCGTCCGCGCGCTTCAGGTGATAAGCAGGCATCTGCGGCAGGCGCGGCGGCGCATGGCCCTCGTCTTCCTGCTCGCCGAGATTCGCGTTGTACGTGACCACGTCGCCCGGTTCGACAAACGACGTGTACTCGCTGCGGTACGCCCGCAGATCGGCGTCGTCGGTCTTCGCCATCATCGTGCGGCCGAGCTTCACGAACTCGTCGATATAGAACTGATAGTTCGTGTACAGCACGTAGTTCTGGCAATGCGTCGGTGAAGTCGCCGTGTAGTGCTTGAGCCGGTGCAGCGAAAAATCGACCCGCGCCGCCGTGAAGAGGGCGAGCGGATGCGGCTCGCCCGGCAGCGGCTCGTACGTGCCGTTGACGATGCGGTCGTCGAGCAACGCGAGGTCGGGCGAATCGAACACGTCGCGCATCGCGAGCAGTCGTTCACGGTCCAGATCGCCCTCGAGGTGAATGCCTTCGGCGAACGCGAAGTGGATGGGAATAGGCTGGTCGGACACGCCCACTTCGACCGAAACATGATGGTTCTTCACCAGCAGCCGCAATTGCTCGCGATAGTAATTGCCGAACAGATCGGGCCGCGTCACCGTCGTTTCGAACACGCCGGGACCCGCGACAAAGCCATACGAGCGGCGCGAGTCGACATGCGTGTTGGTCTCCGTGCGCACGCGCACGAACGGGTAGCACGCGCGCACGCGCCGGTCGAACGGTTCGTTGCGGCGATAGCGCGCGAACGCATCGCGCAGGAACGACGTGTTCGCTTCATAGATGGCGGAGAGGCGCGTGACGGCGTCGGCTGCATCGCCGAAGGCCTCGGTCGGGAACGCGTTTGCGGGCATATGCACCGCGCGTTGATTGGTCTCGTAGTTCATCTTCGTTCGCCTCGATTGATGCAATGACATTACCACGGAACCCACCGCTTTTCGATGTGCCCGCGCCCGCGCATCGCGGGTTAGCGTGTTGCCGCGCACGCAGGGCGGCCCTTTCTGCAGCTCGCGCGGGAAGCGCGCAAAATAAGGCTATCGCCCGTTGTTCATGCCCGTGGGCAGCAGTGGATTTGCTAGAATTGGGCCACCTAATCGGAGAAACACCATGAAGCCGCTCTTCCCCGTCGCCGTTGCGCTGATGCTCGCCGTCAGCGGCGTCGCGATGGCTGCCCAGCCTGCCCCGTCCGCGCAAGAGGCGCAGGCAGCCGCAGACGCCCAAGCCGCCGCCAACGAACGGGCCGGCCTGCCGGATCTGAGAGCGATCAACCGCCCCGCGGCCGAAGTCAGCTCGAAAGTCGAGATCAACCAGCCGCGCACGCCGAGCTTCCACGAACGCAGCGGCAACGGTACCGAAATCACCGAGTACCGCGACAAGGGCAAGCCCGTCGAAATCGACGTGCGCTCGAACTTCGGCACGCGCTACCAGATGAGCGCGCCGACCGACACGTCGCCGCGCGTGTACGAATCCGGCAAGCCGCCCGCGCGCCTGCCGTCCGTGAACCTGCATTACTGATTGCCCCGAGAGCCGGCGCGCTGCCTTTTGGCGTGCGCGCCGGCTTGCTTCAAGCCGATCCGCCGGCCCAAATCAGCCCGGCGCGAATCGCAACAACGCTTTCAGCCCGCTTTCCCCAACCTCGCACTGGCTCAACGCCAGCCGACCAACCTGATCCGACGCCCCACGCATGGCCGTATTCACCGCTGTCACCGAAGCCCAACTCGCAGACTGGATGCGCCACTACGATCTCGGCGATGTCGTCGAGTTTCGCGGCATTACATCCGGTATCGAGAACAGCAATTTCTTTCTGACGACCACCCGCGGCGAGTACGTCCTCACCATCTTCGAAAAGCTCACGACGCAGCAACTGCCGTTCTATCTCGATCTGATGCGCCATCTGGCGTCGCACCGCGTGCCCGTGCCGGACCCGATGCCGCGCGACGACGGCGCGCTGTTTGGCATGCTCAACGGCAAGCCCGCAACCATCGTCACGAAGCTCGACGGCGCGCCGGAACTCACGCCCGGCGTCGCACACTGCGTCGAAGTGGGGCAGATGCTCGCGCGTCTGCACCTGGCGGGCCGCGACTTCGCGCATCATCAGCCGAATCTGCGCAGCCTGCCGTGGTGGCAGGAGACCGTGCCTGGCGTCGTACCGTTCTTGACGGACGCACAGCGGGCGCTCATCACGGAAGAACTCGCGCATCAACAGACCTTCTTCGCGTCGGCGGACTATGCGTCGCTGCCCGAAGGCCCGTGCCATTGCGATCTGTTCCGCGACAATGTGCTGTTCGCGCATGCGGCGCCCGGCACGCATCATGACGTGGAGCTCGGCGGCTTCTTCGACTTTTATTTCGCCGGCTGCGACAAGTGGCTCTTCGACGTCGCCGTGACCGTCAACGACTGGTGCGTCGACCTCGCGACCGGCAAGCTCGACGACGCACGCGTCGACGCGCTGCTGCGCTCGTATCAGACCGTGCGCCCGTTCACTCCGGCCGAAAACCGGCACTGGGGCGACATGTTGCGCGCGGGCGCGTACCGTTTCTGGGTCTCGCGCCTGTATGATTTCCATATGCCGCGCGCCGCCGAACTGCTCAAGCCGCACGATCCGGGTCATTTCGAGCGCATCCTGCGCGAGCGCCTCGCGGGCGCCGCACTCTAGACCCTGGGCATCCATACCTCATGCAACTCATCGAAGTTCCGGCGAAAACCGGCTATGTGTGGTTCCGGCAAGGCATCTGGCTGTTTCGCAGGAACCCGCTCGCATTTCTGACGCTGTTCTTCGCGTACCTGCTCGCGATGACGGCGATCTCGCTGATTCCCATCATCGGCGGCGTGCTGCCGCTCATGCTGATTCCAGGCGTCGCCGTCGGCTTCATGGCGGCGTGTCGCGACACCATCGCGGGCAAGCCTGTGCTGCCCACTATTCTTGTCGACGGGTTCCGCTCGTATGGCGGCCAGGTGTCGAAGCGCCTGCTGCTGCTCGGCGTGCTGTACATCATCGCGATGGCGATCGTGCTGATGGGTTCCGCGCTCGCGGACGGCGGCATGTTGCTGCATCTGATGATCAGCGGCGAATCAATGCAGCCGGAAGCCGTCGCCAATAGCGACATACCGCTCGCCGTGCTGACGGCGCTTGCGTTCTACGTGCCCGTCGCGATGCTGTTCTGGTTCGCGCCCGTGCTCGCCGCGTGGCACGATGTGCCGACCATCAAGGCGATGTTCTTCAGCATCGTCAGTTGCTGGCGCAATCGCGGCGCGTTCATCGTGTATGGCGCGCTGTGGTTCGCGGTCGCGACCACCGTGTCGTTCGGACTGTCCGCGCTGCTGCAGGCGCTAGGCGCGGGCGAACTCGCGCTGGTGATCCTGATGCCCGCGTCGATCATCGTCACAACGATGCTCTACTGCTCGTTCTACGCGACGTATCGCGGCTGCTTCGGCGTGCAATCGCCCGGCCAGCCGTTGCCGCCCGCCCCCTCCTCTTCGTCGTCTTCCTGAACGACTCCCCGTTACGGGTCCGCTTTCCGGGTCCGCGCTGCGCATGCGGCGTGGATTTTCCGCGCCCGCGTGTGAAGCAGCGGCGCCTCGCGCCGCGTTTTTGCGGCACAATGCTTTGCACGCAATCCATTTGCACGCTTCGCTTCAGGGGACGTCCATGACCCAGCGCACCGCCTTTCCCGTTACGCTCGACGAGCAACTCTGCTTCGCGCTCTATTCGACCTCCCTCGCGATGACGAAAGCCTACAAGCCGATTCTCGACCGGCTCGGCCTCACGTATCCGCAGTATCTGACCATGCTGATCCTCTGGGAAAGCGACGACGTTACCGTGAAAGACATCGCCGCGCGCCTGAACCTCGATTCGGCGACAGTCACGCCGCTGCTGAAGCGGCTCGAATCGCAAGGGTTTATCGAGCGCGTGCGCGGCACTGAAGATGAACGGCTCGTCTTCATCCGGCTGACCAGGTCTGGCGTCGCGCTCAAGCGCAGCGCTCGCGAAGTGCCGGGAGAAATCTTCTGCGCGACCCAGCAAACGCCCGAATTCCTGATGCGACTGCGCAGTGATCTGCAGCAGTTGCGCGGCACGCTGAACGACTATCTCGAACGCTACTGACTCGCGTGCGCGCGTGCCTATCGCATCGATAGGCAATTTAGTTTGCACACTAATGATTTGCGCGATATATTTTGTCCATGCCAGTTCGATAGCGATGACGCGAAACACTGGCAAGCACTGAACCAATCATTGGACCCGATCAAGGAGCGTCAACATGAACGTACTGTACAAGGCAACGGCAACGAGCAATGGCGGTCGCGATGGCCGCGCAGTTTCGTCGGATAACGCGCTCGACGTGAAGCTGGCGGCACCGCGCGAACTCGGCGGCAACGGCGCGCAAGGCACGAACCCGGAACAACTGTTCGCTGCCGGCTACTCGGCGTGTTTCCTGAGCGCGATGAAATTCGTCGCCGGCCAGCGCAAGCAGGCCGTGCCGGCTGAAACGACTGTGACGGCCGACGTCGGCGTCGGTCCGAACGACAAGGGCGGTTTCGCGCTGGATATCGAACTGCGCGTCTCGCTGCCGGGCCTCGACGCAGCGGCGGCGCAAGAGTTGGTGAACGCGGCGCATCAGGTTTGCCCGTATTCGAACGCGACGCGCGGTAATGTCGATGTGCGCGTGAACGTGGTTTGAGTCGATCTGGATTGATCGTCGCTTCGCAAGCAGCGCCCGCCTTTCGTGCGAAAGGCGGGCGCTGCTTCATTTTTGCGTCGATTTTCGATCCCACGGACATTGGGTTTGCAGCGGGCGGACACTATCATCGGCGGTGGCTTTTTCGGCCCGACGTCCGCATCCGCCGACGCGCAACAACTCAATCGATCATGACCCGCGCCTATCAGCTCGACGCACACTTTCAGAACGGACTCGTATGGTTTCGCCGCGACTTGCGCACGGGGGACAACGCGGCGCTGTATTACGCGCTCAAGCATTGCGAGCGGGTCTGGTGTGTGTTCGTATTCGATACGACCATTCTTCAGCCATTGATCGATTGGGCGCATCAACACGATGACCACAAGGGCAAGGTGCAGGACCGGCGGATCGAATTCATTCTTGCTTCACTGGAAGAGCTGGAGAAGTCGCTGAAGCAAGGCGGCGGCGGACTGATCGTGGTGCATGGCGATCCGCATCAAGAGATTCCCAGGCTCGCCGCGCAACTCGAAACCGAAGCCGTTTTCACCAATCACGACTACGAGCCCGTCGCGATCGAGCGCGATGAAAACGTCGCAGAAAAGCTGCGCGATGACGGACGTCAGTTGCTGACGTTCAAGGACCAGGTGATTTTCGAGCGCGACGAACTGCTCAACGGACAAGGCAAGCCCTTCGCAGTGTTCACGCCGTACAAGAACGCGTGGCTCAAGAAGTTGACGCCGTTCGATCTGAAGCCCTATCCCGTCGAACGGTACGCACAGAGTCTCGCGCGGCCGCCGCGCAAGCTCGATCACGCATGGCCGACGCTCGCCCAAATGGGCTTCGCGCCCGGCAAGCTGGCGGAAACGGAGCTGCTGTCGGGCATGAGCGGCGCGCAAACGCTGCTTGAAGATTTTCGGACCCGCATCGACAGCTACGCCGACCGGCGCGACTTTCCCGCCGCGCGCGGGACGAGCCATCTGTCGGTGCACCTGCGCTTCGGTACGGTTTCGATCCGCACGCTCGCGCGGCTCGCGCACGGGATGTCGCTGCAACCCGACGGCCAGGGCGCTGCCACATGGCTATCGGAACTGATCTGGCGGGACTTCTACTTCATGATCCTCGCGCATCATCCGCATATCGCGAAGCGCGCGTCGTTCAAGCCGGAATTCGACACGCTGCGCTGGGAAACGGGCAGGCACGCCGACACGCTATTCGCGGCCTGGTGCGAAGGGCGCACAGGCTATCCGCTCGTCGACGCCGCGATGCTGCAACTGAACCAGACGGGCTTCATGCACAACCGGCTACGGATGGTGACGGCGAGTTTTCTGGCAAAGGATCTGGGTATCGACTGGCGACGTGGCGAGCGCTACTTCGAGGAGAAGCTCAACGACTTCGACTTCTCCGCGAACAATGGCGGCTGGCAATGGGCGGCGTCGACGGGCTGCGACGCGCAGCCGTGGTTCCGGATTTTCAACCCGGTGACGCAATCGGAGAAGTTCGATCCGCAAGGGCTCTTTATCAAGCGCTTCTTGCCTGAACTGGAGAACGTGCCCGCGAGGTGGATTCACGCGCCCTGGCAGGCGAATCCCGACGATCTGAAGGACTGGGGCGTGGTGCTGGGGAAAGACTATCCGCAGCCTGTCGTCGATCATGCAAAAGCGCGCGAGCAAACACTGGCGCGCTATGGCGTGCTGCGCTCGCGTTGAGCGCTTTTCATGGCACGGCCGGCTCGCATGCCGGCCCGTGCTTGCCGCTGCTTAGTGCTGGCTCATCCACGACGGATGACGCAGTTGCGCTTCGCGGTCGATCTTGCGCATGCGGAACTCGAGGTCGTACAGATCCGTGGCTTCGGCCAGATACGCGTCGTTTTGCTCTTTGACACGCACGTCGTAGGACTTGGTCAGGAACAGGAAAAGGCGGCTGATCAGATACATGGTGAACCTCGAATTTGGCGTTAGGTGGCTGACACCTAGGGATAACCCCTATTATAGGGAAAACCCTAGGATTGCACCAGCACCAAAATTCGAAGTGTGGCAATTTGTCAACTCGCGCGCTGCCGGGGGCTGTCGGCGGTACTTCTGGCGGACCGCGTCGACTCGGTACGACGCTGATGCCGGAAAAAGTCCCACAACAGACTGGACGCATCCGGACCTTTCGATGAATGGAACGGCACGGCATCGTCACCGCCGCTCCACGCGTGGCCGAGGCCCTGCACGCGGCACAGGCGCACGACGCGCCGCCCGCCACGCGTGTAATCGCGCGTCGTGACGGTCGCCTTGCGGTCCTCCTTGATGTCGCCGACCTTGCGCACGCCCCGCGCATCGACGATGCCGTTCAGCCGCAAAAACTGCTCGGTCAGTTGCTCGGCGTTGACAGGCGCGACGACGCGGTCGGCTTCACCCTGCAGGATGATCGCGGGCATGCCCGGATACGTCGTCACGTCCGCGACGGCGTCGACGAGCGCAACGGGGTCCTGCCGCGTGCCGCGCCGCATCACGTCCATCGCGGCGATGCCGGAATGCGCATCGCCGAATGCGGGCCCCGAATGCAGCCCAACGGCGGCGAAATGCTCGGGAAAGTGCAGCGCCAGCAACGACGTCAGCCCCGCGCCCGCCGATATTCCGGCGACATACACGCGCTCGCGGTCGAGCCCATGCGCTTCCACCAGCGCCTCCACGAGCGACACCACGGCACGCGCCTCCGCCCGGCCCGCGCGGTCGGTATCGTCGTACCAATGCCAGCAGCGATGCGCATGGGCATGCTTCGACTGCTCCGGGTACACGACGGCGAAGCCGTAGCGGTCGGCGAGCAGGTTCATGCGCGTGCCTTCGGCGAATTCGTCGATGGACTGCGTGCAGCCGTGCAGCATCACGAGGAGCGGCGCGTGCTTGAGAGGCTTGCCGGCGGGCAGATACAGCCCGTACTGCAAATGGTTGACCAGGCTGCCGGGCGCGGCGGGCGCGGAGTGGAACGAGCGCGTCCACGAACCGCTCGCCCAGGCAGCGGCGCGTGGCCGTACGCGGGATTCGCGCGCGCCGCGCTGCGGCACGTCGCGCGTGGCGGTCTGCCGGACTTTCGACGACGGTTTCGCGACGCCAGGCGTGGCCGGTCGCGTGGCGGTCCGGGTTGACGACCGTTTTGGCTTGCGCTTGGTAGTCGCGCGTGCGTGCTCCGTCTGGATCGCAAACAGACGTTTCAGGCCGCCTAGCCAGATTTTGGTCAAGCTTTTCGGCATAGGATTTTCTCGCTAATAGGGACTCATGCTCCCTGCCTTGCGGCAGACTTGTGCAATGCACAATAACATCAATCTCCATGCGATGCTGACACTGGCCGAGGCCGATTTGGGAAAATGCGCGTCGCGCCGACCTTCGACCAAGACAATTTCGGAATTGTCCTAACATCTGGCAGTTTTCGCGCTTTTCCTTCCATCTGTCGCGTAACGGGTGCCTCTATACTTATAGAATGCGCGCGAGCGGGGAATGTCCTTCTCGATCGGGCACCATCGCCGGCTGCCTGGAAGCCTTTGGCCGTTGGCAGGTTCGCGCCCCGTACATGTCGTTAAGGATTGTCCATGCTTCACCTGTCACCACAATTCTGGCTTCTGGTTACCAATTTCGGCGGCGCCGGTCTGACCTTGCCGCTCGCCTTCGCCATCGCGCTGTGGCTCACCGTCGGTTATTCGTGGCGGCTCGCGGCCGCGTGGCTGTTTCTGCTCGGCGTCGCCATCGCGCTGGTTACGGCGACGAAGATCGCGTTCCTCGGCTGGGGGGTCGGCGTGCAAGTATGGGACTTCACCGGCCTGAGCGGGCACGCGATGTTCGCCACCGCCGTGTTCCCCGTTGCCGTCTTGCTCGTTCTGCTGCCAGCGCCGCCCGCCGTGCGCGTCGTGGGCGTGGCGCTCGCGCTGTTCGGCGGCGCGCTGGTCGGGTTTTCGCGCGTCGTCGTCGAGGCCCATTCGCCTTCGGAGGCGATCACGGGCTGCATCGTCGGCGCGCTGACGGCGCTCGTGTTCGTCCGCATCGCGTGGAACGCCACGCCGCCGGGGCGCCTGCCCGTCGTGCCCGTGGTGTTGAGCCTGACGATCATCACACTCGCTCTGCACGCCGTGCATCTGCCGACCCAGCGCTGGGTCACGCATATCGCGCTGAAAATTTCCGGCCATGACCGGCCGTTCGTCCGCGCCCGCTGGAAAGCGTTGCGCGACGCTTACGCGCCCGCTGCGCCAACCGCTCCCGCGGCGCCCGTCGCACCCCTCGCGCCGTTGCAAAAAACACGCAACGTCGCTATGCCTTTGCCTGATTCCGACGCATAAATCGCACGAAACCGGCTATCTTGCGCGCCACATGTTCAATATGCCGACCGCTATAACCCCACATATATTACGATGGCGTTTTCAACCCGCCCCGGTCGAACCGGCGCCATCTGCCCATGTCCTTGCCGCGCATGATCCGCTTTCTGAAACCTGCCCTGCTCGCCGCGAGCGCGATTTCGTTTGCCTTCGCCGCGCAGGCCCGCGCTGACGAACTCGTCGTGTCCGCGGCCGCGAGCCTGACGAATGCCTTCAAGGCCGTCGGCGACGCGTATGAGAAGGCGCATCCCGGCACGAAGCTGCTGTTCAATTTCGGCGCCTCCGACGTGCTGATGCAGCAGATCGTGAAGGGCGCGCCCGCCGACGTGTTCGCGTCCGCCGACCAGAAAGCGATGGACAAGGCCGCCGGGCAAAAAGCGATCGTGTCGTCGACGCGCAAGGATTTCGCCGCGAACTCGCTCGTGCTGATCGTGCCGACGGACAGCAAGCTCGCGCCGTCGAACCTGAACGAGCTGACGACGGCGAGCGTGAAACGCGTTTCATACGGCGATCCGGCATCCGTGCCTGTCGGCCGCTACACGGAAGGCGCGCTGAGGGCGGCGGGCGTGTGGGACGCCGTCAGCGCGAAGGGCGTGCTGGCGTCGAACGTGCGGCAAAGCCTCGATTACGTGTCGCGCGGCGAAGTCGACGCCGGCTTCGTGTTCGGCACAGACGCCGCCGTCATGCCCGACAAGGTGAAGGTCGCGCTGACCGTGCCGACCACGACGCCGATTACCTATCCGATCGCGCAGGTCGAAGGCAGCAAGCACGCCGCCGACGCGCAGTCGTTCATCACCTTCGTGCTGTCGCCGGCAGGTCAGGCCGTGCTCGCGAAGTACGGCTTCAAGCCGGCGCACTAAGCCGCGCCGCCAGAGACCAGGCACGACGCTGACATCATGGAACAGGCCTGGATTCCACTGCTGCTGTCGCTGAAAGTCGCGGGCTGGGCGACGGCGCTGAACATCGTATTCGGCGTCGCGGCCGGCTTCGGCCTGGCGCGCTGGCACTCGGGCGCGCGCGATCTGATCGATTCGCTGCTGACGCTGCCGCTCGTCATGCCGCCGACGGTGCTCGGCTACTACCTGCTCGTGCTGCTCGGCCGGCGCGGCGTGTTCGGCGCGTGGCTCGACCGCTTCGATATCCAGCTGGTGTTCACATGGCAAGGCGCGGTGATCGCGTCGATGGTGGTCGCGTTTCCGCTCGTGCTGAAGTCGGCGCGAGCCGCGTTCGAATCCGTCGATCCGCAACTGGAACGCGCCGCGCGCACGCTCGGCATCAGCGAAACGGCGATCTTCTTCCGCGTGACGCTGCCGCTCGCGTCGCGCGGCATTCTCGCGGGCGCCCTGCTCGCGTTCGCGCGCGCGCTCGGCGAGTTCGGCGCGACGCTGATGATCGCGGGCAATCTGCCGGGCCGCACGCAGACGCTGTCGGTTGCCGTCTACGCCGCCGTACAGGCGGGCGACGACAGCACGGCCAATTTCCTCGTGCTCGTGACCTCGGTCACCTGCGTCCTGATTCTCGTGCTTGCGGGCAGGCTCGTGCCGCAACACTCGCTGATGACGTCCCGCTGATATGCCGCTCACCGTCGATATCCGCAAAACGCTGCGCACGGCCGAACGCCAGTTCAAGCTCGATGTGTCGTTCACGGCGAGCGCGCAGCGCATGGTGCTGTTCGGCCCGTCGGGCGCGGGCAAGAGCCTGACGCTGCAGGCGATCGCCGGCCTGCTGCGTCCCGACGAAGGCCAGATCGTGCTGCACGGCGACCCGCTCTTCGACAGCACGCGCGGCATCGACCAGAAGCCGCAGGCGCGCCGTCTCGCGTATCTCTTTCAGGACTACGCGCTGTTCCCGCATCTGAACGTGCGGCAGAACATCGGTTTCGGGATGCACACAGGCTGGCTGAATCCGGGACGGCGTTTTTCGCATCCGCAGATCGACTACTGGCTCGACGCGCTCGATCTGAAAACGGTGGCCGGCCATCATCCCGCACAGCTTTCGGGCGGGCAAAGACAGCGCGTGGCGCTGGCACGTGCGCTCGTTGCGAAGCCGCGCCTGCTGTTGCTCGACGAACCGTTTTCCGCGCTCGATCACGCGCTGCGCGCGCGCATGCGGCGCGAACTCTCCGATCTGCAAACGCGGCTCGACATTCCAATGCTACTGATCACGCACGATCCCGACGATGTCGCCGCATTCGGCGATCAGGTCGTGCAGGTTTATGACGGCAGCGTGCGCGAGAATGCGCCTTTCGCGGGCTATCCCCGCACGGTGTCCTAGCAGACGGCGCTGCGCGGTTAAGCCTCGGCGGTTAAGCCTCGGCTGTCACGCCCAGAATCACGCTCGACGCCTTGAACGCGGCCACGAGCGCCTGCCCTTCGGCGATTGCCAGCTCCTCGACGCTCTCATTCGTGACGACGGCCGTCACGACCGCGCCGCCTTCGAGCGTCAGCGACACCTCGGCATTCACCGCGCCGCGCCGCACCGCCGACACCGTGCCGCGCAGGCGGTTGCGGGTCGACAGCCGGTCCGACGTGCCGTCGTCGGCAACCAGCAGCACCGACGACGCCTTGACCAGCGCCACCGCTTCGCCGTCTACAGCAAGCCCCAGCGTCTCCGTGCTTTCGTGCGTGACGACGGCGACGACGGACTGGCCGCCGGGCAATGCCAATGCAACTTCGTCGTTGACCGTGCCGCGCTGGATCGCACTGACCTTGCCGTACCACTGGTTGCGCGCGCTCGTCTTCATGCCGATGCGGCCGATCAGCCGCCAGTCGTCGGAGAATCCGGCGATCGCCGCGCCCGCGCGTTCGAGAAACAGCCGGTGCTCGCGTTCGACCGCGCGAAACGTATCGATCAGACTCAGCGCGCGCGGCGTGAGCGTCGTGCCGCCGCCGCCCTTGCCGCCCGTCGAGCGGATCACGAGCGTTTCGCCCGCGAGGTTGTTCATCGCGTCGACGGCGTCCCACGCGGCCTTGTAGCTCATGCCGACCGCCTTGGCCGCGCCCGTGATCGAGCCCGTTTCGCCGATCGCCGCCAGCAGTGCAATGCGCTGCGTGCCGCCGAGCGCCTGCTCGCCCGAGCGGAACCAGACGGAGCCGCCAAATTGCAAGGCATCGTGGGAAGCGTTGTTGTTATCGGATGTCATGGCTCGCGTGCGTGTCGGCTGAAGGACGGAAGGACGGGTGAAGGTGCGATCCATTATAGCGACGCCCCTTTCGCCAGCCGCACGCAAGCCGTGGCGCAAACGCTCAGAGCGCGTACTGCGCGATCCCGTTGCCGAACGACCAGTTTTCCTTCAGCACTTCGACGAGATTGATGAACACGTCCTCGCGCCGCACGCCCGGATGCTCGGCGAGGTTGTCGGCGATGCGTTTGAAGAGCGCCTTTTTCTGCTCCTGCGTCCGGCTGTTGGTCACGGTGAGCTGGATCAGCACGAGATCGTCGCTGCGCGCGATGCCTAGATAGTTGCGGTCATAGACGATGTTGCTGTCGTCGTGCTCGGTGATGACCATGAAGATGTCGTCTTCGGGGACGTTGAACTCGGCAATCAGCGCGCGCTGGATGCCTTGCGTGAGCGCCTCGCGGTAAGCAGCAGGCTTGCCGGCACGAAGTGCGATTCGGGTGAAAGGCATGTCGAACTCCTATGAATGAACAGAACGTGCACTCAGGTTAGTTCGGCATTATCATAATGAACAGATATAGCTGGATATTTCATCTATTTTAAATTGAAATGAAAGTACTCGATCTCGATGCTGTGCGCGCCTTCGTGCTGGTCGCGGATCTGCGCAGCTTCACCCGCGCCGCCGATGCCCTCGACACCACGCAGTCCGCCGTCAGCCTCAAGCTGAAACGGCTCGAAGCGCATCTGGGCAAGCCTTTGCTGGAACGCACGCCGCGCGTCGTGCGGCTGTCGGAGCACGGCCAGGCATTTCTCGACGGCGCGCGCGACCTGCTGGGCGCGCACGATCGCGCACTCGGCGCGCTATCCGCCGACAGACGGCGGCTCTCGCTGGGCTTGAGCGAGCATGTGGCGGGCACCGACCTCGCGGCGCTGCTCGCGCGCGTCAATGCGCATGATCCAGTGCTGGTGCTGGAGTTGCATATGGGGTTGTCGTCCGCGCTGTTGCAGCAGTTCGACGAACGGCGGCTCGATGCCGTGATCGTGCGTTCGGAGCCCGACGACGCACCGCGTGAAGACGGCCAGTTGCTCTTCACCGAGCCGCTGTCCTGGCTCGCGACGCCCGAATGGCAGCCGCGCGCGGGCGAGCCGCTGCCGCTGGCGCTGCTGGCCGCACCCTGCAACGTGCGCTCGGTCGCGCTGCGCACGCTGGACGGCGCGGGGATCGCGTGGCGCGAGGCGTTTGTCGGCGGCGGCGTGCAGGCTGTCGGCGCCGCGGCGGCGGCCGGGCTCGCCGTGTCGCCGCTGGCAAGGCGTGTCGCGCCAGGCGGATTGGTCGATTCAGGCACGCGGCTCGGCTTGCCGGCCCTGCCGGAATCGCGTGTGACGCTCCATTCGCGCGTGCGCGACGCGCGTTCAGTCGAGTCGTTGCGGCTCGTGACGAACGGGTTGATCGCGCAGTGAGGCGCTGGCGGGCGCTAGTGGAGGATCGGCGGAAGTTCGCGCGGCGGTTGAGCGCTGGCTTGCGGCGCACTGCTCTGCGCGGCCTGGCGAGGCTTGGCCGCAGCCACGACTGGCTTTGCAGGCGCAGGCTTTTGCGATGAATCGCGCGGCGCAGGCGCGTGAGCCGTTTTGACGGCGGCGCTAGTCGCTTTTGTTTTCCCGGACGGGACGGCAGCCTTTCCCGCCACTTTCGCATGTGGCGCGGACTTGCCCCGATGCGCGCCCTTCGATGCACCCGCACCGGCAACGTGCTTCGAGTGCCTCGCGTGCTGCGCGGCCTCAGGCGGATTCCACACTTCCTTGTACTCGGCGCGCGCCGCCACCGACACGCACAGCAAACCAACCGACACCCACACCTTCGAACGCAGCGACACCGCAGTCTCCGTGCAAAAACTGGAGGGCGGATTATACAGCCGCGCTTGCATTAATCCGCATATAGACTAATATGCATAAAAAGTTCAACTCAGGACTCCGATCATGTCTTCCGCTGCCCATTATTCGAGCGCCGAACGCCCGTTGCGACGACCGCCCGCCGAACCCTCCATGGCGGACATGTCCGCCGCCGGTCTGCGCGCGTTCTTCAACATCGCGCGCGACTGGGAATTGAGCGCCGAAGAGCAGATCATCCTGCTCGGCTCGCCGGGCCGCTCCACCTTCTTCAAATGGAAGAACGCGCCGCAAACGGCCCGCCTCGGCCGCGACACGCTGGAGCGGCTGTCGCTTCTGCTCGGCATCTACAAGGCATTGCAAATCCTGCTGCCGCAACCTGCCGCCGCCGACACGTGGATCAAGCGCCCCAACAGTGCGCCGCCGTTCGGCGGCCGCCGCGCGCTGGACCGCATGCTGGCGGGCAACATCAGCGACCTCGTGGCCGTGCGCCAGTATCTCGACGCAATGCGAGGCGGCTGGGCGTGACTGAACTGCAATGGCAAGACCAATGGCGTGTGGCCTCGCTCGCCTGGACACCTGCGTTCCGCGTGATCCCCACGCGCTTTCCCGCCGTCAACCTGTTCGACCGCGTCGCGTCGCCTGAAGACTTCGATGCGCTTTACGCGCTCGAAGCCATGACCAATGACCGCGTACGCACCGAAGTCGGCGATCTCGATCTCGTGCCGCGCGAGGAGCGGCGCTTCGGTCCCGGCTACGGGCCGATCATGGCCGCGCTCACGCATCTGAATCCGCAAGGCAGCCGCTTCTCCGACGGCACCTACGGCGTGTTCTACTGCGCGCGCTCGCGCGAAACCGCGATCGCCGAAACGCGTTATCACTCGGGCCTCTTCCTCGCCGCCACGCAGGAGCCGCCGATGCGTCAGCAAATGCGCCTCTACACGGTGATGGCGCAGGGCGACGTGGTGGACTTGCGTGATGCCGGATCGGTCGATGTTTCAGTGCTGTCGCCGAACGACTACACGCCCGGCCAGGCGCTCGGCCGCGCGGCGCGCGCAGCGGGCGCGCCGGGCATCGTCTATCCGTCGGTGCGGGATGCGGGCGGGGAATGCCTCGCCGCGTTCAAAACGACGCTGCTGCGCGACTGCCATCACGCGGCGTATCTGGAATACAACTGGAACGGCAGCGCCGTCGATATCGTCTTCGAACTGAATCAGGTGGGCTAAACGCTACGGCGCCGGACGCGTCAGAACGCAAGCTCAAGGCAATGCCAGCGCCGAAGCGCCGACCGAACGAGCCCGTTCGACCGTCACCGACCAGCGCTTCGTCGTGCGCGCCTCGACGATGGTCAGCTTGCCGCCCGGACCGAATGCGCCCGTATCGATGAACATCTGCGCGCCGATCTGCTGCACTTCGCGCACGGGCGTATGGCCGCAATAGGTGAGCGACAGCCCAAGCTGGCGCATCGGATCGCCCGCGCCCATCGCCAGGCTGCGGCCCCACAGCAGTTGCTGGCGAACTTCTTCGGAAAGGTTGTCGGCGTCGAGTTCGGCGTCCGAGCCGAGAAATTCCGCATGCAGCACGTTGAAGCGCTCGCTGCCCGAGCCGATCACGCGCACCAGCGGCAGCGTGCGCAGACGCTGCGCATAGACGCGCAGCCTTTCGATGGGTACCTGCACGCTCCACAGCCCGCCGATTCCATACCACCACTGCTTCTTCAGCTTGCCTTCAGCGACCGCGCAGAGCGCGTCCTCGTGATTGCCGAGCACGGCATGGAACCAGGGCTTGTCGAGCAGCGCCAGCGCCTCTTCCGACTGCGAGCCGCGATCGACGAGATCGCCGACGGAGAACAGCCGGTCGCGCGACGGATCGAAATCGACCTCGCGCAACAGGAAGCGCAGCGCGTCGACGCAACCGTGCAGATCGCCGACGACGAAATCGCGTCCGGTCCGGTTGACGGGATGATGTTGGACGACGGTGACAAGTGTGGAATCCATAACACCATGATAGTGCGAGCGTGCAAGCGTCGTATGCGCGGCATCTCGCGTTCGCACGCCTTTCGTGAGCCGGATTCGTGCGTAGTGCATGACCGTTTGCGAGCTATACGCATTCCCGCCGCCAACATGCAGGCTCCCGTCGCCACGCTCATGGTTCGATCACGGTTCGTTCACTGCGGCACGGCGCGCAGCCTGCCGACCTGCTCCGCGCTCAGCGTCGAGCGGGGATTGCCGAACTGTTTCGTCACATAGTTCGCGACGGCGGCCATCTGCGCGTCGCTCGGTTCGCGCCGGACCATGCGCGCATGCCGGGCGTCCGCCCGAAAACCGGTCTTGCACCGCTGTCTCGCGGTCTCTGATGGCCGGGTGCGGCAGCGATGTTGCCGCCCTTGCATGCTCGCCGTTCGCTGCGCGCGAGAACGAAACAACGGATGAAAGCCGCATGCAAGCCCAGTGAGCAAAACTGCGGAAACCTATAACGTCCCCACAACTTTTTCGACAAATCATCCACCATCATGCCCCCGGTAGAATCGCCGCAACCTTCACCACCACTTTCGAACATGCATCGAGACATACGGATGTCACGCTCCGCTGCCCGGAGCACCCGCCCATGAGCGTCTATCCACAGGTATTGCGCAACCGCCCGCGCATGATGACGGGCCTCGTGCTCGGCGTGCTGGTCGGCGTGCTGCTCGCGGGCGTGCACATACGCCCGATGATCCGCGTGCTGGTCTCGTGGGACGTCGCCGTGTGGGCCTATCTCGCGCTGATGTGGCTGGAGATGGCACGCGCCGATCACGATCGCGTGCGCGACATTGCGCAGCGCGAAGACGAGAACGCGGGGGTCGTGCTCGCCGTCGTCTGTCTCGCGACGGTCGCGAGCGTGGCCGCCATCGTGCTGGAGCTGGCGTCGTCGAAAGGCAGCACGGGCGTGTCGCATTACATCGTGACGGGCATCACGCTGATCGGCGCGTGGTTCCTGATACCCACCATCTTCACGCTGCACTACGCGCGCCTGCACTTCGCAACCGACACCCAGGAAACCGCGCTGAAGTTTCCCGACCGCAAGCTCGATCCGAACTATTGGGACTTCCTGTACTTCTCCTTTACGATCGCCGTCGCATCGCAGACGTCGGACGTCGTGCTGCGCTCGCGCGAGGTGCGCCGCGCGGCGCTCGCGCAGTCGGTGCTGTCGTTCTATTTCAACGTAGCCGTGCTCGGGCTGTGCATCAACATGGCGGCCGGTTTGCTCGGATCGTAGCGGGCCGCGCGCAGAAACCATCGCGCGCGCAGTCCTTCGGCAGCCCCGCGCCCGCGGCTATGGCAACATGCCATGTAACAGCCGCCGGACGACGCGCCCGAATTACACGTCTTCCTTCGGTTGCGCGGCATCATTCGTATGAACGACGCCGCGCCCGCATCTTTTTCGCCGTGCCGTACCAGGCTGCACCAGCCGTCCTTGCACGCATCTCGCCGCTTCAGTCCTGACCCTGCTGTATCGCTTTCTGGCATACCGCTTGCTCTACCACCGCCTGTTGATTGAACCCGGACAGACGACTTGCGGCGCCGTCGCAGACTCTTTGAACTGACGCGCCGCCTGTCGATCAATGAATGCACTACATTGAGCAGTACGCGCCGTCGCAGGACGCATCGCGCGGCATCCGGCTCTGAAGCCTAATAGGCGGTCGTGATCGCACCCATGTGCATCCACGCCGCACAGCAGGACGAAATCTGGAAACGACCGATGGAAGCTCCTCACGCCTATGCGCCGCGGATTTACTTTGTGCATTCTCCCCTGGTCGGACAGCTGGATGCGTGGCCCGCGCAGTTCGAGCATGCCGCGGCGCTCGGTTTCGATCATGTGCTGATCGGCGGACTGTTCCAGCCGGGACAGGCCGGCCACGCGCAGATCGTCAGCGATCATGCGCGGCTGCATCCCGCGTTCGCCGGCACCGGGAGCGCGCATGAAGTGCTGCAGCGTCTGGCCGAAACCGCGAGCCAGCACGGCCTGACGCTGCTGGTCGATCTCGTGATCGATCGCGCTGCCGCCGACGGCAATCTGTTTCGTGAACACCGCGACTGGTTTCATCCGTTCGAACCGGAAGAAGCGCGGCTCGATCCGCGCCATGCACGCCACGAAGACAACGTCGCGTATGCGAACTTCAACGACGAGCACGCGGCTGCGCCGCTGCTCGACTGGTGGGCGCAGACGCTCGACGCGCTCGCGGATGCGGGCATCGGCGGATTCCGTTTCGATTCGCCGCACCGCGTGCCCGCCTTCGCATGGCGGCGCCTGCTCGAGGCCGTGCGCGCATCGCGCCATCCGTCCACGCGCTTTCTCGCCGCGACGCCCGGCCTCGAGCGCGCGGACGTCGCCGCGCTCGAAGGCGTGGGCTTCGACGCCGTGTTTTCGTCGTCGCGCTGGTGGGACTTCCGCGCGCCGTGGATGCTCGACGAGCACGCGCTGCTGATGCGCATCGGCTCGCCCGTCGCCTTTCCGGAAGCGCCTTACGGCACGCGGCTCGCGGCCGACCTCGAACATGTGCACGATGCCGCGATCGTCGAGCGCGCGTATCGCCGCGCATTGTTGACAGCCGTTTCGACGGGCACCGGCTGGATGATGCCGATGGGCTTCGAATATGGCATTGCCGAGCCGATCTCGCATACGCTCGGCGACGCCGCCCACTACGCGAGCCTGCGCGGCGCGGCGCGCTTCGATCTCTCCGAGCGCGTGCGTCACGCGAACGCGATCGCGCGCGACACCTGGCCGTTGCAAACCAATGGCGAGCTGCGTTCGCTGTCCGGCCCCGACACGCACGCCGCGATCCTGTTGCGCGGCGATCAGCGCGATTTGCGCGACGCGGGCGAAGCCGTGATGGTGGCGATCAACCCGGAGTTGGGCACGCCCGTGCGCGTCGATCCCGCGCGCTTTCTCGACGGCGTGCCGGGCGACTTCACGCGCTTCGTGCCACTCGGCACCGAATCGCGCGGCGCGCCGCAGCCGCTCGCCCCATTCACGCTCGCGCCGGGCGCGTGCCGTCTGTTCCGCGCGGTCGCCGAAAAGCCCGTCGTGCTTGCACCGCCCATCGACAAGAAAAACACGAAGACCTCGGGACACAAGAGCGTGCTCGATGCGATCGCGGGCTCGCGCGTCGCGATCGAAAGCGTGTCGCCCGCCGTCGATCACGGACGCTTCCCCGCCAAGCGCATCGTCGGCGAACGCGTGCACATCACGGCCGCCGTGTTCGCCGAAGGCCACGACAAGATCGCGGCCGCCGTGATCTGGCGCGCCGCCGACGAAACCGCCTGGCACGAAGCACCGATGACGCCCGCGCAGCCCGCCGGCAACGACATCTGGGAAGCGCGCGTTGCGCTGGAGCGTGTCGGGCGTCACGAATACACGGTGATTGCGTGGCGCGACGATTTCGCGTCGCTCGTCGATCACATGCAGAAGAAGCTGAAGGCCGATCAGTCCGTCGATCTCGAACTCGAAGAGGCGAAGCATCTGTTCGCGCTCGCGCTGGCGGAAACGGAGACGGTCGAAGGCTCGCAGCGGCAGCAGCTCGAAGCGATCGTCAAGGAGTTCATGAAGGCCGACACGGGCGAGCGCCTCGCGATCGTGCTCGCGCCGACCACGGCCGACGCGTTCGCCGCCGCACGTCACCGGCCTGGGCTGTCGCGCGATCCTGTCGTCTATCGCATCGATGCCGAACGCGCGGGTGCGCGCTTTGGCAGCTGGTACGAGATCTTTCCGCGCTCGATGAGCGACGACGAGCATCGTCACGGCAACTTCGACGACGTGATCGGCAAACTGCCGCGCATCCGCGACATGGGCTTCGACGTGCTGTACTTTCCGCCTATTCACCCCATCGGCGTCGCCAACCGCAAGGGCCGCAACAACACGCTGACGCCTGGCCCGGACGACGTGGGCAGCCCGTATGCAATCGGCGGCGAAGCGGGGGGCCACGATGCCGTGCATCCGCAGCTCGGCACGCTCGACGATTTCAGGCGCATGCTCGCCGCCGCGCACGATCACGGCCTGGAAATCGCGCTCGACTTCGCGATCCAATGCTCGCCCGATCACCCGTGGCTCAAGCAGCATCCCACATGGTTCGCGTGGCGTCCCGACGGCACGCTGCGTTACGCGGAGAACCCGCCGAAGAAGTATCAGGACATCGTGAATCCGGACTTCTACGCGCGCGATGCAAAGCCCGATTTGTGGATTTCGCTACGCGACGTGATCCTGTTCTGGATCGATGCAGGCGTGCGCATCTTCCGCGTCGACAATCCGCACACGAAACCTTTCCCGTTCTGGGAATGGATGATCAACGACGTCCGCGCGCGGCATCCCGACGTGATCTTCCTCGCCGAAGCGTTCACGCGTCCGCGCGTGATGGCGCGGCTCGCGAAGCTCGGCTTCTCGCAGTCGTACACGTACTTCACATGGCGCGAATCGAAGCGCGATTTCACCGAATATCTGACGCAACTGACGCAAACCGATCTGCGCGAATTCTTCCGGCCTAACTTCTTCGTCAACACGCCGGACATCAACCCGCGTCATCTGCAGGCGCAGGGGCGTCCGGGCTTTCTGATTCGCGCCGCGCTCGCGACGATGCTGTCGGGACTGTGGGGCGTGTATAGCGGCTTCGAACTGTGCGAAGCCGCCGCGCTGCCGAACAGCGAAGAGTATCTGGACTCGGAGAAGTATCAGATCCGCGCATGGGACTGGAACCGGCCCGGCAACATCGTGCGCGAAATCACGGAGCTGAACCGCATTCGCCGCACGAACCCGGCGCTGCACTCGCATCTGAATCTGACGTTCCTGCCCGCGCACAACGAGAGCATCCTGTTCTTCGAAAAGGCCACGCCGGCGCGCGACAACGTGATCGTCGTCGCGATCAATCTCGATCCGTACAACGAACAGGGCGCGGATATCGAGTTGTCGTGGGGCACGTTCAACGCCTGGGGCCTGCACGATCACGGCGCCATCGACGTGATCGACCAGATGACGGGCGAGCAGTTTCAATGGCATGGCAGATGGCAACACGTGCGGCTCGATCCCGGCGCACGGCCGTTCGCGATCTGGCGCATCGCGCCCGCGGCCGGCCTGCCGCGCGACGCTGTTCCCGATGAGAGCGACACGCATCGGGCCGCTCACGACACGACATTCAATGAAGGTGCGATATGAAACGTGACGATCCCGCCGAAAGCACGTCGCAGCATTTCACCGACCCGACGGCCGAGGCCGCTCCAGCGAAGCCGCGCCCATCGCGCCGCGCCAAGGTGTCGACGCTCGCCGACGATCCGCTCTGGTACAAGGACGCGATCATCTACCAGGTGCACATCAAGTCGTTCTTCGATGCGAACAACGACGGCGTCGGCGATTTCCCGGGCCTGATCGCGAAGCTGGACTATATCGCGGAACTCGGCGTGAGCGCGATCTGGCTGCTGCCGTTCTATCCGTCGCCGCGCCGCGACGACGGCTACGACATCGCCGATTACAAGAACGTGCATCCCGACTACGGCACGATTGGCGACGTCAAGCGCTTCATCCAGGAAGCGCACGCGCGCGGCCTGCATGTGATCACCGAGCTGGTCATCAACCACACGTCGGACCAGCACCCGTGGTTCCAGCGCGCGCGCCGCGCGAAGCCCGGCTCGAACCATCGCAACTACTACGTGTGGTCCGACACGGACAAGAAGTACGAGCAGACGCGCATCATTTTCATTGACAGCGAACCGTCGAACTGGACCCATGACCCCGTTGCGGGCCAGTACTACTGGCACCGCTTCTACTCGCACCAGCCCGACCTGAACTTCGACAATCCCTCGGTGATGCGCGAAGTGCTGCAGGTGATGCGCTTCTGGCTCGATCTGGGGATCGACGGGTTGCGGCTGGATGCCGTGCCGTATCTCGTCGAACGCGAAGGCACGAACAACGAGAATCTGCCCGAAACACACGCGATCCTGAAGAAGATTCGCGCGACCATCGACGCCGAATATCCGAACCGGATGCTGCTCGCCGAAGCGAACCAGTGGCCGGAAGACGTGCAGGAATACTTCGGCAACGAAGACGAATGCCACATGGCATTCCACTTCCCGCTGATGCCGCGCATCTACATGTCGATTGCGAGCGAGGACCGCTTTCCGATCACCGACATCATGAAGCAGACGCCGGATCTCCCCGAGACCAACCAATGGGCGATCTTCCTGCGCAATCACGATGAACTCACGCTCGAAATGGTCACGGACTCCGAGCGCGATTATTTGTGGAATACCTATGCGAGCGACCGGCGCGCACGCCTGAATCTCGGCATCCGGCGGCGCCTCGCGCCACTGATGGAGCGCGACCGCCGCCGCATCGAGCTGATCAATTCGCTGCTGCTGTCGATGCCGGGCACGCCCGTCATCTATTACGGCGACGAACTCGGCATGGGCGACAACATTCACCTCGGCGACCGCGACGGCGTGCGCACGCCGATGCAATGGTCGTCCGACCGGAACGGCGGGTTCTCGCGCGCCGATCCCGAGCAACTGGTGCTGCCGCCCGTCATGGGCTCGCTGTATGGCTTCGACGCCGTCAACGTCGAAGCGCAGAGCCGCGATCCGCATTCGCTGCTCAACTGGACGCGGCGCATGCTCGCGACGCGCCGCTCGAAGCACACGTTCGGGCGCGGCACGATCCGCTTCCTGAAGCCGAGCAACCGCAAGATTCTCGCGTATCTGCGCGAACTGCCGGGCGAGCCGCCCATTCTGTGCGTCGCGAATCTGTCGCGTGCGCCGCAGGCGGTCGAACTCGATCTGTCCGAATTCAACGGCGCGGTGCCCATCGAAATGACGGCGGACTCGGTGTTTCCGCGCATCGGGCAACTGACGTATCTGCTGACCTTCCCGCCGTACGGCTTCCTGTGGTTCCTGCTTTGCGAAGGCGGCGGCCGTCCGACATGGAGCCAGGCGCCGTCCGAGCCGCTGCCCGATTTCGTCACCATCGTGATCCGCGAAGGCCAGGCGGGTCCGACACCCGAGAACGTGCGGCTGCTCGAATCGGAAGTGCTGCCGTCGTGGCTGGGACGCCGCAGATGGTTTGCGTCGAAGGATCAGAAGATGCATGCCGTGCGCCTCGCCGCGCTCACGACGATCCCCGAAGCGGGCTTCGCGTTCACGGAGATCGAAGCGGATGTCGGCGACCACACCGAGCGTTACGTGCTGCCGCTCGCCATCACATGGGGCGCGGACACGACCACGCCGCTCTTCATGCAACTGGCGCTGGCGCGCGTGCGCCGCGGGCGCAACGTCGGCCATCTGACGGACGCGTTCTCGTTGCCGCAGTTCGCATACGGCACGCTGCGCAAGCTGCGCGAGCGCGCCGGCGTGCCGACCGTGCAAAAGAGCACGATCCATTTCATTCCGACCGACCGTTTCGACGAACTCGATCTTGGCGACCAGCCCGAAATCCGCTGGCTCGCCGCCGAGCAGAGCAACAGTTCGCTCGTGATCGCCGACAAGGTGGTGCTGAAGCTCGTGCGGCGTCTGCTGAAGGGCGTGCACCCCGAAGCGGAAATGAGCCGCTATCTGACGCAGCTCGGCTACGCGAACACCGCGCCGCTGTATGGCGAAGTGGTGCGCGTCGATCCCGAGAACGTGCCGCATACGCTG
This sequence comes from Paraburkholderia caribensis, assembly GCF_002902945.1. Taxonomy (NCBI): domain Bacteria; kingdom Pseudomonadati; phylum Pseudomonadota; class Betaproteobacteria; order Burkholderiales; family Burkholderiaceae; genus Paraburkholderia; species Paraburkholderia caribensis. The sequence goes on from NZ_CP026102.1 coordinate 2,557,699, forward strand.
TGTATCCTGCAAGGCTTCGTCGACAACCAGGGCGACGCGTGGAACTGGGCGCTCGACACGCTGCGCCGTTCGGTCGACGAACTGGCGCTCGCCGTCGACGGCGCCAGCAACGAGAACCAGGCGAACCAGGACCGCGTGAACGAGGAAGAAGCGACGGGAGGCTACGCGTCGTACATGGGGATCATCGGCAAGCGGCTCGGCGAGCTGCACGTCGCGCTCGCGTCGCCATCGGACAACCCGGCATTCGATCCCGAACCCGCTGACAGCAAACAGGTGCAGGCGTGGATCGACGGTACGCAGAAACTGCTTGCCACCGCGCTCGACCTGCTCGAGAAGAACGTCGATCAGTTGGGCGAAGATGCCGCACTGCTCGGCCGCAGCATTCTCGACCGCAAGGACAAGCTGGTCGAAGCGGTGTCGAAGCTCGTGACGCCCGACGCGCATGCGCTGCGCACGCGCATTCACGGCGACTTCCATCTGGGCCAGGTGCTCGTGGCGCAGGGCGACGCCTTCCTGATCGACTTCGAAGGCGAGCCGGCGCGCGAACTGGAGGAGCGGCGCGCGAAGTCGAGCCCGTTGCGCGACGTTGCGGGGCTGCTGCGTTCGCTGTCGTACGCGAGCGCCGCCGCGCAATCGACAATGGAAGCCGCGCCGCAGATGACGGCCGACCGCAAGCGCGCGCTGTTCGAGCGCTTCCGCGCCGCCGCTGCCGAGGCGTTCCTCACCGAGTACCGCGCGGCAACGCAAGCCGCGCCGCAACGGCTCGTCGCGCCGGAGCACGAACAGGCCTTGCTCGATCTGTTCCTGATCGAGAAGGCCGCTTATGAAATCCGCTACGAGGCGGCCAACCGTCCCGCATGGCTCGGCTTGCCGGTGCGCGGCCTTGCCGCGCTGACGAGCCGCCTGCTGGGCGACACGGGCGCCGCGCCGCATTCGCCGGCGGCTGCGTCGGCGCCTCCCGCAGCATCAGAGGGCGATTATGAGTGAGCACTACAACGTTCAACTTGAGGCGGCCGGTCTGCATCGCGTGGACCTGGATGCGCTCGTCGATGCGCGCCATCACGATCCGTTCTCGCAACTCGGCATGCACCAGACGAGCGCCGGCCCCGTCGTGCGCGTGATGCTGCCGAACGCGGCGCGCGTGTCGGTGATCGCGCGCGACGACGGCAGGCTGCTCGGCGAACTGGAGCAACTGCATCCGGGCGGCCTGTTCGCGGGTCCCGTCAGCGAAGCCGTGGCGTATCGCTTGCGGATCGACTGGCATGGGACGGTTCAGGAAATCGAGGACACGTATTCGTTCGGCCCCGTACTCGGCGACGAGCCCTTGCAACGCGTCGCGTGGGGCGATCCGTACGCGGTGCTCGAATGCCTCGGCTCGCGGCCGTTCACGCTGGATGGCGTGCCGGGCGTGCGCTTTGCCGTATGGGCGCCGAATGCGCGGCGGGTGTCGGTGGTGGGCGACTTCAACTCATGGGACGGCCGCCGTCATCCGATGCGGCTGCGCCATCAGGCCGGCGTGTGGGAACTGTTCGTGCCGCGCATCGGCGCGGGCACGCGCTACAAGTACGAGATGTTGGCGCGCGACGGCCATCCGTTGCCGCTCAAGGCCGACCCTTGCGCGATGCAGACCGAGAAGCCGCCCGCGACGGCGTCCGTCGTTGCGCACGTCGACGCCGTCGAGCGTTTTCCGTGGACCGACGGCGACTGGATGCAGACGCGCGCGTCGAAGCAGACCGCGCAATCGGCGATCTCGATCTACGAGGTGCATGCGGAATCGTGGCTGCGCGTCGCGGAGGAAGGGCATCGCGGCTTGAACTGGTCCGAGCTCGCGGACCGGCTGATTCCTTATGCGAAGGAAATGGGCTTCACGCATATCGAGTTCATGCCGATTGCCGAGCATCCGTTTGGTGGATCGTGGGGTTATCAGCCGTTGTCGCAGTTCGCGCCGTCGGCGCGCTTCGGCACGCCGGAGCAGTTCGCGGGCTTTATCAACCGCGCGCACGAGGCGGGGCTGGGCGTGATACTCGACTGGGTGCCCGCGCACTTTCCGAACGACGCACACGGACTGATCGAGTTCGACGGCACGCCGCTTTACGAGCACGCCGACCCGCGCGAGGGCTATCACCAGGACTGGAACACGATGATCTACAACCTCGGCCGCAACGAGGTGAGCGCGTTCCTGATCGCATCGGCGCTGGCGTGGCTCAAGCGCTATCACGTCGATGGCTTGCGGGTGGATGCCGTCGCGTCGATGCTGTATCGCGACTATTCGCGTGCGGCGGGCGAGTGGGTGCCGAATATTTATGGCGGGCGTGAGAATCTCGAATCGATTGCGTTTTTGAAGCGGCTGAATCACGAAGTGCAGCACATGCCGGACGTGCATGGGGCGATCACGATCGCCGAGGAATCGACGGCGTGGCCGGGTGTGACGGCGCGCATCGAGGATGGCGGGCTCGGCTTCCAGTTCAAGTGGAACATGGGGTGGATGCACGATACGCTGCACTACATGCACGAAGACCCGATCAACCGTCGATGGCATCACCACAACATGACGTTTGCGATGGTGTATGCGTACTCCGAGAAATTCGTGCTGCCGCTTTCGCACGACGAGGTCGTGCATGGCAAGGGATCGCTGCTGGGCAAGATGCCTGGCGACCGCTGGCAGAAGTTTGCGAATCTGCGCGCGTACTTTGCGTTTATGTGGGCCCATCCGGGCAAGAAGCTGATGTTCATGGGCGGCGAGTTTGGGCAGATGGCCGAGTTCGATCACGATGGGTCGCCGCATTGGCATCTTCTCGATGATGAATTGCACCATGGGGTGCAGCGGCTCGTGCGGGATTTGAACCGGCTTTATCGCGAGGAACCGGCGTTGCATCGGCTCGATACCGAGCCGGGGGGGTTCGAGTGGATCATTGGCGACGATAGCGTGAATTCGGTTTTTGCCTGGCGGCGCACGGATGGCGCGGGGCGCGAGCTGATTACGGTTTGCAACTTTACGCCGGTGCCCCGGCATGCGTATCGGATTGGGATGCCCCGCGCGGGGCGGTGGGCTGAGATCGTTAATTCCGATGCTGGGGTTTATGGTGGGTCTAATGTGGGTAACGGTGGAGTCATCTATACAGATGACGTTGCCGCGCATGGGCGGCCGCAGTCGGCCTCTTTGGTGCTGCCGCCGCTGGCGACTGTTGTGCTTCGGGCTGATTGAGGTTTGGGGCTGGGTTTGGGTTTGCGTTTTCTCTGCGAGGCCGTGGGGTTAGGGTTCCGGTGTTTGCAGTTGCAGGGTTCGGGTTTTGGAGTTTTGTGCTGGCATCCGCGATACGTTAGCTCGCTTCACGCGTCGCCCCTGTGCGGGGCGGCACCTACTTTTCTTTGCCGCCGCAAAGAAAAGTAGGCAAAAGAAAGCGGCTAACACCGTCAGCCCATGTTCTTGTCCACGGGCCCCCAACGTCCCCACGCTTCACGCCGCCGTGCCCTGGTCAGTGCCCGTTGCCAGCGCTCCGAATACATGCCTCACCCGCTTCACGCACCCGTACAAAGGCCAGCGGCAGCGAACGGTATGTGCCGCCCAGGTGGCAAACTGTGTGCAGGTTGTCGCGTCGTACACGTTAGGGCTCTTACAGGGTGGTGCGCATGCGCAATCGGTCCGGAGTGAGGCGTGCGAAGTACAAGAAGCCGACACACAGTTTGCCACCTGGGCGGCGGTCGACTATGTGGCACGGCATGTTGAAGCGCGGGTGTGTGAAGCGGGTGAGGCGTGTATTCGGAGCGCTGGCAACGGGCACGAATGACGTGATTGCCGTTTGAAGTGTAAGAACCTGTGGGGGCCCTCAGGCGGGAAGAAAGGCTGGCGGTGTGAGCCGCTTTCTTTTGCCTACTTTTCTTTGCGGCGGCAAAGAAAAGTAGGTGCCGCCCCGCACAGGGGCGACGCGTGAAGCGAGCTAACGTAACGCGGATGCCAGCGCAAAGCGAAAGCAAAAGCAAAAGCAAAAGCAAAACCGACACCAACAACAACGGGAACCCACTTGCCATGCCGCACGTACTACCAGACAGACTACTACCTGGCGCCCCGTACCCTTTAGGCTCAAGCTGGGACGGCTTAGGCGTGAACTTCGCCGTATTCTCCGCGAACGCGCAACGCATCGAGCTATGCCTCTTCGAGCCAACCGGCAGAAAAGAACTGAAGCGTTACGCGCTGCCAGAATGCACCGACGAGGTATGGCACGGCTACCTGCCGCACGCCCACCCAGGCACGGTATACGCATTCCGGGCCCACGGCCCCTATCAACCGCAGCATGGTCACCGTTTCAACCCGCACAAACTATTGCTAGACCCCTACGCAAGAAAACTCATCGGCCAGTTCCGATGGTCAGACGCTCTGTTCAGCTACCGCGTCCACTCGAACAGAATGGACCTCTCGATCGACCGAAGAGACTCGGCGCCAGCCATGCCCAAATGCGTGGTCGTCGACGAAGCCTTCGACTGGTCCCACGACACACGCCCCAACGTCCCGTGGAATGAAACCGTCATCTACGAAGCCCACGTGCGCGGCGCATCGATGCTACGCAAAGACCTCCGCACGCCCGAACGTGGATCGTTCGCCGCACTCGCATCGCCAGAGTTCATCGAGCATCTGCTAAAACTCGGCGTCACCGCCGTCGAACTGCTCCCCGTCCACGCATTCCTCAACGACCGCTTTCTCGTCGAGCGCGGACTGCGTAACTACTGGGGCTACAACACGGCCGCGTTCTTCGCGCCGGAACCGTCCTACCTGACCGCGCATCGGCTCGACGAGATGCGCATCGCCGTCCGTCAACTGCACGCGGCAGGAATCGAGGTAATACTCGATGTCGTCTACAACCACACGTGCGAAGGCAATGAGATGGGCCCCACCGTGTCGTGGCGCGGACTCGACAACGCCAGCTATTACCGCCTCATTCCAGGCGACGAACGCCATCACATCAACGACACCGGCTGCGGCAACACGCTCAACGTGCCCCATCCGCGCGTCCTGCAAATGGTGATGGATTCGCTGCGCTACTGGTCGACCGCGTTCAATATCGACGGCTTTCGTTTCGATCTCGGCGTCACGCTCGGACGCGAGCATTCGGGTTTCGATCCCGGCTCGGGTTTCTTCGACGCGCTACGGCAAGATCCCATCCTGTCGCAACGCAAGCTGATTTCCGAACCGTGGGACATCGGCCCGGGCGGCTATCAGCTCGGCAATCATCCGCCCGGCATCAGCGAATGGAACGACCGTTTCCGCGATTCCGTGCGCCGCTTCTGGCGCGGCGACGCCGGCATGCGGCCCGATCTCGCCGCGCGGCTGACGGGATCGGCGGATCTGTTCAACCGGCGCTTTCGCAAGCCGACGGCGTCGGTCAACTTCGTCACGTCGCACGACGGCTTCACGCTGTTCGATCTCGTGGCGTACTCGCAGAAACACAACGAGATCAACGGCGAAAACAACAACGACGGCCATAACGAAAATTACAGCTCGAACTGGGGCGTCGAAGGTCCGACCGACGAACCCGCCATCGTCGAAGCGCGCGAGCGCGTCTCGCGTTCGCTGATCGCAACGCTGTTCGTTGCGCTCGGCACGCCGATGATGCTCGCTGGCGACGAAATGGGCCGCACCCAGCGCGGCAACAACAACGCGTATTGCCAGGATAACGAAATTTCCTGGATAGATTGGGAACGTGCCGCGCTCCCACACGGGCGCAAAATGACTATGTTCTTCGCGCGCATCATCGCGTTGCGAAAACAGCATCCGCTGCTGCGCGAAAACCGCTTCCTGTTCGGCGACCGTGAAGTGCTGCCGGGTCTCTACGACGTCGGCTGGTTCGACGAGCACGGCGAAGCGCTGACCATCGAAGCGTGGCAGGACCCCGAAGGCCGCGCCTTCACGCTGCGGCGCGCGGGCGCAGGCCTGAATGGAGAAACGGAAGTATTGTTGTTGATGTTGAACGCATCGGCGGCGGCGCTGCGCTTCATGCCTCCGCCGCCGCACCTGGAATGGCATGTGCTGCTGGATACGGCGAACCCTGAAGCGCCGCCCGCGCCGCTCGCCGCGCCCGACCTGGAAGTGCCCGCGCACAGCATGGTGGTGCTCGCGGCGCAGCCCACGGGCGACGCGGACTGGCAGGCAAGCTGGCGCGCGGGCGCGCAGTACGGGCCGCGTCTGTTGACCGCATTGCCGCCGGACCCGGGCACGTCGATGCCCGACACCGAGCAGTCCGGCTAACCGCGCGAGCGCCCGATTATCAACAGAAAGCCCATGCCGGAAGGTCTGCAATGAGCGTGCGTATCAACATGCCGACGAATGGTGACAATCATGCATGAACGTCCAATCGACCCTCACGCGCATCATCACGCGCACTGCCTGCCGTTCGGCGCGCAGCTGCTCGGCGCGGCGAGCGCGAACCCGCGCACGCGCTTTCGCCTGTGGGCGCCGTCGTGCGCGAAGGTGCAGGTAGTCGTCGAAACAGGCAATGCATCCGGCACGCACGACATGAGCGCGACGGGCAATGGCTGGTTCGAAACGGAAATAGCTTGCGGCGCGGGCACGCTGTACCGCTACAAGCTCGACGGCGCGCTGCTGGTTCCCGACCCCGCGTCGCGCTTTCAGCCGCAGGACGTGCACGGCCCGAGCGAAGTGATCGATCCGCGCGCCTACACATGGGAGCACGCGGGCTGGTGTGGCCGGCCGTGGGAAGAAACGGTGCTGTACGAACTGCATGTCGGCGCGCTGGGCGGCTACGGCGGCGTGATGAAGCGCCTGCCCGCCATCGCGGAGCTGGGCGTCACCGCAATCGAACTGATGCCGCTCAACGATTTTCCCGGCACACGCAACTGGGGCTATGACGGCGTGCTGCCCTATGCCCCCGATTCCTCGTACGGACGTCCCGACGACCTGAAAGCGCTGATCGACGCCGCGCACGCGCACGGCCTCGCGGTGTTCCTCGACGTGGTGTACAACCACTTCGGCCCGGACGGCAACTATCTGCATCAGTATGCGAAGCCGTTCTTCCGCGAAGGCACGCACACGCCGTGGGGTCCCGCAATCGACTTCGAGCGCGGCGAAGTGTGCGAATTCTTCTGCGACAACGCGCTCTACTGGCTCAACGAATATCGCTTCGACGGCTTGCGCCTCGATGCCGTGCACGCAATCGACAACGACGACTGGCTGCGCCGTTTCGCCGATCACGTGCGCGCGCATGTGCAACACGGTCGTCACGTGCATCTCGTGCTGGAAAACGAGCGCAATACGGCGAACCTGCTCGACAGCCATTTCACCGCGCAATGGAACGACGACGCGCATAACACGCTGCACGTGCTGCTGACGGGCGAACACGAAGGCTACTACGCCGCGTACGCCGATCAGCCGATCCAGCGGCTCGCGCGGATACTCGGCAGCGGCTTCGGCTATCAGGGCGACCCTTCGCCCATCCACGACGGCCAACCGCGCGGCCAGCCGAGCGGCCATTTGCCGCCCACATCGTTCGTGGCGTTCTTGCAGAACCACGATCAGATCGGCAATCGCGCGATGGGCGAGCGTCTGCGCACGCTGTGCGCCGATGACGCGCTGCGCGCCGCCACGGGCCTGTTGCTGCTGTCGCCGCAGATTCCGCTGCTGTTCATGGACGAGGAATATGGCTCGAAGCAGCCGTTCCTGTTCTTCACCGACTACACCGGCGATCTGGCGAATGCCGTGCGCGAAGGACGCCGCAAGGAATTCGCGCGTTTCTCCGCGTTCGCCGACGAGAAGCGCCGCGCGCTGATTCCCGACCCGAACGATCCCCAGACGCTCGCCATGTCGTCGCCGCCCGCCGGGCGGCAAGGCGACACGCCCGACGCGAAGGACGCGCTCGACTGGATGCATTTCTACAAATCCGCTCTCGCCGTGCGCGCGAAGCTGATCGCGCCGCGCCTGCGCCATGCGAAGGCGCTCGGTGCGACGGTCCTCAAGGCAGCCGGCGGTAGCGACGCGAACGCGCTAACCGCGCGCTGGAAACTCGACGACGGCGAGACGCTGTCGATCGTGCTGAATCTCGGCAATGAAGCCCTGCCGCTTGGCGAGCGCCCTGCGGGCAAGGTGATATTCGAAACGCCGCCGCGCGTGCGCGATCGCATCGACGCGGGCGAGTTGCCACCGAACGCATTCGTCGCATGGCTGACCGGCGACGTCAGCGAATATGCCGTCGGCCACGACGCGCGCAAGCACGCAACGACCTAAGGAGCGACACGCGTGGCTACAAACCGACGCCCAGGCATTTCCATCGACGCCCTCGCCGCACGCGCAGGCTTCGAAGTCGAATGGGAAGACGCGCATCACAACAGGAAGCGCGTGCCCGACAGCACGCTCGCCGCGTTGCTCGAACGCATGGGCCTGCCGTGCGGCAACGCCACGCAGATTCGCCAGAGCGCGGGCGCGCTCGAAGCCGAGTTGTCGGGCCGCAAGCTGCCGCCGCTGATGACGGTCGAATGCGGACGCGGCATCGCCTTGCCCGCCGCCGCGATCAAGTCGGGCAGCCACTACCGGATCGAACTGGAAAGCGGCTCGCTGATCGATGGACGCTTCACGGCGCCGAGGGGCGAAGCGGCGCTGCTGTCGCCTATCGACGAACCCGGCTATCACACGCTCGTGCTCAACGAGCACCGCATGACGCTCGCCGTCGCGCCTGCGCAGTGCTACACGGTCACCGACGCGTGGCGCGCGATGCACGGCGGCGACACCAACGCGCCGCCGCTGTGGGGCATCGCGGCGCAACTCTACGGCTTGCGGCGGGTCGGCGACGGCGGCATCGGGGATTACACGGCGCTGGCCACGCTCGCGATCGAAAGCGCGAAACGCGGCGCGCATGCGCTCGCCGTCAGCCCGACACACGCGATGTTCAGCGCGTTGCCGGGCTCGTTCAGTCCGTATTCGCCGTCGTCGCGGCTGTGGTTGAACGTCACCCATATCGATCCTGCCGCCGTGTTCGGCGCACAGGCCGCGCAAGCCGCGCTCGATGCAGCCGGCGGCGCCGACGTCTGGCCGCAACTCGAGACACTGCCGCTGATCGACTGGAAGACGGCGACGCCGCTCAAGCTCAAGGTGCTGCGCGTGTTGTTCGAGCGTTTCTGCGCAAACGACCGCGCGCAGGACTCGCCACGCGCGCTGGAATTTCACGGCTTTTGCGAGCGCGGCGGACGCGCGCTCGAAGATCATGCACGCTTCGAAGCGCTGCATGCGTTCCAGTTGCTGAACAGCGGCGAAGGCTACTGGCGCAAGTGGCCGGACGCGTTGCAGGACCCGCGCAGTCCCGAGGTCGAGGCCTTTGCGAACCAGCACCGGCACGAAGTCGAGTTTCATCTGTTCCTGCAATGGCTCGCGTCGAAAGGACTGTCGCACGCGCAGCATGCGGCGCGCGATGCCGGCATGGCGATCGGCCTGATCGCGGATCTCGCCGTCGGCTGCGACAGCGCGGGCTCGCACGCCTGGTCGTATCGCGACGACATGCTGCACGGCGTGTCCGTCGGCGCGCCGCCCGATCTGTTCAACCAGGCGGGCCAGGCGTGGGGCCTCACCACCTTCTCGCCGCGCGCAATGCGCAATCAGGGCTTCTCGGCGTTCATCGACATGCTGCGCTCGGCGTTCGCCTGTGCGGGCGGCATCCGCATCGATCACATCCTCGGGTTGCGGCGGCTGTGGCTCGTCCCCGAAGGCGAAAGCGCGAAGAACGGCGCGTACCTGCGCTATCCGCTCGAAGACATGCTGCGGCTGATCGCGCTCGAATCGTGGCGGCATCGCGCGATCGTGATCGGCGAGGATCTCGGCACCGTGCCGCCGGGTTTTCGCGAGCGGCTCAGCGAGCATGGCCTGGCCGGTATCCGCGTGCTGTGGTTCGAACGCACCAAAGACGGCAAGGGCTTCACGCCGCCTGGCGAATGGGATAACGGCGCGGTCGGGACGACGACCACGCACGACCTGCCGACCGTCTCCGGCTGGTGGCGCGGCGAGGACATCGTGTGGCGCAATCGCATCGGTCAGACGGCCGCGCGCGCCGATGGACGCGATCCTGTCGCGCTCGCCCAGGCCGAACGCGACGACGACCGCGCGGCGCTATGGCGCGCGTTCCAGCAAGCCGGGGTCGCCGCGCCCGACGTCGAGCCGCCGCCGCCCGGCGAGGCACCCGTCGATGAAGCGCTCGCGTTCGTTGCCGCCACGCCGTCGCCGCTCGTCACGTTTCCGCTGGAAGACCTGCTCGGTCTCGTCGATCAGCCGAATCTGCCCGGTTCGATCGACGAGCATCCGAACTGGCGCCGCCGCGTGATCCAGCCCGTCGACGCACTGTTCGCCAACGACGCCTTTTGCGACCGCCTGCTCGCCATCCAGCAGGCGCGCACCGACTCAACCTCTGCTTCTTCGTTGTCCGACACGCCATGACTGTTCCGCGCGCCACGCTCCGACTCCAGTTCCATCGCGACTTCACGTTCGACGATGCGCTCGCGCACGTCGATTATTTCGCCGCGCTCGGCGTGAGCCATCTGTATGCTTCGCCGATCACGACGGCCACGCCCGGCTCGACACACGGCTACGACACGGTGGACTACGGCCAGGTCAGCGCCGAGTGCGGCGGCGAAAACGGCCTGCGGCGTCTGACCGACAAGCTGCATGAACTCGGCATGGGCCTGATCGTCGACGTCGTGCCGAATCACATGGGCATGAGCAAGCACAACGCGTGGTGGCAGGACATTCTCGAATGGGGCCGCCATAGCGCCTTTGCGCGCTTTTTCGATGTCGACTGGCACTCGCCCGACCCGGCGCTGCGCGGCAAGGTGCTGATGCCCGTGCTCGGCGCGGCTTACGGCGAGGAACTGATCGCGGGCCGCATCGCGCTGCGCTTCGACGCCGACAACGGGCGTTTCAACATCGTCTACGGCGAGCACGCGTGTCCCGTCTGCCCGACCGATTACGCGGCGATCCTGCAATCGGCGGATCGCGCGGATCTGAGCGCGCTCGCGGAGCGCTTCACGTCGATCACCACGCAACCCGCCGATCATCCGCGCGCGGCTGAAGGCCGCGAAGCGCTGCGCGAATTCGTGCGGCAAAACGGCGCGTCGGCGATCGAGTTCGTGCTCGAAGCGTATTCGCCCAACGAGCCCGTCACGCGCGACCGTCTGCACCGTCTGATCGAGCGGCAGCATTTCCGGCTCGCGTGGTGGCGTACGGCGTCGGATGAAGTGAACTGGCGGCGCTTCTTCGATATCAGCACGCTCGCGGCCGTGCGCGTCGAGCGTCCCGAAGTGTTCGATGCCGTGCACGCGCTGATCTTCCGGCTCTATGCGGAGGGCGTAATCGACGGCTTGCGCATCGACCATGTCGACGGGCTCGCGGAACCGCGCGAGTACACGCAGCGGCTGCGGCAGCGGCTGTCGGAACTGCGCGAGGGCACGACGCCGTATATCGTCGTCGAGAAGATACTCGGACGCGGCGAAGCGCTGCGCGACGATTGGCCCGTCGACGGCACGACGGGCTACGACTTCATGAACGACGCTGGCGCGCTGCTGCACGATCCAGACGGCGCGGCGCCGCTCGCCGAGGCGTGGGCCGATCTGAGCGGCCGTCCCGCGAACTTTGCAGACGAAGCGCTGCCCGCGCGGCGCAAGATCCTCGCGGAGA